>RXIX01000009.1 GCA_003989075.1 Candidatus Competibacteraceae bacterium | reverse complement strand
AAGCGACTCATCCCGGATCAATGCCGGCTTGAGCACCGTAGGAATCCCCCGCCTTTAGGCGGGGGAGGATGTCAACGGATCGCCTGAACAGTGTTGCGTGCTAGCGATAAGCAATGATGCGCACATTGCTGTTCCAGTCGCCAAAGAAGGGCTTGCCTTCCGCATCCAGAACCAGCTCGCGATTGGCAGGCATCGGCAGCCAGAAATTGTCGGAGTTATACGCCCAGCCCTGCTGCGCCTGCCCCACCGCATACAGGTAAAACGCCGCTTCCCGGCCCTCATCGAGACGGGTCGCGATACGGAAACGATGCGGGCCACCCTCGACATAACCGGTCGCGATCTGCACATACACCAGAATCTCCCGCGCCTGCCCCGGCACCGTAGCCGGAATCGGCCGCAGCAAGCGCGAACCCGAACCATCCGGCAAGGGCCCCAGGTCGATATCCACCGCCCGATAACGGGCCGTATCGCTGGCGGCACTGCCCGCAGTCACAACCGGCACTGGCCGGGGCGCGGCAGCGGCCTGCTGCTGTTGCCGCTGCTGGTGGCGCAGCTTGTCCAGCGCCGCCCGCATCTGGCGCAATTCGCCGCGCATACCCTCCAACGCTTCCGGAGCCACCTGCTGCGCCTGCAAGGCCTGCTGCGCACTGCCCAGCGTTGCCACAGCCTGTTCCAGCCGTTCCAGGCGCGTTTCCTGCGCCTGCAGACGCGCCATCACATCTACCGCCGGTGCCGAATCAGGCGGTGGAGTCTCGACCACGGGCGATACCGCACAGGCGCTCAGCCATACCCCCACCAGACCGCTTATCGCCACGCGCATTAACTTCATCGACTTTTCCTGGTCTACTTTTGCCTAAAATGGCCGCACATTATAGCGGTCCACCACTGCCGACTTCAGGCCCTGCGCCCACGGCATTCATTCATGCGCCCTTCACGACGCCTGCGCAGAGTATCCAAACGATGAACGAACTCGACTCCTACCGGCAAACCCCATTCGACGGCGATTTCAGCGCCATCGAATTCGCCGACAACCCCGAACCGCGCTGCCCCTGCGTGCTGCTCCTGGACACATCCTGGTCCATGAACGGCGCGCCGATCGCTGAATTGAACCAGGGTCTGGCGACCTTCCGCGATGAACTGCTCGCCGACAGCCTGGCGGCGAAACGGGTCGAAATCGCCATCGTCAGCTTCGGCCCGGTGCAAATCGCCAGCGAGTTTCAGACCGCCGAGCATTTCCTGCCGCCACCACTGGAAGCGCGCAAGGACACCCCGATGGGTCAGGCGATCCTGCAGGGATTGGACCTGCTGCAACAGCGCAAGGCCCTGTACCGGGCTAACGGCATTCCCTTTTTCCGCCCCTGGGTGTTCCTGATCACCGATGGCAGCCCTACTGATGACTGGAAGGCCGCAGCCGCTGAAGTGCGCAAGGGCGAGGAAAGCCGTGCCTTTGCCTTCTTTGCCGTCGGCGTCGAGGGCGCCAATCTTGAGATTCTGCAGCGCATCGCCCTGCGCCAGCCGCTGCGCCTGAAAGGTCTGCGCTTTCGCGAACTGTTCCAGTGGCTGTCCAATTCGATGCGCTCGGTATCGCGCTCGGTACCCGGCACCGAGGTACCGCTGAGCAATCCGACCGCGCCAGATGGCTGGGCGTCCGTGTAGGGTGGCTGCCTTGCATTGCGACGACTGGCGCTACGCGCAGGCCAGCGTGCCTGGCGTTGCCCATCACGCCGAGGGCCGTCCCTGCCAGGATGCCTGCGCAGTGCGCTGGCTGGCCGCGAGCGCCTGTGGTCCGGTGCTGCTGCTGGCCGCCGCCGACGGAGCCGGTAGCGCGGCGCAGGCCGATCTTGGCGCGACGCTGGCCTGTCAGGCGCTGCTCGACGGTTTCAGCGACTGGCTGCGCGACAGCGCCGACCGTGATGACTGGCAAAGCGCTGCACCCGTCCTGCTCGCGCGCGTTCAGGCCACGCTCGATGAACAGGCGCGGCGCCTGCAGCAGCCGTTACGCGAGTTCGCCTGCACCCTGCTTGGCGCGGCGCTGGCGGATGATCGGGCGCTGCTGCTGCAAATCGGTGATGGCGCCATCATCCTCGGCAGCGGCGATGATTACCGGGTGCAGTTCTGGCCGCAGGCTGGCGAATATGCCAATGAAACCTATTTCGTCACCGATACCGGCGCCGCCGCGCGCCTGGAATGCGTCCTGCTCCGCGAAACCGTCGCCGAAATCGCCCTGCTCACCGACGGTCTACAATGGCTGGCACTGCACTACCCAAGCCGGCAGGCGCATGCGCCGTTTTTCCGGCCGCTGTTTCGCGCCCTGCGCGCCCAGACTGCAGCGGGCGAAGCCGTGACGCTGAACGCGGCGCTGGCCGAACTGCTCACCGGGCCGGCAATCTGCACCCGCACCCATGATGATAAAACCCTGATCCTGGCCACGCGCCGCACCGCCGAGCCTGCTGCCGAACGTGTATCCGCCGATGCTGCAACACCCTCTCCCCTCGCGCCGCCCGTCGCCCGCACCAACCCCGACTCCGCCGATGACCGGAACACGTCTGCATAGCGGCGCCGGTAATCCGGTGGAACTGGGCGCAGCGCTCGGGCGCGGCGGCGAAGGCAGCGTCTTCGCCATCCAGGGCCGGCCCGGCTTTGTCGCCAAGGTCTATCACCAGCCGGCCAGCAGCCAGCAGGCGCTCAAGCTGGAAAACATGGCCCGGCAGGCGCATCCGAGCCTGCTGGAAATTGCCGCCTGGCCGGTGGATGTGCTGCGCGCCACGCCGGGCGGCCTGATCTGCGGTTTCATCATGCCGCGGGTCAATGGCTATCACGAAATTCACAGCCTGTATGGACCGGCACACCGCCGACGTCTGTTTCCACACGCTGACTGGTCGTTCCTGGTCCACGCCGCGCGCAATCTGGCCAGCGCCTTCGAGGCCATTCACGCCCGGGGCCACGTGGTCGGCGATGTCAATCCCGGCAACGTGGTGATCTCGGCGCAGGCGCTGGTGCGGCTGATCGACTGCGATTCCTTCCAGATCGATACCGGCGAGCGCCTGTTTCCCTGCGAGGTCGGTGTACCGCAGTTCACCGCGCCGGAATTGCAGGACCGGCCCTTTCAGGGCTTGCAACGCACGCCGGATCATGATGCCTTCGGTCTGGCCGTGCTGTGCTTTCACCTGCTGTTCCTCGGCCGCCATCCCTTTGCCGGCCGCTATCGCGACAACAGCGATATGCCCATCGAGCAGGCGATCCGCGAATGCCGCTTCGCCTTTGGCCGCCACGCTGCCAGCCGCGGTATGGAGCCGCCGCCGCACAGTCTGCCGCTGAGCGCGCTGCCTGACACGGTCGCCGGGCTGTTCGAACGCGCCTTTGCGGCACCGACGCTGGCTCATGGTCGGCCAAGCGCACGCGACTGGCGGCTGGCGCTGGAGCGGCTTGGCACCGAGCTGCAGGGCTGTGCCCGCAACCCGATGCACAAATATCCGCAGCGGCTGCTGAACTGTCCCTGGTGCACGCTGGAACGGGCGAGCGGCACGCGCTTTTTCACCGCGCCGACGCCATCGACTGCCGATGGCCTGCCGTCCGGGCATGGCGAATTTGATCTGGACCGCCTATGGAGCCGCGTTCTGGCCCTGCCGCCACCCGGTGATGAGTCGCTGCCCGCCACAACCGCAACGGTGCTGCCGGAACCAACGCCCTTGCCGGACGCGCTGCACCAGGCGCAGCTTCTCGATCGGCTGCGGGGCACAGCGGCGGGCGCCGGCGCTTTGCTGGCCACCGTGTTGCAACCGGCGCTGCTCTGGCTGTGGCTACCGCTGGCGCTGCTGGCCTGGCTGGGGCTGCGCGATGCCACGCTGCGCCGCGAATACCAGCGCCGGCGGCAGGTGCTGCTGGCAACGCGCCAGGAACGGGTTGATCTGCAACTGGCCTGGCAGCAGCAGGCCAGCGAGCAGCCGTTCCGGCAGAAGCTGCATGAGCTGCAGGCTCTGCGCCAGCACCATGCCGATCTGAATACCGCCTTCCTGAGCGAGCGACAGCGCCTGGACAGCGACCGCCGCCAGGCGCAATTGCAGACCTTTCTGGAAGGCCACTTCCTGGATACCGCACAGATTCCCGGTATCCGCGCCACCGATCGCATGGCCCTGGAATCCTACGGCATCGAAACTGCCGCCGATGTCAGCGCGGCGGCGCTGCGGGCCATTCCCGGCTTTGGCGAACGCCTCGGCGCACCCCGGGCCGCTGCTCTGCTGGCCTGGCGGCAAAACCTGGAACAGCGCTTCCGCTACGATCCGCGTCAGAACACCGAGCCGGGCGCGATTGCTCAGCTCGCCCAGCGCTACGCTCAGGAACAACGGACCCTGGAACAGACGCTGCTCAAGGGCGCTGACGAGCTGGGCCGGCTGCGCGCGCAGATCCTGCAACAGCGGGCCCGCCTCAGTGTTGAGCTGCGCCGTCAGGCCATGGAAGAACAGCAGGCGCGCGCCGACCTGCGGGTCTTTCGCCTGCTGCCGGCGCTGCTGGCGCTATGGCGACGCCTCTTTTACCGTCCCTGAAACCCGCGGAGATCGCCGATGGGTCGTCGTAACGAGCACAGCCGCGCCGAGCTGCGCGAAATCGCCCTGCAAGCCGCCGAACATCTGGTCGCCGAGGGCGGACTGGCCGCACTGAGCACGCGCAAGGTCGCCGCTCATATCGGCTATACCGTCGGCAGCCTGTATCTGGTCTTCCACAATCTCGACGATCTGATCATCCAGATGAACGAGCGCACTCTGGACACCCTGCACGAACGGCTCGCGGCCGCGCGGCATGCTCAACGGGAACCGGTCGCGGCGATCCGGGCGCTGGCCAACACCTATATCGCCTTCGCCCTGGAGCAGAGCCACCGCTGGCTGGCGATCTATCAGCACCACCTGCCCGAGGGCCAGGCCACGCCACCGTCCCTGAACGAGCGAGTGAGCAACATGTTCGCACTGGTGCAGGACACGCTCACTGCGCTGTGCCCGCGCCGGTCGTCCGCCGAGATAGCCCTGGCAGCCCGCGCCCTGTGGAGTGGCGTGCATGGCATCTGCATCCTCGGCATCGACCAGAAGCTGGAAATCGCCGATGGCCCGCCAGTCGCCACAGTCGCCGAGGCCCTGCTGGAACCGTATCTGACCGGTCTGGCTGGTTTGGAGCGAACCGGGCGGCTGCACCCTTGCACGCCACCCGGATGAGTCTTCGACTCAGTCCTTCCTGACCCTCGCCCACTGCTCCTCAAGGCGCTTTACCGACACCGGCGTAAGGGTCTTCAGCTCCTGGGCGAACTGCGAAACCCGCAGCTCCTCCAGCAGCCAGCGCAGGCGCAGCAGTTCCGGATCCTCGCGTTCCCGAGCGGCATTGCGCTGCCACTGCTGCCTGCACTGTTGCCACAGGCGCAGGATATCGGCGCGGCGCTGGCGATCCTTATCCGGCGCCTGGCGCAGCTTCTGCAGGCGCAGCAGCATGGCGCGCAGATAGCGCGGCAGATGCGGCAGCCATTCCGCCGGGGTCTGGCTGAGAAAACCCGGATGGATCAGCCAATCCAGCTGTTCACGCAGATCGGCCAGCGCTTCATCGCCAGTCACCGCTTCTGAACCCAGCGCCCGGCGCAACTCGTGATAGCCGGCCAGAATCGCCTCGGCGAGCGCGCTCATCTCCACCCGCACCGGCCCCAGCCGCGCACGGCCCCGCTCCAGCAGCGCCTCGAAAGCGGCCCGCTCGCGTGGCAGCGGCTGCCCGGCCAGAAAGGCGCGATCGAGAATCAGCGCCAGCAGATCCTCGCGCAACTGCTCCTGCGTGCCCAGGCCCAGGTAATGCAGGGTCATGCGCTGCAGGTTGGGCAGATCCCGCGCCAGTGCCTTGAACACCGGCCCCAGCCGCCAGGCGATCAGACGCCGCAGCCCGGCACGGCTGGCCGCCTCGGCGCGCGTCGGCGCATCCAGCAGCCGCAGGGCCAGCGTGCCATCCGTTGCCGCGACCAGCGCCGGATAACCGCGCAACTGGATACCGTTGCGCACGAAATTCACTTCCTCGGGCAACTCGCCAAAATCCCAGTCACGCACCTGATCGCGTTCGAATTCCGGCGTCGGCAGCGCTGCAAAGCCGGCCTGGGCCGCACCGCGCAACTGCTGCTGGATCACGTTCCAGTCGCGCCCAACCGCCAGCTCCCGGTCCTCGGCATCCACCACCCGAAAGCGCATGCGCAGATACGCAGGCACCGCATCCGGATTCCAGGCCTCCTCGGGAATCGCCACCCCGGTCATGCGCTGCAACTGCGCCGCCATCGCCATCGTCAGCGCCTGCGTGCCCGGCTCGATCAGCTCCAGCAGCACCTGCACATAGTTCGGTACCGGCACAAAATTGCGCCGCAGCGCCTTGGGTAATGATTTCAGCAGCGCCGCCATGCGCTCGGCCTGCCAGCCGGGCACCAGCCAGTCCAGCCGGCGCGGATCGACCTGATTCACCGCCGCCAGCGGTACGGTCAGCGTCACGCCGTCATCGTCGGCGCCGGGTGCAAAACGGTAGCTCAAGGGCAGACGCAGGCCGTCCAGATCGAGATGATCGGGAAAGCGCGCCCCATCGGCCACCGGCCCCGCCTGGGCGAGCAGCGCCGCCCGGTCCAGAAACAGCAGATGCGGCTGCTCGCGCTCGGCACGCTTGCGCCAGCTCTCAAAACCCGGACCGCTGTAGATGCCTGCGGGCAGGCGCGCATCGTAAAAGCGGTACAGCGCTTCCTCGTCCTCGGCCAGATCGCGGCGGGCACGGGTTTCCAATTCAGCCAGTTCGGCCAGCACCTGCTGGTTGTGGGCAAAGAAGGGCGCCCGGCAATGAAACTCGCCCGCGACCAGCGCCTGGCGCAGGAAAATCTCCCGCGCCAGCACCGGGTCGAGCGGCCCATAGTTGACCCGGCGCGCCGGAACGATCGGCAGGCCATACAGAGTGACCCGCTCGGTAGCCGCGACCTGTGCGCTGCGCTTTTCCCAATGCGGCTCGGCATAACTGCGCTTGAGTAGATGTCCAGCCAGGCCCTCCACCCATTCCGGTTCGATGCGGGCCACGCCGCGCGCATACAGGCGGGTGGTTTCGACCAGTTCCGCCGCCATCACCCAGCGCGGGCGCTTTTTGAACAGCCCGGAACCGGGGAACAGATGAAAATGGCGCCCATGTGCGCCCAGATAGGCATGCTCCTCCTGCTTCAGCCCCAGATGACCGAGCAGGCCGGTGAGCAGCGCCCGGTGCAGAGCCGCATAAGGCGCCGGCTGTTCGTTCAGGCGCAGACCCATTTCCGTGACCCGGCCCAGCAGTTCCTGATGCAGGTCATGCCATTCGCGCATGCGCACGAAGGACAGGAACTCGGCCTGACAGCAGTTGCGCAACTGGTTCCGCGACAACTGCCGCGCCTGCTCGTGGTAGTAGTTCCACAGGTTGAGCAGGGCCAGGAAATCGGACTGCTCGTCGCGGAAACGACGATGCTTCTCGTCGGCGGCCTGTTGCCTGTCCAGCGGACGCTCGCGCGGATCCTGAATCGCCAGCGCGGCGACCAGGATCAGCACCTCGCGCAGGCAGCCTTCCTGGCGTGCCGCCAGCAGCATCCGCCCCAGACGCGGATCGACCGGCAGCCGGGCCAGTTGCCGGCCGAGTTCGCTGATACCGCGCTGCTCATCAACTGCCTGCAATTCGAACAGCAGGCGGAACCCATCGCTGATCTGCCGCGCATCGGGCGGATCGATGAAGGGAAAATCCTCCGGCTTGCCCAGGTGCAGCGCGCTCATCTGCAAAATCACTGCCGCCAGATGAGTGCGCAGGATTTCCGGATCGGTAAAGGCCGGGCGGGCCTGGAAATCCTCTTCCGCGTACAGGCGAATGCAGATGCCGGCACTGACCCGACCGCAGCGACCGGCGCGCTGCCGGGCGCTGGCCTGGGAAATGTTCTCCACCGGCAAGCGCTGGATGCGGCTGCGCGGACTGTAGCGGCTGATGCGTGCCGTACCCGGATCGATCACATAGCGGATGCCGGGCACGGTCAGCGAGGTTTCGGCAACGTTGGTGGCCAGGACGATGCGCGGCCGACCATGCGGCTGAAACACGCGGTTCTGCTCCGCCGCCGACAGGCGCGCATACAGCGGCAGAATCTCGGTATTGGGCGGATGATGCTTGCGCAGGCTCTCGGTGGTTTCGCGAATCTCGCGCTCGCCGGCGAGAAAAATCAGGATATCGCCCGGCCCGTGCCGCCACAGTTCATCCACCGCATCAAGAATCGCCTGCTGCAGGTCGCGATCGCGCTGGTCCTCGTCATCGGCCAGCAGCGGCCGGTAGCGCAATTCCACCGGATAACTGCGCCCGGAGACCTCGATGATCGGCGCTCCGTCAAAATGGCGCGCGAAGCGCTCCGGATCGATGGTCGCCGAGGTGATGATGATTTTCAGTTCTGGCCGGCGCGCCCGCAGACGCTTGAGATAGCCGAGCAGGAAGTCGATGTTCAGGCTGCGCTCGTGGGCCTCGTCGATGATCAGCACTTCATACTGATCAAGCTGGCGGTCGCTCTGGGTTTCGGCGAGCAGGATGCCGTCGGTCATCAGCTTGACCACCGTATCCGGCCCGACCCGGTCGGAAAAGCGCACCTTATAGCCAACCTGGCCGCCGACTGTGGTGCCCAGTTCAGCGGCGATACGTGTCGCCACGGCGCGGGCCGCGATACGGCGCGGCTGGGTATGGCCAATCAGGCCGGCCGCGCCCAGCCCTAATGACAGGCAGATCTTGGGCAGCTGCGTGGTCTTGCCGGAACCGGTTTCGCCGCACACCACCACCACCGGATGGGCGAGAATGGCCGCGGCGATGCGTTCGCGCTGGGCACTGATCGGCAGGCTGTCATCAAAAGTCGGCACCGGCAAGGCGGCGCGGCGTTCGCGCAGGCGCGCTTCGGCACTGTCAATCGCCGCTACCAGTTGCGCCAGAACCTGATCAATCGGCTTGCCCTCGCGCAGGCGCCGGCGCACGCCCTGCAGACGGCGGGCAAGAACGGCGCGATCGCCTGTCGGGCACGCCAACAGGCGATCGCGCAGGGAAACAAGCAGTTTTTCCACGGCAAAGTCCAACAGTCTGTTTGAAAAGGTTTCTGAATCAGGCACGCGCGCAAAGCTGTGCATTTTTGCACTAACCCTGTGCAAACGCACATAAAATTAACTTGCGGAACATAGTGCTTTCGCGTAGTGTCGTTTATGGGCGGAGGTTATAAACCTCCAGGAGCCCGGCGTCTGGCCCCTTGCATAACCCGCCGACTGAGGATCGGGAAACAAGCGGCACGGCAGAAGAACCGTATTTAGCTTTGAGGTTTTGCATTAATGCGCATTGGTACTGTGAAGTGGTTCGACGAGGCCAAGGGCTTCGGTTTCATTGCCCCTGAAGACGGCAGCAGCGATGTCTTCGTGCACTACTCGGTGATCGAGGGCAAGGGTTTCCGAACTCTGGCGGAAAACCAGAAAGTCGAATTCGACGTCAAAGTCGGTCCCAAGGGTCCGCAGGCCACCATGGTCAAGAAAGTCGCAGTCAAGTAAGCAGTCGGTCCGGCCACCAAAGCCGCTCGAACAAGGCCCCGCCCCCGTGCGGGGCCTTGTCGTTTCCAGCCTCCTGCATCCGGTCGCCACTCCGGCGGTGCGAGTCCGGTATAATGCCAGGCTGATTTCAGCCCAACAGACGCGCACCGTGATCGAAAAACTTCGCAACATCGCCATCATCGCCCACGTGGACCATGGCAAGACCACGCTGGTGGACAAGCTCCTGCAGCAGTCCGGTACCTTCAGTGACCGCGCCGCACCGCCCGAGCGGGTGATGGATTCCAACGCGCTCGAAAAGGAGCGTGGCATTACCATCCTGGCCAAGAACACCGCCCTGCACTGGCGCGACTACCGTATCAACATCGTTGACACGCCTGGACATGCCGACTTTGGCGGCGAGGTCGAGCGCGTACTGTCGATGGTCGACTCGGTGCTGCTGCTGGTCGATGCAGTCGATGGACCGATGCCGCAGACCCGTTTCGTCACCCAGAAAGCCTTCGCCATGGGCTTCAAGCCCATCGTGGTGATCAACAAGGTCGACCGGCCCGGCGCGCGCCCGCACTGGGTGCTCGACCGCACCTTTGACCTGTTTGACCGCCTCGGCGCGACCGATGAACAACTGGATTTCCCGGTGATCTACGCCTCGGCACTGCAGGGCTATGCCGGACTCGATGAGAACGTGCGCGGGGGCGACATGACTCCGCTGTTCGAAACCATCGTCCAGCACGTGCCACCACCGGCGGTCGATCTCGACGGTCCCTTCCAGCTACAGGTCAGCTCGCTGGGCTATAACAGCTACGTCGGTGTCATCGGCATTGGCCGCATCCGGCGCGGCCGCATCAGGACCAACACCCCGGTGGTGATCCTTGACCACCAGGGCAACCGGCGCAATGGCCGGGTGCTGCAGGTCCTGGGCTTTCAGGGCCTGGAGCGGATCGAATTCCCCGAGGCCGCCGCCGGTGACATCATCGCCTTCACCGGGGTGGACGGGCTGGGTATCTCCGACGTGCTCTGCGATCCGGGCACGGTCGAGGGGCTGCCGCCGCTGAAGGTCGATGAGCCGACCATGAGCATGACCTTCCAGGTCAACACGTCGCCCTTCGCTGGGCGCGAAGGCAAATACGTCACCAGTCGCCAGTTGCGCGAACGGCTTTATCGCGAGCTGATTCACAACGTGGCGCTGCGCATCGAGGACACCGACGACCCGGACAAATTCAAGGTGTCCGGGCGCGGTGAACTGCACCTGTCGATCCTGATCGAGAACATGCGCCGCGAGGGCTATGAGCTGGCGGTATCGCGCCCGGAAGTGATTGTGCGCGAGATCGACGGCGAAGCCTGCGAGCCTTATGAGCAGCTCACCGTTGATGTCGAAGAGCAGCACCAGGGCACGATCATGGAAAAGCTCGGCGAACGGCGCGGCGATCTGCTCGACATGCAGCCCGATGGCAAGGGCCGGGTGCGACTCGATTACCTGATCCCGGCGCGCGGCCTGATCGGATTCCAGACCGAGTTCATGACCGCCACCTCCGGCACCGGACTGCTCTATCACGTCTTCGACCGCTATGGCCCGCAGAAGAAGGGCGCAATTGGTGCGCGCGCCAACGGTGTCCTGATCGCCAACGCCACCGGCAAGGTGCTGGCCTATGCGCTGTTCAACCTGCAGGAGCGCGGCCGGCTGATGGTCGGCCCCGGTGATGAGGCCTATGAAGGCATGATCGTCGGCATCCACTCGCGCGACAACGATCTGGTGGTGAACCCCCTAAAGGCCAAGCAGCTCACCAATATCCGCGCCGCCGGTTCCGATGAAAACATCCTGCTCACCCCACCCGTGCGCATGAGCCTGGAACAGGCGCTGGAATTCATCGACGATGACGAGCTGGTCGAGGTCACGCCCAAGTCCATCCGCGTGCGCAAGAAATTGCTGCTGGAAAATGACCGCAAGCGCGCGGCGCGACAGGGCTGACAGGCAGGCCTGAAGCGATAGCCGTCTGCCCCGAAGCGGTTGCGGGGCAGCGGTTTTCCGCTCCATATCGGCAAAGCGATACACAGCGCGGCACGCTGAAAATCTGCTTTAATTGCCTAACCCCTTCGCGGGATACCCTGTTCATTCTTCATCCGATGCGGCGTCAGGAGAACACCCAATGGCCGGCGAATCGACTGCTCCCGTGCTTATTGCCGATATCAGAGGCGCGCAGATTATCGAGCGCTTCTACCGTCAATGTGGCCTTGAAACCATCGGGCCGGGGCGCATCCGTACCGGCACCATGAGCCGCTTCACCAGCCTTGAGGATCTATTCGATAAACTGCTCGCCGGCGAGCCCAACAGCCATCAGGTCGTGGTCAGCCACGGCCACGCCGAGCATGGCCTGCTGATCAAATTCGCCCGGGAGTCCGCCTTCACTGCCACGGGCGCGGTCATCGCCCTGCTCTCAACCCTGGCCGACGCGGCCGCCAAGGGTACGCTGGCTGCTGATGATGCGCGCCTAAAGAACGCGGCCACGATGATGGGCGTCAAGGTCGCCACCGCCCAGCGCCTGGTGGACAAGCTCAACAAGCTGCGCGCCCGCAAGCTGATCATCCATATCCGCGGCTGCAACATCGGCGCAAATCCCACACTGCTCAGTGCCTATAAAAGCGCCATGGGCGCCGCCGCCATCACCGCACCGAACGTGCGCATGGTCTACGCCGGCATCAACCCGCGCAAACCCCCCAAGGGCATTTCAATGGGTGATCTGGTCGGCGATGTGAAGCCGAAAATGCCCCATACCCGCCGGCGCTTCTTTCCCTGGCCGGAAAACTCCTATGTCGGGCCCATTATCATTGACATCCGTGATATTGACGGGCATACCCGGCTCGATACCGAGGCTTTCATCAACGATCCCGCGCTTACGCCGCACTGGGCCACTAAACTCAACGGCGAGTGGAAGCAGGCGCCCAAGGCCGCCAACAGCACTTCCTTTGTCTTGCCGGTGCTGTGGGACAACAACGAATCGACCTGGCACGCGCCGCTGGAAGAGGGGTATCGTCGCAAACTGGTGATGGTCTGAATGCAGCCGGCCTGGACCGGCTGATCTGTTTCCGGCTGGAGAATCCCGCTGTCCCATAACCGCTGGAGCACCGGCCCCGCTGGCATGATCAACGGGGCCACATGACAAAGCCCTTGTGAGGCACCATTCCCCATCCGCGAAAAACCCGTAGCGCTCATGATTGAAACAACAACGTCCCCCGGGAGAAAAAAGCAATGTCAGAACAAAAACTTGGTAATCCTGCTGTCGTAGGTCTGGCCGGCTTTGGCCTGACCACCCTCATGCTGCAGTTCCATAACGTCGGCTGGATGGGCATGGGCCCAGTGATCTGGCTGGGGCTGATCTTCGGCGGACTGGCGCAGCTCATCGCCGGCCTGCAGGAAATGAAGACCGGCAACAACTTCGGCTATTGTGCCTTCACGTCCTATGGCGCGTTCTGGATTGCGCTGTGCCTGATGCTGCTGGGCAACAACTATGATCTCTTCAAGGCCAGCACCACCGATGTCGGCTGGTTCCTGGTGGCCTGGACGCTGTTTTCGGTGATTCTGTGGATCGGCGCGATGCGTATTCACGGCGCCATGGCCCTGACCTTCAGCCTGCTGCTGGTCGGTTTTATCCTGCTCGACCTGGCGCACTTCGGCTACCCGGGCCTGACCGTGATCGCCGGCTATGAGCTGATGGTCTGTGCGCTGATGGCCTGGTACATGATGGCGCGCATCATCCTCAACGAACTGTTCGGCCGTGAGCTGTTGCCGGCGGGCAAGCCCTGGATCGCCTGAGCAGCGCCGCCCACCACCTTTATTCAGGAGGATTACACATGCATAAGATGACCCTGGGTTTTGCCCTGGCCCTGACCCTCGGCAGCGCGCCGGTGCTGGCCGCCGATACCAGCACCGCTTCCGCTGAGGAAGTGGTCGCCAAGGTCCACGAAGCCGCGCAATACCTGCACGACAAGGGCTTGGCCGGCTTTGCCGATTTCAACAACAACAAGGATGCCCGCTGGGTGTGGAAGGACAGCTATGTATTTGTCTATAGCTGCCGCGATGATGCGATGATCGCCCACCCACTGCGCCCCGATCTGGTTGGCAAGCCCATCCTGCAAATGAAGGACGACAAAGACAAGGCGCTGTTTGAGGAGCTTTGCAAGGCCGGCGCCAAGACCAACGGTGGCTGGGTTGAGTACTGGTGGCCAAAGCCGGGCGAAGGCAAGGCCTCGCGCAAGATCTCCTTTGCGCACAGCGCTGATGTGTCCTTCAAGCCGGATATCCAGGTTGCCGCCGGCATTTATGACGACAAGCTGACCGCCGATGATCTAAACAAGATCGCCGAGAAGGCCGCCGCGCCGAAGAAGGACGCGCCGTAAACCATCCCCGCTTGCCACAAGCGGCCCAGGCCGTCCCGGAACACACCATTCCGGGGCGGCTTTTTCTTTATGCAGCGTAGCGCTGCGTTCAGGGCCGATCACCGCGCAGTGCCACCACCCGTTCGCGCAGGAGCGCCGAAGTCGCCTGTTCCGCCGGCACCGGCTCACCGACTACCAGTTCGATCCGTGACCAGAACCGGCGCGGCACTGCCGCCATCGGTTTTCCGCCATAACGGCGACTGAAAAAGCTGCCCCACAGGCCGCGCAAGGCCATCGGCACCACCGGCACCGGCGTGCGCTGAATAATCCGCTCGATACCGGCCTTGAATACCCCGATTTCGCCATCATCGGTCAGGCGCCCTTCCGGGAAAATACCGACGACCTCGCCCTCTTCCAGATAACGGGCCACCCGATCATAAGCCTGTTCCAGAATCTGCGGATTCTCACGCAGCGACGCAATCGGAATCGCGCCCGCAGTGCGGAACACGAAATTCAGCAGCGGAATTTTGAAAATCTGGTGATCCATCACAAAACGCACTGGCCGCCGACAGCAGCCAATCACCACCAGCGCATCCATATAGCTGACATGATTGCACACCACCACGGCCGGCCCCTGCGCGGGAATCTGCTCCAGGCCCTCGGTTTTAAGTCGATAACCGACATTGACCAGAATCCAGACGATAAAGCGCATCAGGAATTCCGGCACCAGGGCGAAGATATAGATCGCCACGGCCGCATTAAAAATCGCCATCACCAGCAGAACCTGCGGGATACTCAAACCCCGATCAAGCAGCACCACCGCAATCAGCGCTGCCGCAACCATAAAAATGGCATTGAGAATATTGTTGCCCGCAATGACCCGCGACAAATGACTCGGCTCGCTGCGTTGCTGCACCAGTGCATACAGCGGCACGATATAAATACCGCCAAAGGCGCCAATCAGGATCACATCCAGCACCACCCGCCAACTGCCCGGCTCGGCCAGAAAGGCCAGCATGCCCAGCAATTCGCCACTCGGCGGCGTCGCCGGCGTGGCCAGAAACAGGTCAACGCCAAACACGGTCAGACCAATGGCGCCAAACGGCACCAGACCAATTTCCACCATCCGCCCGGACAGCCGTTCGCACAGCAGCGACCCGATGCCAATGCCAATCGCGAACAGCGTCAGCAACAGAGTCACCACATGTTCGCCACCCCCCAGGCTGAACTTGGTGAAATTGGGTAATTGCGCCAGATAAACGCTGCCAAGAAACCAGAACCAGGAAATCCCCAGTACCGATTGAAACACGGTGAAGTTCTGATACGTGAACTTGAGAATGCGCCAGGTCTCGCTGGCCGGATTCCAGTTGATTTTCAGATCGGGTGCAGCCGGCGCAGCCGGTGGTATCCACTGGCTGCTGAGCAGTCCAAGTACGGCAATGATCACGACTGCACAGGACACCCATAGATGACCCTGTGGCTGGGCAATCAGAATGCCACCGAGCAGCGTACCCAGCAGAATGGCCATATTGGTCCCCATTTCGATCCAGGCATTGCCGCCCACCAGTTCCTCGGGCTTCAGGTGCTGCGGCATGATGCTGTACTTGACCGGCCCAAACAGGGTCGAATGAAAGCCCATCATGAATAGCATGGCAATCAGCATTGGCACGCTGTTGAGCAGAAAACCCGCGGTCGCGCCGAGCATGATGATGATTTCCAGAAACTTGACCCAGCGGATATAGCGCGATTTCTCGTATTTATCGGACAGTTGCCCGGCGGTAGCCGAAAACAGGAAGAACGGCAGCACGAACAGTCCAGCGGCCAGATTGATCAGCAGACTGGAACGATTGGGATCGGCTGAGGCTATCTGGAAGGCAATCAGAATGATCAGGGCGTTCTTGAATACATTGTCATTGAATGCACCTAGAAACTGGGTAATGAAGAACGGCAGAAAGCGCCGTTCCTGCAACAGCGTGAATTCATTGTCATGAGCCATGCGGCGAAGGTCTCCGGCAAACGGACGAATCAATCAGGATGCGGTGATACGGATCGGCGAAGAACCCGGCAAGGTCTCGATCAGGCCCGGGCCAAGCAAGTGCGCCGGGGTGTAATAGCCGCCGGCGGGCGTATTCGACAACAGGTATTCTGCCACCGCCAAGGCACCCTGCACCGTCACATCATAGCCGTTGGCAGTCTGCAGGAATCCGGTTTTGCACACGCCGGCATCATTCACCACCTCGCCCCAGACCCAGGTAGGCGTGCGCTGGCGGCGCTCGGCATCGGGACCGCGCACGGTAGCGGCAATGCGGCGCTTGAGCAGGGCTTGCACCACGGGCAGACCGAGCAATGGCCGCAGCACCGGCAGCCAGCGGCGCCAGCGCAACAGGGCCGGTGCTGCCGGCACATAGGTTTCAATATGCGCGATCCCGGTGCTGTAAAACGCAGTGGCGACATCGCCCCAGGGAATGGTCATGGCGGTTTTCGTGCCGCGACCAAAATCGATCGGGCGCAGCTTCCACAGCGGCGCGACCGTGAGCAGCCGCCCGTCGCGGCGAATCCGCCCGCCCTTGCCCAGACCTTCGACCAGAGTTTTCGCCGTGCCGGGACTGAAGCCGGAATGCGAATCGAAGCCCAGCGCCAGATGGCTTGCATCCGGCAAGGCCGCCTTGAGCGCGACCGCCAGGCAATCGGTAGGAATCACGTCGAAACCGACGCCCGGACAGAGCACACTGCCTGCCGCGCGCGCAGCGGCATCGCGACCGTGCAGCGCCTCGAATACGTCGATTTCGCCGGTGATGTCCAGATAATGCGCCCGTGCCTGCACACAGGCATCAGCGAGGGGCGCGGCAGTTGCGGAAAACGGTCCGGCACAGTTCAGCAGCAGCGCCATGCCGGTCAGAGCGTCCTTCACCGCTCCATCATCGCCCGGCGCGAATATCCGGTACTCGCAACCGAGTTCCCGCGCCAGAGGCGCGATACGGTCCACCGCGCGCCCGGCCAGCACCGGCCTCAAGCCGCGCCGTTGCGCCTCGCGGGCGATCAGTTCACCGCTGTAGCCGTTAGCGCCGTAAATCAGCCATTGCACTTGACCGTTGTGATTTAACATGCGGGTGTTCTCCCTGCAGGCCTGTTCTGCCTGCGCAGCGATATTGCGCAGCGGTGGCAGGCTGCGTCCATACTTGTGGGTAGCACACTCCTGAACGCTATGCAGGCAACCGCCCATGCAAAAACTGGACTTTAAACCATGCGCTCCAGCACCCGCGACCTGTTGACCTGCGAAGTGACCGACTGGCATCAGCGTGGCCTGATTGACCGCGCCCTGCTCGATACCCTGTTGCTGCGCTACGCAAGTCGCGACCGCTTCATGACCGCGCTGCTGAAATGGCTGGGGCTGTTCGCCATCTTCCAGCTTGGGCTGGCAGTGCTGGCCTTTATCGCTCTGATGACGGATTCGGCGCTGTTCGCGGCGCTGCTGCTGGGCGTGGTGAGCATGGTGCTGGGGTGGCTTGGCATTCGTCTGGCCACCGACCCGCGCCAGCGCTACCCCTTCAGCGGTGCAGTGCTGGTGACTGCCAGTCTGGCCGCCGTGTTTGGCACCGGCCTGCTGCTGGAGATTGCCCTGCAGGGCGACAGCGCCGGGACACACGTGCCGCTGCTGCTGCTACTGACTGGCGGTCTGGCGGCGCTGACCGCCTATGCCTATCACCTGCGTTGGCCTCTGCTGCTGGCGCTGCTGCTGATTTTTCACGGCCTCGGCGCCTGGTCGGCCTATGGCGGCCAGGGCGTCTATTTCGCTGCCATTCAGGATGAACGGTCGATGGCCGTGATAGCGTTGGTCACGATCCTGCTCGGTCTCGGCCATGAACGGTGGCTGGAATGCGGGCCCCTGCGGCGCTGTGCCGGCTTTGGCGGCCTGTATCTGATTTTCGGCCTGCTGTATCTGAACCTGTCGCTGTGGTTCCTGAGTCTGGGTTCGTCCGGTCAGGTGCTGGGCTGGGTGCTGCTGTTCACGGCGGCGGGCATCGCACAGATCGTGGCCGGGGCGCGCCTGCACGATGGGCGTCTGAGCGGTTTTGGCATTGTGTTCCTGGCGATCGATCTATACACGCGCTTTTTCGAACATTTCTGGGATCGACTATCCGCCGGTCTGTTCTTCCTGCTGGCGGGTGCACTGGCCATGCTGCTCGGCTATCTGTTCGAACGGCAGGCACAGACCACGGAGCACAGATCTTGAATCCGCAATCCCGCAATCGCGCTGTGCGCCGCGAACTGGATGCTCTGCTGCGCGAGGGGATTCTAGATAGCGCGACCCATCAGCACCTGCGTCAGGATTATCCCCTCAGCGGCTGGGACTGGCGTTCGCTGGGACGCTGGTTTCTGCTGTTTGGCGCAGTCAGCGTCATGGCCGGGCTGGCGATTCTGGGCCACACGCTGTTCGAGTTCACCCTGGAAAAGCTGGCGCTGCTGCTCGGCGTAGCCATGCTGGCCAGTTTCGGCGGCGGTCAGTGGCTCAAACGCAACCGGCCCCTGCTGGTCTGGAGCGGGTTGAGCCTGGAACTGCTCGGTGGCCTGCTGCTGATTGGCCTGAGCTTTACCCTGGGCGCACTGTATGCAACAGGTTCTGGCAATTGGCCGGCGCTGCTGCTGATTGACCTGCTGCTGCTGATTGGTCTGAGTTATGCGCTGGGCAATGTGCTGCTGCTGGTGCTAAGCGCGGTGGTGTTTTTCTGCTGGTTCGGCGGTTTCACCGGTTATGCCTCGGGCTGGGGCGCATACTGGTTCGGCATGAATTATCCGCTGCGTTTCCTGGCGGCGGCGCTGGCCATGATCGCGATCGCGGTGATTCACGGGCAGAGTGAATCCGGACCGCTGGCGCCCTATCGGGGCTTCTTCAAGGTCTGGTTGTCGACGGGACTGTTCTTTGCTGAAATGGCCCTGTGGCTGCTGGCGCTGTTTGGCAATTTCGATCTGGATAGCGGCTGGCATATGGCCAGCGCCGCCGAACTGCTGCTGTTCAATACGCTATGGGCGGCATTGAATCTAGCACTGATTGGTCTGGGCGCGCGATCGGCAATGCCCATGCTCAGCGGCTATGGCATAACCTTTCTGGTCATTCAGGGCTATACGCTGTTCTTTGCCCACTTGGCCGAGCATCTCGGTCTGCTGCTCAGCCTGCTATGCACCGGCGGCAGCGCGCTGACCTTAACTCTCTGGATCGAGAAATGGCGGCAAGCGCGACAGCTTTCATAAAGCGGCCATAGATTCCATCTTCATCCAATCAGGAGCGCCACCATGAGTCTGGAATATGCCGAATTCATTCATCCCGGTCATCTCATGTTTTTTATCGAAGCAGCGCAGGTCTTCAACTGCCATATCCTGGTGCGCAAGACCGGGCGCGCCACGATCAGTTGGATAGGCAGGCGCGGCTATACCGGCAAGCGCGCCGACATGAAAGCCAAGACCGCCAATCTGGATGTCGGGCACTATTCAACAGCGGGCCTTGTATGTTCGCCGCTCCTGCGTCCCGAAGCATTCACGGCCAATCGCCTCGGAGATGCCCGCAAGGAATGGCTGAAAAGTTGCCATTTGATCACCGTACCACCCAATGGATTCGACGATGACCGGCAACCAATCGGCTGTCATACGCCCTACATGCTGCAGACCAACCCGCAGCATCGGCATTATGGCTGTGTCGCGCTGGTCGAAATGGGTTTACTGGTGCCGCGTTATGTTCATGGCGATTATGATCTCTATGCGCTCATTCCCGCCAATCAGCCCTTTGATCCAACGAAACTCTCCGTGCGCCAATCCAGTCTGGTTTCAACCATGTCGCCACAAGGTCTGAGCATGAACGAACGGGCGCGCATGCCGACGATGAATCTGCAACACAACCATGACTCGCTTCCTGCCAGTCTGATCCCGCATGGACAAACGCACACATCGGTGCTGAATTTTGAAGGTCCGTTATCCTTTCAGGTAGCGAATTACATCAATGTCCGCATTTGCAATACCAGCCCGGACCTGCTGGGCGCCTTGATGGTCAATCATGGCGAACAGGTTAATATTGGAGCAAAGGGCCTGACCTGTGAACCGGTGCTTGCCATCATGTCCAGACAACGCCATGGTCAATCGGCCTGCATCCTGAACACGCAGGAGGCGCATGAGGAGTTCTACAGGAATGCCTGAGTCTCATTCATAAAAGTGGCGCAACACTCCACAGGAAATGCCTCGTTCGATTAAACTTTCGACATGACCCGGAGAATTGCATCGTGCGCCTGTTGCACACTTCGGACTGGCATCTTGGCCAGACCCTGCTTGATTTCGACCGCAGTTACGAGCACCAGTGCTTTCTCGACTGGCTGCTCGATACCCTGGACAATGAACAGATTGATGCACTGCTGATTGCCGGCGACATCTTCGATAATCCCAATCCGTCCGCCGCAGCACAAAAACAGTTCTACCGCTTTCTCAGCAGCGCCAAACAGCGCCTGCCCCACCTGCATACGGTGATCATTGCCGGCAATCACGATTCACCAGGACGCCTGGAAGCCCCGGCACCCCTGCTCGATGAACTTGACGCCACGCCGATCGGCTACATCACGCGCGATGCCGAACAGCGCATCGAACTGGATCGCCTGGTCGTACCGCTGCGCAATCGCCAGGGTGCAATTGCGGCCTGGTGTCTGGCGATTCCTTTCCTGCGTCCCGGCGATGTCCCGAAAATCGATACCCCGGGCGATGCCTATCTGGATGGCGTCCGCGCTCTGTATCGGCAGGCACTGGATCAGGCCCTGACGCGCCGGCAACCCGATCAGGCGCTGATTGCCCTGGGTCACTGCCATATGCACGGTGGCGAAGTGTCCAGGGATTCCGAGCGGCGCATCGTCATTGGCGGCGCCGAAGCCCTGTCAGTGGAGATCTTCGCTCCAGACCTGGCCTATGTCGCCCTCGGCCATTTGCATCGCGCCCAGCGGGTCGGCAGCCAGGAGCGGGTGCGCTATTGCGGCAGTCCGTTACCCCTGTCCTTCAGCGAAATCGACTATCGCCATCAGGTGCTGCGCATCGAACTCGACGGCGCGGCATTGCGTGAGGTCGTTGCCCTGCCGGTGCCGCGCCCGGTGGAGCTGCTGCGCATTCCCGCGCAGCCGGCGTTATTTGACGACGTTGTTCTGCCCGAACTGCAGGCCCTGGCACTGCCCGAGCGGCCGCACGCGCAGCAGCCCTATCTGCAGGTGCGGGTGCTGAAAACTGCGCCGGAACCGGGCCTGCGCGCCCGGGTTGAAAGCGCGCTGCACGGCAAGCCCGTGCGACTGGCCGGCATCGAAACCCATTACCCCAGCAGTGGCCCGGCCAATGCCGAGCGCCCGCAATCGCTCGATGAACTGCGGCAACTGCAGCCGGATGACATTTTCCGCCAACTCCATCAGCGCAAATACACTGCAGAACCCGATAAGGCACTGCTGGCCGCCTTCACCGAATTGCTGTCGGGCATTGATATTGCTCCGGAGTCCTCGCAATGAGAATTCTCGCTATTCGCGGCCGGAATCTGGCCTCACTGGCGGGTGAATTTGCCCTGTGCTTCCACGAGGAGCCGCTGAATGGCGCCGGCCTGTTCACGATCTGCGGCCCGACGGGCGCCGGCAAAAGCACTCTGCTCGATGCGCTATGCCTGGCGCTGTACGACCAGACACCGCGCCTGTGCCACGCCACCAGCAAGAATGCAAATGTGCCCGATGTCGGCACTGACACGTTGACTCCGCAGGATTCGCGCAATCTGCTGCGCCGGGGCACCGGTGACGGTTTCGCCGAAGTCGACTTCATCGGCAACGATGGCCACGGCTACCGGGCGCGCTGGAGCGTGCGGCGGGCACGTGGCAAGGCGAACGGCAGGCTGCAAAGCACCGAAATGCTGCTGCACCGGCTTGATGACCAGGGTCAGCCCATCGAGCGCATCGGCGGAGTCAAGACCGAGGTAACGCATGCGATCCGCCAATGCATCGGTCTGGATTTCGCCCAGTTCACCCGTGCCGTGCTGTTGGCACAAAACGAATTCGCTGCCTTTCTCAAAGCCAAGGACGACGAGCGGGCGGCATTGCTGGAAACACTGACCGGCCTGGATATCTACACCAGCATATCGATCCGCGCCTTCGAGCGCGCCAAGGCCGAACAGCAGGCACTGGAGGAACTGCAGCGGCAATGCGCCGGACAGCAGCCGCTGGACGAGGATGCCCGCGCCACGCTGGAACAGGCCCTGCGCGAGGCCCGCGCCACCGTGAGCGCCCTGCTGCAGCGCAAAGCCGAACTGGAAAACCAGCAGCGCTGGCATCAGCGCTGGCAGGAGCTGCAACAGCAGGAACAGCAGGCCTTGGCCGGCGAGAGCGCCGCGCGCACCCGCTGCGAAGCCGCCGAGCCGCAGCGCCAATATGTGAACCGGGTCGAAGCAGTGCAGGATGCCCGGCCACTGTCGGCGAATCTTGAGCGCGCTACAGCCGAGTGTGAGCACTGCCAGCGTGCCGTGCAGACCAGCACACAGCAGCGTGACGCCCTGCACCAGCAGCAGGCAGTGGCCAAAGCGGCCTGCGATCAGGCCGCGCAGGCGCTGGCCGCCCGCGAACAGCAGCGCCTCGATGCCCGTGCCGATCTGGAGCGCGCCCGCACTCTCGACAGCGAAATCAGGGCGCTCGTGCCCGGTCACCAGACTGCGCAACAGGAGCAGCGCCAGGCTGAACAGACTGCAGAAACCGCCCGGCAGGAACTGGCCACACGACAGGCGGAACGCCAGCAACTGGATCAGCAGATGCAAACCACCCGCACCTGGCTGGCGAAACATCAGCCCTTGCGCCTGCTCGCCGGGGACTGGCCACGCTGGGACGTGCTGCTCAGCCAGGCGGCACGCCTGCACAGCGATCTGCAGACAGCACAGCAGCAGACCCTTGCCAGCCAGCAGGAGGCGCTGCGCACCGGGCAGGCACTGGATCAGGCCAACGCACACTGCACCCAGGCTGAGGCAATGCTCGCAGCGGCGGAAGCCCGGTTACAGAGCATATTGGCTGAACTGGCCGGCTTCGATGACGAAACACTGGCAGCCCGCCGGCAGGCCGCGCAACAGCGCGCCGATCAATTGGCCACGGCCCGGCAGCTCTGGGAAACGCTCGATGCCGCCCGCACCCAGCAGCGCCGGCTGGACGACGAGCAGCGCACCCGCCGCGAACAGCGCGCCCGGGCGGATGGCATTTTGCAGCAGCTCGCCGCCGAACAGCCCGTCCTCAAGGCCCGTCTGGAACAGGCCGAAAAAGCACTGCAGCTCGCCGAGATTGCCTGCGCCGATACTGCGGAAAACCTGCGCAAGCATCTGGAATCCGGCTCGCCCTGCCCGGTGTGCGGCGCGACCGCACATCCCTACGCTGACGGGTCAGCGCCTTCCCGCACCCTGCTCACTCACCTTGACGCGGAAGTACGGCAGTACCGCGATGCATTGCATCAACTGCTCACCCAGCGGGCCACGCAACAGACCCAGCGCGACCACGATCACCAGCGGCTGGCGATTCTGGATCGGGAACAGGCGCTACTGAATGCGGAGGTGCAGCGCTATCAGGCCAACTGGGATGCACAACTGCTGGCGGCGGAACTGCAGGCCCGCGCCGCCACGGACACGCCGCACTGGCTGGCCGAACAGCAGCAGCAAGCCCGCCACACACTGGACGAACTCGCGCAACAGGAAAACACACGGCGCCAGCTCGCCCGGCAGCGCGATGACGCCCGGAAAACCCGTGATCAGGCACAGCAGCAGCATCTAAATGCGCGCGAGGCCCTGAACGCGGCCCGGATCGCTCACGAGCGGGCCACGCAGGCCGTACACAGCGCCGCCCAGCAGCAGGAAGACTGCAAGCGGCAGCGGGACGAGCGCCTTGATGCCCTGAACGCGGCTTTTGCCGGTCATGACTGGCGACCGCTGTGGCAGGCCGATCCGCAGCAGTTTCACACTCAGCGCCAGCAACGGGTCGAAGAATGGCAGCGGCAAAGCGCCGCACTGGACCAGCAGCAACAGCAGCTCGGTGCGCTCGACATCGAAATCAGCACCCAGAGCGCGGGCGTCGCCGACAAGCTCGCCCAGCAGCAACGCATCACCGCACACTTTCAGCAGACTGATCGTGAATTACAAGATCGGCGTCAGCAGCGCCAGGCCCTGTTCGGCGGACTCGAAGTGGCGAGCGTGGAAGGGCGACTCGATCAGGCGATTCGGGACGCACGTGCCCTGTATGAACAGCGCGAACAAAGGCTGCAACAGGCCAGCCAGCGCCGGATCAGCGCCGATACCACGCTGCAGCGGGAGCAGGAAACGCTTGCCGTACGCCAGCAGGCGCTGCAACAGGCCACGACGGCCCTGCAGCACTGGCTCGCCGCTTTCAATACCCGCCATGCCCATGAACCGCTCGACTCCGGCGCGCTGCACACCCTGCTCGCTCATGACAGTGCCTGGCTGAGGGCGCAACGCGAGTTATTGCAGGAGCTGGCGCAGGCAGTCAGTCAGCAGGAAGCCGTGCTGCGCGAACGCCGGGCGCAACGGCAACAGCATGAACAGCAGCGCGCCGGCGCGGCGGAGCTGGATGCGGTGCTGGCTGAGCATCTGCAGATTCAGGATCGGCTGGCCGACGCACAGCGGCAGACTGCCGAAGCCGAACTGCATCTGCGCCAGGATGATGAGCGACGCGGGAAAAACCGCGAGCTGCAGGAACGCATCAGCCAGCAGGACGCCGTGGCCCGGCTGTGGGGGCAGTTGAGCGATCTGATCGGTTCGGCGGACGGTAAAAAATTCCGTAATCAGGCCCAGCAGTACACGCTTGATGTGCTGCTCAAAAATGCCAATCACCATCTACGTGATGTCGCGCGCCGCTATCGCCTGGAGCGCATCCCGGACACGCTGGATCTGATGGTGGTTGATCAGGATATGGGCGACGAAACCCGCTCGGTGCATTCCCTGTCCGGCGGCGAATCCTTTCTGGTGTCACTGGCGCTGGCACTGGGCTTGGCATCATTGTCGTCAAACCGGGTGCGGGTGGAATCACTGTTCATCGATGAGGGCTTTGGCAGCCTCGACGCCGATACGCTGCAGGTAGCAATGGCTGCGCTCGACAGCCTGCAGGCACAGGGACGCAAGGTCGGGGTGATTTCCCATGTGCAGGAGATGACCGAGCGCATCGGCGTGCAGATTCATGTGCAGCGCGAGTCCAGCGGGCAAAGCCGGGTCGAGGTGCGCGGCTGACAGGCCGGCAGCGCTTCAGGCCGCCAATCCCGCCACCACCCCGGTCAGCACCAGCGGCAGCGTCACCAAGGCCAGCGCCGTCTCCACGGTGACGATGGCCGCGATCAGTGGCGCATCACCGCCCATTTGCCGCGCCAGGATATAAGCGGTCGATGCGCCCGGCAGCGCCGCGAAACTGATCAGCACCGCCGTTTCCAACGCACCGGCCCCAAGCAGCGCGCACAGCAGCGCGGCCAGCAACGGCAGGCCCAGCAACTTCAGCGCGCTCGCCGCGACCAGCAATCCCGGTCGGCGCAAACCCTCCAGATGCAAGCCCGCGCCTACCGCCAGCAGGCCCAGCGGCAGCGCTGCCCGCGCCAGAACCTCCAGCAGGGCCGCCGTACCCCAGGGCAAGCCGACACCGCTCAGGCTCAGCGCAATTCCCGCCAGACAGGCCAGAATCAGCGGATTGCGCATCAGGCCGCGCGTCACCCCGCCCAACGTCGCCGTTCCACCGGCATGCATGCTCAGCACCAGCACGCACAGAACATTGATCAGCGGAATCATGATCGCCATGACCAGCGCCGCGACCACGCCCCCAGCCGGTGGCAGCACCGCCAGCACCACGGCCAGCCCGACATAGCTGTTAAAGCGTATGACTCCCTGATACACCGATGTAAACGCCGGACCATTCACCCGCAGCCAGGGCCGCAGCAGGTACAGCAGGGCGCTCATCGCCAGCAGCATGCCCACGATCACACCCAGCACCGGTCCAACCGCATATTGATCCAATCGCGCCAATGCCAGTCGGTGCAACAGCAGCGCCGGAAACAGCAAAAAATACGTCAGGCGTTCCGCTGCGGGCCAAAAATCATCACCGGGAAACCCACTGCGGCGCAGGCCCAGACCCAGCAGAATCAACGCGAACACTGGACCCAGCGCGCCCAGCACCACCGACAGATGCACCATGGCCCGCTGTCCTCAGGCAGCGCACACACAGAAACGGTCGATCAGAGCGCGCAATAGATCCAGAGTCGGTGGAATCGCCGCCAGCGGCAAAAACTCATCGGGCTGATGCGCGCAGTCAATACTACCGGGACCGAGGATCACCGTATCCATGCCCAGCGCGTTCAGATACGGCCCCTCGGTGCCGAAACCGACCACGCCCGCCGGCGCCCCGGTCAACGCCTCGGTAGCGCGCACAATCGCTGCCGCCGCCGGCGTATCCAGCGCTTCGACACCCTCGAACAGCGGCGTGAAGCTCAGTTCCAGGGCGCTGTCGGTCAAAAACTGGCCGAGACGCCCGTGCAGTTCGGCGCGCAGATCGTCCAGACACATCCCCGGCAAGGGGCGAATATCGATGTGCAGTTCGCAGTCAGCGCAAATCCGGTTGGGATTATCGCCACCGTGAATGTGGCCCAGATTCAGCGTTGGCACCTCAACTTCGAACAGCGGATTGCGGTAGCGGGTCTGCAGTTCCGCCCGCCAGCGCAGCAGTTCGCCAATCAGGGCATGCATGCCCTCCAGCGCGCTCACACCCAAGGCTGGATTACTGGAATGCCCGGAGCGGCCTTTCAGGCGGATTGCCTCCATCAGAATGCCTTTGTGCATGCGCACCGGCTTCAATCCGGTCGGCTCGCCAATCAGCGCATGCCGGCCCAGCGGTTGCCCGGCAGCGGCCAGCGCCCGCGCCCCGTCCATGCCGCTTTCCTCATCGGCGGTGGCCAGAATCACCAGCGGCTGCTGCAGTTCGCGAGCGTGGAAGCTGCGTGCCGCCTCCAGCGCCAGCGCCAGAAACGCCTTCATGTCGGCGGTGCCCAGACCGTAGATGCGCTCGTCAGCAACGGTGCCGGCAAAGGGATCATGCTGCCAGCGCCCAGCATCGAAGGGCACGGTATCGGTATGCCCGGCCAGCACCAGCCCGCCCGGCCCACGGCCGAGCGTCGCGATCAGGTTGGCCTTGTCCGGCCGCCCGGGCAACGGCTCGATGCGCACGGCAAAACCGGCGTCATCCAGCCATTCGGCCAGCCGGTCAATCACCGGGCGATTGCTCTGGTCAAACTGCGGTGACACGCTGCTCACCGAGGGAATGGCCACCAGTTGACGAATACGGTCCAGCAGCGGCATGGCGAAGGAACTTGGCATGGTGATTTCACTGGCGATGGCAATGGATACTGCGTGATAATACCGTATTCACCGGTTGGTCCCCCGCGCTCCTGGCCGCCCTGGCCGAACCGCCTTGCTCGATGCCGTTCGCCACACTGTCCGACCCTCTTCATCCATTGCCGTTTCTGGAACCGTTTTAAACCGCCATGCTGCGTCACGCCACCCTGAACGACCTTCCCGCGCTGCTGGCCCTGGAAACCCTTTGCTTTACGAGCGATCGCCTGACACGGCGCAGTTTCCGCCACCTGCTGACCCGCGGCAATGCCGTCACCCTGCTCGATGAGGAACGCGATCGGTTGCGTGGCTATGTGCTGCTGCTGTTCTCGCAGGGTACCTCGATGGCGCGCCTGTACTCGATTGCCGTGCATCCCGAGTGCGTCGGCCAGGGCATCGGTTCGCAGTTGTTGCAGGCCGCCGAGGCCGCCGCGCTGGAGCAGGATTGCGTATCGATGCGCCTGGAGATTCGCCGCGACAACACCGCCTCACTGGCGCTGTTCCGCCACCACGGCTATCGTCAGTTCAAGGAAGTGCTGGATTACTACGAAGACCACATGGATGCGCTGCGCTTTGAAAAGCGCCTGATTCCGCATTTAAAAGCCGATCTGGTGCGCGTGCCCTATTACCAGCAGACCCTGGATTTCACCTGCGGGCCGGCGGCGCTGATGATGGCGATGAAGGCGCTCGATCCGGGCCTGGAGCTGAATCGAACGCTGGAGCTGCGCCTGTGGCGCGAGGCCACCACCATTTTCATGACCTCCGGCCATGGCGGCTGTGGTCCCTATGGTCTGGCGCTGTCGGCCTATCGCCGCGGCTTCGCCCTGGAAATCCACGTCAACGAGGACAGCGTGTTCCTGGTTGACTCGGTGCGCTGCCCGGAAAAAAAGGAAGTGATGCGCCTGGTGCAGGAAGATTGGATCGAGGAACTGCGCGGCCTGCCGGTGCTGCTCTGCTATGGCAGCATGAGCGTCGATGATCTGCGCCGTAAATTCGAAGGTGGCGGCATTCCGCTGGTGCTGATCAGTTCCTACCGCATCTATGGCGAGCGTTTCCCGCACTGGGTGGTGGTTACCGGTTTCGATGAACGCTTCATCTACGTCCACGATCCGCTGGTCAATGTCGAGGATGGGGAAACCGTGACCGACTCGGTGAACATGCCGATCCCACACCGTGAATTCCAGCGCATGGCCCGCTATGGCAAGGCGGCGCAGAAAGCGGTACTGATTCTCTACCGCTCAGACTCCCGCACCGATTCGACAAGCGCTGTCCTGGCTTAACCCCCCCTGCTTCAGGAGTTTCGTTTTACACCGATGGCCGATCACATCATCCTGGTGGAAAACCCCACCGACTGGAAAACGCATTTTCCCAAGCTGCCCGTGGTCGCCGCCAAGGATTACCTGGGCAAGCCCGAATACGCCACCGGTCGCAATGTGCGCGTGCTCAACCTGTGCCGCAGCTATCGCTATCTGAGCGTCGGCTATTACTGCTCGCTGCTCGCCGAGGCACGCCGCCATCGGGTCATTCCCAGCGTGCGCACGCTCAATGACCTGAGCCGCAAATCGATCTACAGCCTCGATGTCGAGGATCTCGATGACCGGGTCCAGCAGGTGCTCGGCAAGCCGCGGCCCGGTTTCACTGCTACTGCTTTTGAGCTGGATATTTTCTTTGGCCAGTGCGCCACCAAGGAATTGCAGGATCTGGCCCGGCAACTGTTCGACGTGTTCCGCTCGCCGATGCTGCGGGTCGAATTCCGCCTGCAGGGCAAATGGCGCATCGCCACTCTCAAGGCCCTGCACCTGCAATCGCTATCGGCGGAACAGGAAGATCTGTTCCTCGGGGCGCTGGCCACCTATCTGAGTCGGCGCTGGCGCCAACCGCGGACACGCAGCAATTACCGCTATGACCTGGCAATCCTGTACAACCCCAAGGAGGCCATGCCGCCCTCCAACCCCAAGGCCCTGCAGCAGTTCATCAAAAGCGGCCGCGAGTGTGGGGTCAATATCGAACTGATCGAGAAAAAGGATTACGGGCGGCTGGCCGAGTTCGATGCCCTGTTCATCCGCGAAACCACCGGCATCGACCACTACACCTACCAGTTCGCCAAGAAGGCCGAGAGCGAAGGCATGGTGGTGATCGACGATCCGGACTCGATCCTCAAGTGCACCAACAAAGTGTATCTGGATGAACTGCTGCGCAATAACCGGGTCCGCACGCCGCGCACAGTCATTGTCCGGCGCGATAATCTGGAGCGGGTCGACAGCGAGATCGATTACCCGATCGTACTCAAAATTCCTGATGGTTCGTTCTCGCGCGGAGTGTTCAAGGTCAATGATCGCAGTGAACTGCTGGACATGGCTGGCAAGCTGTTCAAATCCTCGGATCTGCTGCTGGCGCAGGAGTATCTCTACACGGAATTCGACTGGCGGGTGGGGATTCTCAACAAGACGCCGCTGTTCGTCTGTCAGTACTTCATGTCCAAAGAACACTGGCAGATCTATAACCACAAACCGGGCGAGGGGCGCGTGACCCGCGAGGGCGATTCGCGGACCTTCCGTGTTGAAGAAGCGCCGGATGTCGTGGTCAAAACTGCGCTCAAGGCCGCCAATCTGATCGGCAATGGTCTGTATGGCGTTGACCTGAAACAGACCGCCAAGGGCGTCGTGGTGATCGAAATCAACGACAATCCCAATATCGACCATGGCATCGAGGACGCGGTGCTCAAGGAAAGTCTATACCGCACGCTGCTGGAGGATATGGTCTGGCGCCTGGACCGCAGGCGCGGCAAATAGGCGACGGGTCGCGGGGTTCGATGCACTCACTACAAACGACAGACTGACAACAGCCGGCCAATAAAAACCCCGCTCCAGCCAAGGCGGGAACGGGGTTTTGTCCAGCCAGAGCGCGATCAGGCCGGCTTCTTGGCCCAGGCGGTGCACCAGCCCTTGGCAGTGACCAGCTTGCCCTGGAACAGGGCGCAGGGACCGCTCGCCTCGCCAGCCTTGCCCGAGTAGAAATTGCAGTTGCTGCACATGGCAGCGGCGTCAGTGCGCTTGGCGGCCTTGGTGGCATCAGCGACATAGCCCAGAGCAGTCGCCTGCGGATCGCTTTCACTGACGGCATCGGCTGCGCTGGCAGCGCCGCTGAGCAGGGCATTGGCAAACGGCGCGGCGGCCAGGCCGATCGCGGTCAGTTTGATGAAACGGCGGCGGCTGTTATCGGGAGCATGTTCGGCCATGAGAGTTCCCTCGAAGTTATTGTGCGCGGTTGAAACCCGCGCCGCGTCCATCTGCGACGGTCGGCGCGAGCTTTATTGATGATAGCACGCGCGCCCGGTGCCCGACTTGACATCCGGCAATGACAAGCTGCCGGGTCAGAACCCGTGCGCTTTCCCCGATATGGCTGCCCATGGGACACTAACACGCCTATCCCCTCGCCGCTTAATCTGCCCCGGAGACTCCGCATGGACACCCAAGATCCGCTGGAACTGCGCATCAACGAGCGGCTGGCCGAGACCAGCGCGCCCGCCGATATCACGCTTACCCTGCCCTTCGAGGCCCGCCAGAAAAGCCGCCTGCGCACTTGTCTGGACAATGGCGCCGATGTCGGTTTATTCCTGCCGCGTGGCACGGTGCTGCGCCACGGTGATCGGCTGCGCACCACCAATGGCCTGCTGGTTGAGGTACGCGCGGCAGCGGAAACCGTCTCCACCGCACGTAGCAGTGATCCGCTGCTGCTGGCCCGCGCCGCCTATCATCTCGGCAACCGCCACGTCGCCCTGCAAATCGGTCCCGGCTGGCTGCGCTATCTGCATGACCATGTGCTCGACGACATGGTGCGCGAACTCGGTCTGGAGCTGTGCTGCGAGCAGGCACCGTTTGAACCGGAAGCCGGCGCCTATGGCGGTGCACAGGGCGCACATCATGACCATGCCCATTAGTGCCGCTGCCCTGCCGCGCCTGCTGCAACTGTGCAGTCCGGCGCTGCCAGTGGGCGCTTATGCCTACTCGCAGGGCCTGGAATGCGCGGTGGATCGCGGCTGGGTGCGCGATGAGGCCAGCGCGAGCGCCTGGATTCTTGGCCTGCTCAATCACAGCCTGCGCCATCTGGATCTGCCGGTCTTTGCCCGTCTCTATCAGGGCTGGGCGGAGCACGATCAGGAGCGGGTACGCTACTGGACCGCCCGCCTGCATGCCGCGCGTGAGGCATCGGAATTGCAGCGCGAGGATACGCAGCTTGGCGCGGCACTGGCGCGGCTGCTCAGCGATCTGGGCATCAATGAGGCACAACCCTGGCGGAACGCGCCGCGGGTCTGCTTCGCCACCCTGTTCAGTCTGGCGACGCTGCGCTGGGCCATTCCGCTGCCAGAAGCAACCACCGGCTATGGCTGGGCCTGGCTGGAAAATCAGGTTACCGCCGCCACCCGGCTGATTCCGCTTGGTCAAACCGCCAGTCAGCGCCTGCTGGTCGCGGCGGGACCGGTTCTGGTGCAGGCCGTACAGGATGGCCTGACACTGACCGATGCCGAGATTGGTGCTACCGCGCCGGGGCTGGCTCTGGCCGGGGCGCTGCATGAAACCCAGTATTCGCGGCTGTTCCGCTCCTGATCGGTCGCCCGCACCGTTTCCCTCAACCCTCTCAACTCTCCATCACCATAGGTTTCCGCATGCATTCACAACCTCTGCGCGTCGGTGTGGGCGGCCCGGTTGGCTCCGGCAAGACTGCCCTGGTCGAAGCTCTATGCAAAGCCCTGCGCGATCGCTACCAGATCGCGGTGGTGACCAATGACATTTACACCTACGAGGATGCCCAGTTCCTGACCCGCGCCCAGGCGCTGGAGCCGGAACGGATTGTCGGCGTGGAAACCGGCGGCTGCCCGCATACCGCGATTCGCGAGGATGCATCCATGAATCTGGCGGCGGTGACGCAGTTATGCGAACGCTTTACCGATCTTGATCTGGTGCTGGTGGAATCCGGCGGCGACAACCTCAGCGCTACCTTCAGCCCGGAGCTGTCCGATCTGACGATCTATGTCATCGACGTGGCCGCCGGCGACAAGATTCCGCGCAAGGGCGGCCCAGGCATTACCCGTTCCGATCTGCTGGTAATCAACAAGATCGACCTCGCGCCTCATGTTGGAGCATCGCTGGCGGTCATGGAACGCGATGCCGGGGCCATGCGTGGCGAACGGCCGTTCGTGTTCACCAATCTCAAGACCCGCCAGGGCCTGGACCGGGTGATCGACTTCATCATCGAACGCGGCATGCTGGGCGCAGGGAGGGAACCGGCGACCTGAACCACTGCAGCCGGTTACCGGGTGGTTCGCACCTTCAAACGCCTATCCATCAGGCGCATTTTCCACTCCCAACCATAAGCTGTACATATGGACATCGACCTGATTCTCTCCAATTTTCTCAACCCCCCGATCCTGTTCTTCTTCCTGGGCATGCTGGCGGTCTTCCTGCATTCCGATCTGGAAATACCGCAGCCCATTGCCAAATTTCTATCGCTGTATCTGCTCCTGGCGATCGGCTTCAAGGGTGGCGTGAGCCTGTATCAAAGCGGGATCAATTACCAGGTTGCCGTTACCATTGCCCTGGCCATGCTGATGGCTTCAGTTGTACCCCTGTATAGTTTTTTCATTCTGCGGTGGCGACTGGGCGTGGCAGATGCGGCGGCCATCGCCGCCACCTATGGCTCGATCAGTGCAGTGACCTTCATCACCGCCACCTCGCTGTTGACCAAGCTGGACATCGATTATGGGGGCCATCTGGTGGCGGCCATGGCCTTGATGGAATCGCCGGCCATCATCATCGGCGTACTGTTCTACCGGCTGTTTCGGACCGACGATCAGGGCAAGGACAAAAGCGAATTTTCCTGGTCGGAACTGTTGCGCGACGCGTTTTTCAATGGCTCAGTGCTGCTGCTGATAGGCAGTCTAGCGATCGGTGCAATGACCGGGGAATCCGGCAAGCAGGCGCTACAACCGTTCACTGGCGATCTGTTCAAGGGTTTGCTTGCTTTCTTCCTGCTCGACATGGGCCTGGTGGCAGCACGGCGCTTGCGGGATTTGCGCAAGGCCGGGATTTTTCTGGTGTCCTTCGGCATCCTGGTCCCACTGCTCAACGCCGCGCTGGGATTGGGCGTAGCGTACTGGGCGGGGTTGCCGCTCGGCGATGCTTTCCTGTTTGTCGTACTCTGCGCCAGCGCCTCCTACATCGCAGTCCCGGCAGCGGTGCGACTGGCGATCCCGGAAGCCAATCCCAGCCTGTACGTCCCGATGTCGCTGGCGATCACCTTCCCATTCAACATCATTGTCGGCCTGCCGCTCTATTTGCAGGCCATCAATCATCTGTGGAGGTAAATTATGCATCCGATCAAACGCGTCGAGATCGTCATCGACTCCCTCGAACTGCACAAGATTCTGAATATTCTTGATAAATCAGGAATATCCGGCTACACGGTGATCCGGGATGCCACCGGAATAGGCGACCGGGGCGCACGCATGGGCGATCAACTGTCCGACGTGCTCAAGAACAGTTACGTGCTCACCGCCTGTCCGGACGAACAGTTGCAGCCGCTGGTTGAGGCCATCCGACCACTGCTCAAGCGCTTCGGCGGCATCTGTCTGGTGTCGGACGCGCAGTGGATCATTCACTAGGCGCAACTACCTACTGTACCGATCAGGCAACATCATCCTGTGGTGATTGACTGCATGATCGAACGCGGCATCCGGTACTGAACCCGAGGCGGTGAACTGCTCCGGCGTGCGCCACGCGATTGCATCAACGCCCTGTTTGCGGGCAAAAACCCAGTACACCGCTCCTTTTTTGCACCAAGATTTCGCTCCGGTCAGCATGACGGAGCATGATCAACCCGCGTCGTGGCCGGAAAAACGCCCAACAGCGCAGACCAAAACCGCTGGTGCCGCGTTCTGGCACGCTCCTTGATGGAAACGCTTCCCAAGCCCGATTCCGGGCGAGTTCTCCACCACGACTCCGAGGGAAGCCTATGAAGAAGACCCTGCCAAAGTTTCTCCCCTGGCTGGCGGCCGGCGCACTGGCGCTGGGCAGCACGCTGGCCCAGGCCGCCGATACCATCAAGGTCGGCGTGCTGCACTCGCTGTCGGGCACCATGGCGATCAGCGAAACCACTCTGAAAGACACCGTGCTGATGCTGGTGGACGCCCAGAACAAGAAGGGCGGCCTGCTGGGCAAGAAACTGGAAGCGGTAGTGGTCGATCCGGCCTCCAACTGGCCGCTGTTCGCCGAGAAGGCCCGTGAGCTGTTGCAGAAAGAGAAGGTGGCGGTGGTCTTTGGCTGCTGGACCTCGGTGTCGCGCAAGTCGGTGCTGCCGGTGTTCGAGGAGCTCAATGGCATCCTGTTCTATCCGGTGCAGTACGAGGGTGAGGAATCGTCCAAGAACGTGTTCTACACCGGCGCCGCGCCTAATCAGCAGGCGATTCCGGCGGTGGATTACCTGATGAAGGATCTCGCTGTCGAACGCTGGGTGCTGGCCGGCACTGATTACGTCTATCCGCGCACCACCAACAAGATTCTGGAAGCCTATCTCAAGGCCAAGGGCGTCAAGGACGAGGACATCATGATCAACTACACGCCATTCGGGCATTCCGACTGGCAGTCGATCGTGGCCGATATCAAGAAATTCGGTTCCGCCGGCAAGAAGACCGCCGTGGTCTCGACCATCAATGGCGACGCCAACGTACCGTTCTACAAGGAACTGGGTAATCAGGGCATTTCCGCCACCGATATCCCGGTGGTCGCCTTCTCGGTCGGCGAGGAAGAACTGTCCGGCATCGACACCAAGCCGCTGGTCGGGCACCTGGCTGCCTGGAACTATTTCATGAGCATCAAGAGCCCGGCCAATGATGCGTTCATCAAGGAATGGCACGCCTTCATCAAGGACAAGAAGCGCGTCACCAATGATCCCATGGAAGCAACCTTCATCGGCTTCAACATGTGGGTGAAGGCTGTCGAGAAGGTCAAGAGCACCAATACCGACAAGGTAATCGACGCCATGGTCGGCATCGAAACCCCCAACCTGACCGGTGGCGTAGCCAAGATGCTGCCCAACCATCACCTGACCAAGCCGGTGTTCATCGGCGAAATCCAGGCCGATGGCCAGTTCGACGTGGTGTGGAAGACCAAGGATCTGGTGCCGGGCGATGCCTGGTCGGATTTCCTGCCGGGCAGCAAGGACATCACGGCCGACTGGGCCGATCCCAAGATCAAGTGCGGCAACTACAACACTGTCACCAAGAAGTGCTCGGGACAGAACTTCTAAGTTCCGTCAACCGCGCCAAGACCTGAGCTGAAATACACGCTTTGCTGATCCTGCGCCCTCCTTCCTCCCTGTTGGGAGGAAGGAGTGTCGCCCCGGCCCGTCCTTCTCCCCCTTGCCCACGAGAGGCATCGCCCATGACCACCCGCACGTTGATTCGCGCCGGGCTCGGCGGTCTCGTCCTGTTGCTGCTGAGCCTGCTGGCACCGCTGCCGGTTCAGGCCGCTGATGACAATGCCCTGCGCGCAGCTCTCCCGACCTTGCGCACGGCTGGATTTACCGAAAAAGCCGCCCTGATTGAAAACCTGGTCCAGTTGCCACATCCCCGGGTTGTGCCGCTGCTTGCTGCCATGGCTGGCGGACGCCTGTATTACCGCGCGGCAAATGATCAATTCGTCATCGCCCTGAACGATGCCGCTGAACCCGCTATTGAGGATGCGGTGACCGGCGCGGCGCTTGGCCAAGTGGATAAACGCGACCTGGAGCGCATCAGCGCCAACAATCGCCTGCGGGCGCTGATTGAAAATCAGCTAGCCGGTCTGGGCCTGGCCAGCAGCGATCCAGTCCAGCGCAAGGCTGCGGTTGAAGCCTTCCTGCGCAACCCACAGACCGAGGGCGCGGCGCGACTGCGCGAGCGTCAACCGGTCGAAACCGATGAGAATATCCGCAAGCTGCTGACCGCGGCGCTGGCCCTGGTCGAGCTAGGCAACAGCGATGCCGCCATCCGCGCGCAGGCGGCCACCGCGCTCAGCGGCTGGACGCAGCCGGAAATTCGCGGCCGATTGATGCGCGCTGCGGCCGATGATGCCGATGTCCATGTGCGCGAAGCGGCGCAGAAGGCGCTGGCCAAGACCGAATTCCGCCTGCAACTGCTGAGCTGGGCGGAAACCCTGTTTTTCGGCCTGTCGCTGGGCTCTGTGCTGATCCTGGCCGCGATTGGCCTGGCGGTAACCTTCGGCGTGATGGGCGTGATCAATATGGCGCACGGTGAACTGATGATGCTCGGCGCCTATACCACCTGGCTGGTGCAGCAATGGCTGCCGCTCAACTGGTCACTGCCGGTGGCGGTACCGCTGGCCTTTCTGGTCGCGGCGCTGGTCGGCATCGCCATCGAGCGCGGCATCATTCGCTTTCTCTATGGCCGGCCCCTGGAAACCCTGCTGGCGACCTTTGGCGTCAGCCTGATTCTGCAACAGGCGGTGCGCTCGATCTTCTCGCCGCTGAACCGCTCCGTGGCAACACCGGAATGGATGAGCGGCACGATTCTGCTCGGACCGCTGGAAGTGACCCTCAACCGGCTGATCATCATCGGCTTCTGCATCGTGGTGTTTGCGCTGCTCTGGCTGGCGCTGCAGCGCACCCGACTCGGTCTGGAGGTGCGCGCGGTAGCGCAGAACCGGGCCATGGCGCGGGCGATGGGCGTGCGTTCAGCGCGGGTCGATGCGTTGACCTTCGGTCTGGGCAGCGGCATCGCCGGGGTGGCCGGAGTGGCCCTGTCGCAATTGACCAATGTCGGCCCCAACCTCGGCCAGAACTACATCGTCGATTCCTTCATGGTGGTGGTATTCGGCGGGGTCGGCAATCTGTGGGGCACGATGGTGGCCGGGCTGTCGCTGGGCGTGGCCAACAAGCTGCTGGAACCCTGGTCGGGTGCGGTGCTGGCCAAGATTCTGGTGCTGGCCTTCCTGATCCTGTTCATCCAGAAGCGCCCGCGCGGACTGTTTCCGCAGCGCGGCCGTGCAGCGGAGGTTTAAATCATGCGTCTGCCTCCCTGGCTGCTTTCCGATCGCGCCGGCCTGGGCCTGCTGCTGCTGCTGGCGCTGCTGATCATCGTCGTTCCGACACTGAACCTGCTGACGCCGCCAGACAGCGCGCTGCACCTGTCAGCCTATACCGTGACCCTGCTCGGCAAGTACCTGTGCTATGCGCTGCTGGCAGTAGCGGTGGACCTGGTATGGGGCTACATGGGCATTCTCAGCCTTGGCCATGCCGCCTTTTTCGCCCTTGGCGGCTACTGCCTGGGCATGTACCTGATGCGCCAGATCGGCACGCGCGGAGTCTATGGCGATCCGCTGCTGCCCGATTTCATGGTGTTCCTGAACTGGAAGGAGCTGCCCTGGTACTGGCATGGCTTTGACAGCTTCGGCTTTGCGGTGCTGATGGTGATGGTGATTCCCGGCCTGCTGGCCTTCATCTTCGGCTGGTTCGCCTTCCGTTCGCGGGTGTCGGGTGTGTACCTGTCGATCATCACCCAGGCCCTGACCTATGCGCTGATGCTGGCCTTCTTCCGCAACGAAATGGGCTTTGGCGGCAATAACGGCCTGACCGATTTCAAGGACGTGCTGGGCTTCTCTTTGCAGGCCGAAGGCACGCGCATCGTCCTGTTCATGCTCTCGGCGCTGGCCCTGGCCACTGGCTATCTGGCCTGTCGCTGGCTGGTGTCGACGCGCATGGGCCGGGTACTGGTGGCGATTCGGGACAGCGAGGATCGCGCCCGCTTTCTTGGCTATCGCGTCGAGCGGGTGAAAACCCTGGTATTCGCCTTCTCGGCCATCCTGGCCGGCGTGGCGGGCGCGCTGTATGTGCCGCAGGTCGGCATCATCAATCCCGGTGAATTCGCGCCGATCAATTCCATCGAAGCGGTGATCTGGGTCGCGATCGGTGGCCGTGGCACCCTGGTCGGCGCGGTGATTGGCGCGGTGCTGGTCAACTTTGCCAAGTCCTGGCTGACCGGGGCCCTGCCGGAAATCTGGCTGTTTGCCCTCGGCGGCCTGTTCGTCGCGGTCACATTGTTCCTGCCACACGGCCTGATGGGTCTGGTGCGCCGCCGGGCGGAGGCTGCCTCATGAGCGAACTGATTTCCGATATCGAAGGCGGCATCCGCACGGTCGATGCATCGGTCGATGCCAGTCACGGCATCCTGCTCTATCTGGAAGGGGTCACGGTCAGCTTCGACGGTTTCAAGGCCATCGACAACCTGTCGCTGTATATCGGCGATGGCGAACTGCGCTGCATCATCGGCCCCAATGGAGCGGGTAAAACCACGATGATGGACATCATCACCGGCAAGACCAAGCCCGATACCGGACGGGTGTTTTTCGGGCAGACCATCGATCTGCTGCAACTGGATGAACCGGCCATCGCCCGTATCGGCATTGGCCGCAAGTTCCAAAAGCCAACAGTGATCGAACCGCTGAGCGTGCTGGAAAACCTGGAACTGGCCATGTCCGGGGCGAAATATCTGCGCGGGCTGATGACCACCCGCCTGACCGGCGAGGAACGCGAGCGCATCGGCGCGGTGCTGGAACGGATCGGCCTGAGCGATTTGGCGCAGCGGCAGGCCGGCATTCTCGCCCATGGCCAGAAACAGTGGCTCGAAATCGGCATGTTGCTCATGCAGCAGCCACGCCTGTTACTGGTTGACGAACCGGTAGCCGGCATGACGCCGGCGGAAATGGAGCGCACCGCCGAACTGCTCAACTCGCTGGCCGGCGAGCACTCGGTGGTGGTGGTCGAGCATGACATGGGCTTCGTACGCTCGATCGCTGACAAGGTCACCGTGCTGCATCAGGGCCGGGTGCTGGCCGAGGGCACCCTGGAGGAGGTGCAGGCCGACCCCAAGGTGATCGAGGTCTATCTGGGAGACGACCATGCTGCGCATTGACGGCTTGAATCAGTGTTATGGCCAAAGCCAGACCCTGTGGGACATTCAACTGGAGGTGCCACGCGGCGCGCTGCTGTGCCTGATGGGTCGCAACGGCGTCGGCAAGACCACGCTGCTCAAGGCGATCATGGGCCTGGTGCCGCTGCGCTCCGGGACCATTCAATGCAACGGTGAGGATCTGGCCCAGCGCCCAGCGGAACGGCGCGCGCCGCTGGGCATCGGCTATGTGCCGCAGGGCCGGCAGATCTTTCCGCTGCTGACCGTGGAGGAAAACCTGCGCATCGGCCTGCCGATCCGCAAGGACCGTCTCAAGCGGGTACCGGAGTTCATCTACGAGATGTTCCCGGTCCTGAAAACCATGCTCAAGCGCCGTGGCGGCGACCTGTCCGGCGGACAGCAGCAGCAACTGGCCATTGGCCGGGCGCTGGTGATTGCGCCGCAACTACTGATTCTCGACGAACCCACCGAGGGCATTCAGCCCAACATCGTCCACGAGATTGGCGAGGTGATCCGCCACCTGAACCGGGAACAGGGTATGACCGTGCTGCTGGTGGAGCAGAAATTGGGTTTTGCCCGTCAGGTCGCCGACCGTTTCTGCATCCTCGACAAGGGCCGGGCGGTGGCTACCGGTCCGATGGGCGATCTGCATGATGGCCTGGTGCGCCAGTACCTGACGGTCTAGCACGCAGCCTGTGCCGTGTTGCGAAGCCCGCGCCCGCGCGCGGGTTTTGTTTTGCTACCATAGCCGGGCTGCGCTGCTGCCTGCCACCCAAGCCACCACCGTGAATCCCTGCCCACGCCTGTTTCACCCACACCTGCATCTGTCCATTACCCATCGCGAAACTATGGCCGGCGTCCTGCTGGCGCTGATGATCGCCGCCTCGGTACTACCCGGCGTGCCCCTGTGGCCGGCCGGCCTGCTCGGCTGGTGCGCGGTGCTGCTGCTCACTCACCGGCTCGGCCAGCGCCAGCGCTTGCAAAGCGCCTGGCTGATCGGTTTGGGGCTGGCCGGCATGATCTGGGGGGTGCTGCAGGGCATGCCTTTGCGCCTTGATCAGGCTCTGGCCAGTAATCAGGGACTGGTTGGTCTACTCGCAGCGGTCTCCTTTCTGCGCCTGGTGACCCGGCCCGGCGGCACGGGTGACAGCGAACCCTTGCCACGCGGTCGTCGGGCGCTATGGCGAACCCTGCTCGGCGTGCACCTGTTTGGCGCGGTGATCAATCTGTCCACGGTCGTGATCCTCGGCGACCGCATGACCAGCCATGGCCGGCTGGGCCGCCGCCGCGCCCTGGCCCTGACCCGCGGTTTCGCCGCCGCCGCGTTCTGGTCACCGTTCTTCTCGGCCATGGCAGCGGCCCTGATCTACGCGCCGGGCGCACGCATGGGCGTGGTGGTGCTGGCCGGATTACCGATGGCGGCACTGTCGCTGTGGCTGACTGCCCGCGATATCGATCCCGAGGATCCAACGCTGGGTGCACCCTTCATCGGCTATCCGATGCATTTTGCCGCACTGTGGATTCCCGGCCTGCTGGTGCTGATCGTGCTGGTCGCGCATAGCGCAGCACCGGGCGTGTCGATCCTGGCCACCATCACCCTGAGCGCGCCGCTGCTAAGCACGGCCATCCTGCTGGCACAGGAAGGTGGAGCCCGGACCCTGACCACGCTGGGTGAACATATCCGCTACGGTCTGCCCAGCGTCGTCAACGAATTGGCGCTGTTTCTGGCAGCGGGCGTGCTGGCCGCTGGCCTGACTGCAGCGACCGGATCAGCGGCGGGTTGGCTGCCGTTCAGTCATTTCGGCGCGGCGCAGGCCAGCCTGCTGCTGCTGGCAATGGTCGGCATCGCCGCACTTGGCGTACATCCGGTGATCACTCTGGCCACCGCTGGCGTCTGGCTGGCACCGCTGCATCCCGATCCCAACCTGCTGGCGATCACCCTGCTGATGGGCTGGGCGATTGGCGTGCCGGCCAATCCGCTGTCCGGTCTGCACCTGATTCTGCAGGGCCGCTACGGCATCGACGGTTACGCCTTCCTGCGCTGGAATACCGGCTATGTGCTGCGCTGCCTGGGCGCTGCGATCCTGCTGCTGCACCTTTACGCCACGCTGCTGGGCGTGGCCTGAGCGACGCGGAATCCTGTCCATGGCCACGCCGATCCTGCTCTCCACCCTGAATGCCCGTTACGCGCACAGCGCGCTCGGCCTGCGCTATCTGTTCGCGCAGCTTGGCGCGTTGCAGACGCAGGCGGCCATCCGTGAGTTCATCATCAGCCAGCGACCGCTGGACATCGCCGAGGCGCTGCTGAGCGAGTCGCCGCGCATTCTCGGTCTGGGTGTGTATATCTGGAACGTGGTGGAAAGCACTGCGCTGGTGGCGCTGCTCAAGCAGGTACAGCCGGAGCTCATCATCGTGCTCGGCGGTCCCGAAGTCAGCCACGAGTGGGCGCAACAGCCCATCGTAGACCTGGCGGATTATCTGATTACCGGCCCGGCGGATCTGGCCTTTGCCGGGCTCTGCCAGCGCCTGCTGGCCGGCGAGCGTCCGGCGCAGAAGGTGATACAGGCGGCGCGACCACCGCTGGGCCAGATCACCCTGCCCTATCGCTTCTACAACGACACCGACATTGCCCAGCGGCTGATCTACGTCGAAGCTTCGCGCGGCTGTCCGTTTCGCTGCGAATTCTGCCTATCGGCGCTGGACCAGACCGCCTGGCCGTTTCCGCTGGAGCCGTTCCTGGCTGAACTGGACCGGTTGCACCAGCGCGGCGTGCGCCAGTTCAAGTTCGTCGATCGCACCTTCAATCTCAAGGCCCAGGTCGGGGCGCGCATTCTCGATTTCTTCCTGGAGCGGCTTGATGAGCAACTGTTCCTGCATTTCGAGCTGATTCCTGATCACCTGCCGGAATTACTCAAGGCGCGCATCAGCCGCTTTCCGCCCGGCGCGCTGCAATTTGAAATCGGCGTGCAAAGCTTCAACCCCGACGTGCAGGCGCGCATCAGCCGCCGGCAGGATAACGCCCGCAGCGAGGCCAATCTGCACTGGCTGCGTCAGCACAGCCACGCCCATCTGCACACCGATCTGATCATCGGCCTGCCCGGCGAGGACCTGGCCAGCATTGCCACCGGCTTTGATCGACTGGTCGCGCTCGACCCACATGAAATCCAGATCGGCATTCTGAAACGGCTGCGCGGCACGCCGATCGATCGCCACAGCGTCGCCTTCGACTGCCGCTACAATCCGCAACCGCCCTACAATCTGCTCAGCTCAGCAACGCTGGATTTCGCTACCCTGCGCCGTCTGGAGCGCTTTGCCCGCTACTGGGATCTGATCGGCAATTCCGGGCGTTTTCGCCAGACCCGGCCACTGCTGCTGGGCGCGGCGCCGTTCCAGCGCTTCCTGACCTTCAGCGACTGGCTGTTCGCCCGCACCGGCCAGACCCATCAACTGGCCCTGGAGCGACTGTTCGATCTGTTGCACGAGGAATTGGTTGCCGCGCTGGATGTACCGGAACCGGCCGCATATGCCACGCTCAGCGCCGATTATCAGGCCAGCGGCGCCCGGGGTTGCCCGGAATTCCTGCGCCCGCATCGCGACTTCAGGCCAAAGCCCACACCCGCGACGGTCACCAGCAGAACCACTCGCCAGCATCGGCATCGACCGGAACCGGGCGCATTCTGAAGGCCAATCGTGATTTTTGAGCAACAAAATTGCAATAAAGATACAAATAAACTCAATCAAACAACAAAATTTTGTTGCACCGCAAAACAAAACCGCCAAAGAGTTGCCTAAACCGGTAATCAACCCTTACCGAGTAAACGCATCATGACGGTTCTATATCGAGTACACGCGGTTTGCCCGCACTGCAAGCGCCCGGTAGTCGCCCTGCGCGAACACTCCAGCGCCCGCTGCCACGAGCACGGCGCCATCGTGCCCATGCGCAGCGCCATCGCGAATTGGCCGCCATCGGCAACAGCCCACGCCCAGGCACCGTGAAAACCGGTAGCGCCTAAATTGAAAAACCCCGCCTGCACAAACGGCAGCGGGGCTAACCGCAGGGATGACTGAACCCCGCATCAAGGTTCAGCAACCCTGCTGCCTGTGGTCTATTGCCTCATTCCGGCCGCAGGTGTGGGAACAGCAGCACATCGCGGATCGATGGCGCGTCAGTGAACAGCATCACCAATCGGTCAATGCCGATGCCCTCGCCGGCGGTAGGCGGCAGGCCATATTCCAGTGCCCGCACATAGTCAGCGTCGTAATGCATCGCCTCGTCATCACCAGCGGCCTTAGCCTCGACCTGACGACGGAAACGCTCCGCCTGATCCTCGGGATCATTCAACTCGGAAAAGCCGTTGGCAATCTCGCGACCGCCAACGAACAGCTCGAAGCGGTCCGTGACGCCAGGATCGGCATCATTGCGCCGGGCCAGCGGCGATACTTCGGTCGGATAGGCGGTGATGAAGGTTGGATCGCGCAATTGATGCTCAACCGTCTGTTCAAAAATCTCCAGTTGCACGCGGCCTAGACCGTGATCCGGCTGGATTTTCAGGCCCAGACCCTCGGCGATGCGCCGCGCCATGTCCAGATCATCCAGTTCCGCAGCGCTGATCGCCGGATTGAAATGCAGCACCGCCTCGCGCACAGTCAGACGCTGAAACGGCCGCCCGAAATCGTAGCTCTCGCCCTGATAGCTGATCCGCGTATCGCCAAGCAGGCGCTGCGCCATGCCGCGCAACAGCGCCTCACTCAGGTCCATCAGGTCATGGTAATCGGCATAGGCCTGATAGAACTCCAGCATGGTGAACTCGGGGTTATGGCGGGTTGATAACCCCTCATTGCGGAAATTGCGATTAATCTCATAAACCTTCTCGAAACCGCCTACCACCAGCCGCTTCAGATACAGTTCCGGGGCGATGCGCAGATACAGTTGCATATCCAGCGCATTGTGGTGCGTGATGAACGGCCGCGCCGTCGCGCCACCGGGAATCGGCTGCATCATCGGCGTCTCGACTTCCAGGAAGCCGCGACCATTAAAGAAATCGCGGATATACGCGACGATCGCCGAACGCAGGCGGAAGGTCGCGCGGGTCGATTCGTTCATGATCAGGTCGACATAGCGCTGCCGATAGCGGGTCTCCTGATCGGCCAGACCGTGAAACTTCTCCGGCAGGGGCCGCAGCGACTTGGTCAGCAGGCGCAGCGTATCCACCTTGATCGACAGTTCACCGGTCTTGGTTTTGAACACCGTGCCCTCGGCACCGAGGATATCGCCCAGATCCCAGCCTTTGAAGGTCTCGTAAACGCCTTCGGGCAGCGCGCTTTTCTGGATAAACAACTGGATATCGCCGGACATGTCGCGCAGGCGGGCAAAGCTGGCCTTGCCCATGATGCGCTTGGCGAGCATGCGCCCGGCTACCCGCACCCGGAGCGCTGACGCATCAAGCGTATCGCTGTCCTGTGCGCCATGTGCGGCATGCAGGTCGGCGGCCAAGGCATCACGGCGAAAATCAGTCGGATAGGCCTGACCCTGCTGGCGCAACTCATGCAGCTTCTGGCGGCGCAGGGCAATCAGCTTGTTTTCGTCGAGGAGTTCTGCGGGGTTTTCGAGATCCATGGATTCACTCATAGCGGATGCGGCGCGCGCGGACCGGTCATAACGCAGCGCCTGGCTGTCAGTTGCAATTCGCCTGGAACGCCGGGTCGCCCTACAGGCCGCTCTTCAGGCTGGCTTCGATAAAGATGTCCAGATCGCCATCCAGTACAGCCTGGGTATTGCCGACTTCGACACCGGTGCGCAGATCCTTGATCCGCGACTGATCGAGCACATAGGAGCGAATCTGACTGCCCCAGCCAATATCGGATTTGGTGTCCTCAAGGGCCTGGGCCTGGGCATTGCGCTTTTGCAATTCCAGCTCATACAGCTTGGCCTTGAGCTGCTTCATGGCCGTAGAACGGTTCTTGTGCTGGGAGCGGTCGTTCTGGCACTGCACGACAGTGTTGGTCGGCAAATGGGTAATGCGCACCGCCGATTCGGTCCGGTTCACATGCTGCCCACCCGCGCCGGATGCACGATAAACGTCAATGCGCAGATCGGCCGGATTGATATCCACCTCAATGCTGTCATCGATTTCCGGCGAGACAAACACCGCCGCAAACGAGGTATGACGACGGTTGCCGGAATCGAACGGCGACTTGCGCACCAGCCGGTGCACGCCGATTTCAGTACGCAGCCAGCCAAAGGCGTAGCTGCCCTCGAAACTGACGCTGGCGCTCTTGATACCGGCCACTTCACCCGGCGACACTTCCAGCAGCTCAGTTTTAAAACCACGCCGCTCACCCCAGCGCAGGTACATGCGCAGCAGCATGTCCGCCCAGTCCTGCGCCTCGGTGCCACCGGAACCGGCCTGGATATCGAGAAAGGCGTTGCTCGCATCCAGCTCACCGGAAAACATGCGCTGGAATTCCAGATTAGCGACCGTGCCCGCGCAGCGTTCCAAATCGCGCGCCACCGCACTCACCGTAGCCTCATCCCCTTCCTCACCGGCCAGCATCAGCAACTCGGCAGCCTCATTCAGGCTCTGATCCAGCCGCTCCAGCCGCTCCACAACCGCTTCCAGTTGCGCACGCTCCTTGCCCAGGGCCTGCGCCCGCTCCGGATCGTCCCAGACATTGGATTCCTGCAATTCCCGATTGACTTCAATCAACCGCTCACGCTTGGTTTCGAAGTCAAAGATACCCCCTCAGAGACGCGCAGCGCCCCTGAAGATCTTGAATCTGATTAAAAAACGGGTTCAGTTCCTGCACGATCGACTCCACGCCACGCGGCGATGCAAAACCAGGCTGAAAGGGAGTAGATTTTATAGACGCCTGTCCTCCACGTCACTTAAAACCTGTCTATCATTGGGGAGAAAGCGCTGTTCCCTATCCTGCTTCATCGTCTTGTTTGTGCGAGGAGGATTTCGCCATGCCTATCGCCGCAACCCTCAAGACCTATCTGGATCGCAACAATGTCGATCATGAGGTGCTGATTCATCCGCGCACCTTCTCCAGCATGGACACCGCCCAAAGCGCCCACATCAAGGGCCGGCAACTGGCCAAGGGCGTGGTCGTCGAGGATGAGCGTGGCCAGAAGTTGCTGGTCGTGCTGCCGTCCAGCCACCATGTCGACCTGGAAGCACTCCATAAGCGTCTGGGTCGACGCCTGCACCTGACGCCGGAAAGTACGCTGGCCAAACTGTTCCCCGATTGTCGACCCGGTGCCATCCCCGCACTCGGCGCGGCTTACGGCCTGCCCACCGTCTGGGATGCCGCACTGGCTGAGGAAGAGGAGATTTTCTTCGAGGCCGGTGATCATGAATTAACAGTGCGCATCAGCGGCGCCCAGTTCCGGCAGCTGCTCGCCGAGGCCCCACGGGTTTACTTTACTTGATGAACCCAGGCGTTCACGGCACGGAGGCGCCGCATCGGCCCCGTGCAGGCCACGGCAGCGTCAACGCATAATCGAGAATCGGCGGCGGGAAACCACTACACTAGGGCCTGGCTGGAGCATCACCCCATAACCACACCAAAACCCCATCCCGGACCTGCCGAGGATCCCATGAGCACTGCCAAAGACCTTGAAACCGCCTTGGACGCCTTTCGCCACTACCTGCAAGGCACACAACAAAGCCTCGATACCCTGAATGATGCCAGCGGCGCCCATGATCAACGCCTGGGCGAACTGATGAGTACGCTGGATGCCCTGCGCCAGGATGTGCTGGCGGCACAGACTGCCACCACGACACTGGAAACGACGCTGCGCAGCTTGAGCAGCGCCGCGCGGGAACAGCAGGACGCGCAGGCACGCCAATGGGCGGATCTCGATACGCGCTTCCAGGCGCAGGGCGATGAACTGCGTCAGCGTCTGGATATGCTGTCCGAGCGGCAGGACCAGGCACAAATCCAGCAGGACACTCTGCAAGGGGCATTAGCCGCGCTCAATGAGCGGGCCAGCGGCAACGAACAGCGCCTGACGGCGCATTCCGAGCAATTTGGCAAGTTCGAAAACGTGCTGCGTGAACTGCACGGCGAGGTCATGACCCTGCACCAGCGCCTGCAGGCACTGGAGGACACCACCCGCAATCCGGCCTTCGAGGAACAGGCGCAGCGGCTGGCCGCGCTCGATCAGCGTGATCAGGAGCGCCAGCAGGCCCTGGCCACACTGCAACAGTCTCTCGCCGAGCAGGCAGCGCGAGAAGCGGCCCCGGCAGCCTCCTCACGGCTGGCCCTGGTCGGGGCTTGGCTGGTGGCGCTGGCTGGACTGGCCCTGGCGCTGCTGGCCCTGAACAGCTGAGGCCCCACCCACAGGCCGTAGTCGCGGAAGGGCGCCACTGCCCATCCGCGGCGCGTAATACCCGGCTTACTGGCGCTGCTGCACTTCCTTGGCGATTTCGCGCTGCACCAGCCGAGTCACGTCTGACAGGCCCACCGCCAGCGCGGTCAGTACGTCATCCACGGTCAGAATGCCAATCAGCGCGCCATCGTTATCGATCACGGGCAAACGCCGCACGCCCTTTGCGCTAAGCCGGTCAAGAGCACGCCAGAAATTGTCTTCCTCGTGGGCGGTAACCAGATTGCTGGTCATGACATCGGCCACGGTCAGGGTCTCCGGCGACAGGCCCTGACCCATCACTTCGACCACCAGATCGCGGTCCGTGATGATCCCAACCGGATATTCCTTATCGTTGCGGCGTTCAACCACCACGACGGTACCGACATGACGCTGGCGCATGATCCGCGCGATTTCCTGAATGCCCGTCCCCCTTTCCGTCGTGACGACATGGCGATTGCAGTATTGGCCCACTGACATGGTTGTTTTCTCCTTTCGGGAACGAATGATGGGTATGACGCGCCGCGGATTGTTCGTCATTCTGGCGATACCCGCAAGGGGTGTACGCCGCGCGCCCCGATCACCCAGCGGCCACTCATCAGACTACCGGCGGCAGTCTCAATCCTGCGCCCGTGGCTCATCCAGATCCGGCGCATCCTCGGTAGCGCTGGGATAGCGGCGCAGCCAGTCCTGCAGAAGCGCCGCGTGCTGCTGTTCCTCCTCAGCCAGCTCGGCAGCCAGAGTGCGCGCCACCGGATCGGGACAGGACGCCGCCACCGCTGCAAAAAAAGCCTGTGCCCGCTCCTCGCCAGCCAGCACCAGTTCCAGAGCCTGCCGTGGCTGCATGCCGTACTGTTCCGCTCCGATCGGCACCCGCTCCGGCGACTCCAGATCCGCCCAGCGATAATCCCAGGGCGCCAGCCGCGGCAGTGTCCGGCCATCGGCCAGGGCCTCGACCCGGTCGACATGCTGACCCTCGACCCGGGCCATGGTCTGGAACAGTTCCGCCAGTTGCGGCTGATGGTGAACCTGCATCTGCTCGGCCAGTTCCTGATAGCGTTCGACGGCTTCCTGCTCCAGGACATGGGCGTAGGCAAGCAACTGGTCCAGCGTGGTGATTGCGGTCGTGGTCATAATGCAAGTCCCGCTTCAAGCGTGGTCAGGGTCGTGGCTGCGCTGTTCACCGCTGCCGGATAGGGCGGCAGTTCAGCGCGATAGAGCACACCGGTGGTCATGCCGTCATCAGCGAACAGACGCCGCGCCGCCTCGACCGGATCAGCGGTCGCTTCAACCCCGGCGGCATGCACCTGATGCTTCCAGTCCTTTTCCTCGGGTCGATAGGTCACGCAGGGGCTGAGAATCTGCAGCAGCGCGAACCCCGGATAGCGAATCGCCTCGACCAGCAGTTGGGCGATGCCGTTGGGGTCGCCGGAAAAGGCCCGGGCGATGAAGCCGGCTCCAGCGGCCAGCGCCACCGCCAGCGGTCGCAATGGACTGATACCGGTTCCTTCCGGCGCCAGCTTGCTGCGCCAGTCCGACGCCGTAGTTGGCGAGGGTTGGCCCTTGGTCATGCCATAGACGGCGTTGTCCATGACAATGCAGGTCAGATCGACGTTGCGCCGGCAGGCATGCAGGAAATGGTTGCCGCCGATGGAAAAGGCATCGCCATCGCCACTGGCCACCAGCACGGTCAATTCCGGACGCGCCAGCTTCAGTCCGGTCGCCAGCGGCAGCGCCCGGCCGTGAATACCATGAAAGCCGTAACACTCGGTATAGGCCGGCAGTCGTGAGGAACAGCCGATACCGGAAATCACCGCCACCTGTTCCGGCGGCAAATCCAGATGTGCCAGGGCGCGAAACAGCGCCGCCTGGACACCAAAGTGGCCACAGCCAGGACACCAGATCGGCTTAACGTCGGACTTGTAGTCCTTGGCGACATGGCTGGAAGAGATCGTCTCGGGTTTGCCCATGGTCTTTAGCTCCACTGCAACAATTGGGTCAGCACAGCCGCTGGCCGGATCGGCAGCGGTCCCGGCTGGCTTAGCACCCGCACTGCACCCGGCAGGGCATAGTGCGCCCGCAGGTAGCGATAAAACTGCCGGGAATGGCTCTGCTCAACCACCAGCAGCCGCTGCACACCAGCCAGCAGCGCGGCCAGACGGGCCGGCTGGGCCGGGGCCAGCAGGCGCGGCACAATCACCTTGACCGCCAATCCCTGCGCCCGGGCGCGCACCGCCGCCTCGCGCACCGGACCGGCCATCGAACCCCAGGTCAGCACCGCCAGATCGCCCTCCCCTTCGACCTCGACCCAGTCTGCGCCATAGTCGTAGCGCAGCAGCTTGTCGCGCCGCTTGTCGAGCTGGGCCTGATGGTCGATGGCGCGACTGGAAGGCGTGCCGTGCGGGTTGTGCTCCAGACCGTCGGCGGTGTACTGGCGGCCACGCGTGCCGGGTAGCGCCATCGGCGAGACGCCATCGGCGCTGAGCGCATAGCGGTCATAGCGGCCCGCGCCAGCCTCGGCCAGCCGCCGCGCGCTGCTGTCGCCCGTTACCGGTGCCGGCGGATCGAGCACGGCCACGCTTTGGCCAAGAAACTGGTCGGACAGCACCAGCGCCGGACATTGCAGGGCCTCGCTCAGGTGGACCGCCCATTCGGTGGTGAACAGGCAATCACCCACCGTAGTCGGCGCCAGCACCAGATGTGGCGCGTCGCCATGCAGGCCATGCAGGGCAATATCCAGATCGGACTGTTCGGATTTGGTAGGAATGCCGGTCGATGGGCCACCGCGCATGACGTTGACCACCACAGCAGGGATTTCCGCCGCGACCGCCAGGCCCAGCGTTTCCGTCATCAGAGCCAAGCCCGGACCCGAAGTCGCGGTCAGCGCCGGCACACCGCCATAGGCCGCGCCCAGCACCATATTGATCGAGGCAATTTCGTCCTCGGCCTGGACCAGATGCCCACCGAGCTGGTGCAGGCGCGGCGCCAGCCACTCGGATAGATCCGTTGCCGGGGTAATCGGATAGACCGCCGCGAAACGCACGCCACCGCGCAGCGCACCCAGCGCCGCCGCTTCGTTGCCGGTCAGCCGCCAGCGCGTGCCGGGCAACGCTGGCTGCGCACCGGGCAGCGGATCTACACAGGTCGCTGCTGCATGACCCGCCTGGAGCATTGCCCGCAGACGGTCGCTGTCCAGACCCTTGCGCGTCAGCATCCGCCCGGCCGCCGTGACCAGATGCTCCAGCGGCAGACCCAGCAGATGCGCCAGCGCCCCGAGTGCCACGACATTGGCGCGGCCCCCGGATATATCGTCCGCCAGGTACGTCAGGGGCAGTGCCTGCAACTGCGCCCCGCTGGCGAGAATCACCGCCGGCGCTTCGCCCGCCTCGGCATCGGCCAGAATCAGGCTATGCTCATTCAGTGGCACCTCGTCGATGAAACGATCTACGTTATGCCAGTCCAGCGCCAGCAGGACATCGAAGTGATCGCCATGCGTCACGACCGATGCCGGAGCCAGACGCACCATCGCGAGCGCCTCACCACCACGAATCTGTGGCCCAACCGAGCGGGTCATCAGTCCATACCAGCCGGCGGCGCTGGCAGCCTCCAGCAGCAGGCCACCGGCGGTGATCGCACCGGCGCCGCCGCTGCCCACGATCGCAATGGCAACAGCATCAAGGGATATATCAGGATTGCTCATCAGGCTTCTCCGCGAAAGACCCCGCATTCAGGCCAGAAATAGATAGCGGGCCGAACAGCATTCAACATTCAACTGCAGCCCGCCACAGGATCGTCGCAGGTCGGCACGCATAATCGGAATTTTGGCGATGCAGGTTTTACGCCAAAAATACTTTCACGATAAGCAATTGATCCTTATGCTATTAAACCGGATTTAACCCGCACACACTGCGCCCTGCTGCAGTGCATGATAAAATCCGGCACAACCATCACTGCCCCATAAACACAAAAGCCCCGCGTCTGCGGGGCTTTGTCAAGCGGGCAATCCGGGATCAACGGGGCCACTCTTCAGCGTCTTCCGACACGGATGCGCGCTGCTCTCCGGGCAACGGGAGCACCACTGGCAGCGCGAGAACCAATCGCCCGGACAGCCGCAGGCCAAACGGGATAGCCCATACCCATCAGGCCACGGTCACGCTGCTGTCGAGGTAGACATCCTGAATCGCGTTGAGGATGGCAATGCCGTCCTGCATCGGCCGCTGGAAAGCCTTGCGCCCGGAAATCAGGCCCATGCCGCCGGCGCGCTTGTTGATCACCGCCGTCAGCACCGCCGCCTCAAGGTCACCGGCGCCCTTGGATTCACCACCGGAGTTAATCAGGCCGGCGCGGCCCATGTAGCAGTTGGCGATCTGATAACGGCACAGGTCGATCGGGTGATCGCTGGCCAGATCGGTGTAGATCTTCTTGTCGAACTTGCCGTAACTGGAACCGCCCATGTTCAGCGCCTCAAAGCCGCCGTTATTCTCGGGCAGTTTCTGTTTGATGATGTCGGCTTCGATGGTTACGCCAAGGTGATTGGCCTGACCGGTCAGATCGGCGGAGACGTGATAATCCTTCTCCTTGGTCTTAAAGGCGTTATTGCGCAGATAGCACCACAGCACCGTGGCCATGCCCAGTTCGTGGGCCATGTGGAAAGCCTGCGCCACTTCGACGATCTGCCGGCCGCTTTCCGGCGAACCAAAATAGATGGTGGCGCCGACCGCTGCGCAGCCCATGTCATGGGCTTCCCTGATGGTGCCCCACATGATCTGATCGGCCTTGTTGGGATAGGTCAACAGCTCATTGTGGTTGATCTTGACCATGAACGGAATTTTGTGTGCGTACTTGCGCGCCACCATACCCAGCACGCCGTAGGTCGAGGCCACCGCGTTGCAGCCACCTTCCAGGGCCAGCCGGACGATGTTTTCCGGATCGAAATACATCGGGTTCTTGGCAAAGCTGGCGCCACCGGAGTGTTCGATACCCTGATCAACCGGCAGGATCGACAGGAAACCCGTGTTGGCCAGCCGGCCCGTTCCAAACATGCGCTGCAGATTGACCAGCACGCGCGGATTGCGGTCGGACGCAGCAAAGACGCGATCGACGAAATCGGGACCGGGCAAATGCAGCGATTCCTTGGGAATCGTCTTGCAGACATGGCCCAGCAGAGAATCGGCCTTGGCGCCGAGCAGTTCAGCAGTCTTGCTCATGGATCGAAGCTCCTCGGGGTTATGTAAATACCACAGGGAATGGCCTGTTAAGCATGGTCGCTGATGGCAGCGCATTCAAGGGTGCGCCCCGGGCGCTGGCCAGCGACCGCAGCAGCACAGAACCCTTCTGCCAGGCGCGGATTTGCGCAAGGGGCCGGGATTGCTTGGCGCTGTTCTGATGCTGTTCTGATAGCGATGCTAGGTCTATACTTCCGCTCCTGAAGCACAGCTCCCAGTCTTTTTCATCCCCCCGCACACGAGGATTCGTTCATGGCCCATCTCAAACCCGGCGTGGTTACTGGCAAGGACTATCTGACTCTGGTTGCCGCCGCCAAGGCCGGTGGTTATGCACTGCCAGCGGTCAACGTCTCCAGCAGCAGCACGATCAACGCCGTGCTCGAAGCCGCCGCCAAGAATCAGGCTGACGTCATCATCCAGCTTTCCAATGGCGGCGCGCAGTTCTACGCCGGGCAAGGCATGAAGGACGGCTTCCAGGCCAAGGTGCTGGGCGCGGTTGCGGCAGCGCTGCATGTCCACCTGCTGGCCGAGCATTACGGCGTGTGCGTGGTGCTGCATACCGACCATGCCAACAAGGCTCTGATCCCCTGGGTTGATGCGCTGCTCGACCATGGCGAGGCCTATTTCAAGCAGCACGGCAAGCCGCTGTTCAGCTCGCACATGCTCGACCTGTCCGAAGAGAGCATGGAGTTCAATCTGAACGAATGCGCGCGCGTGCTCAGCCGCATGGCGCCGCTGGACATGAGCCTGGAAATCGAACTGGGCGTCACCGGTGGTGAAGAGGACGGCATTGGCAGCGAGCTGGAGGAAAGCGCCGACAATTCGCACCTCTACACCCAGCCGGAAGACGTGCTGCAGGCCTATGAGCGTCTGTCGCCGATCGGCCATTTCTCGGTCGCCGCGTCCTTTGGCAACGTGCATGGCGTCTACAAGCCCGGCAATGTCCAGTTGCGCCCGGAAATCCTCAAGAACTCCCAGGCCCTGATCGAGCAGAAGCGCGCGACCAGCGCCAAGCCGCTGAATCTGGTGTTCCATGGCGGTTCAGGCTCAGAGAAGGAAAAGATCACCGAAGCGGTCGGCTATGGCGTGTTCAAGATGAACATCGACACCGATCTGCAGTTTGCCTATTCCGAGGCGATCGGCAAGTTCGTCACCGAGAACCCCAAGGCATTCCTGTATCAGGTCGATCCGGAAACCGATAAGCCGTACAAGAAGTTCTATGACCCGCGCAAATACCTGCGTTTGGCTGAGCAGAATATGGTGACCCGTCTGAACGAGGCCTTCGAGGATCTCGGTTCCAAGGGCAAGTCGCTGGCCCTGAACTAAGAACGGTCGGCGGGAGTAGCGTCATTCGCGACTCCCGTCCAGCCTGAAAAGCCCGCGCGGCATCAATACCGTGCGGGTTTTTTATTACCCGCATATTCCTGCATCCCAGCAGCGGCTCATCAAGAAGCAGTCCACGCGAT
>RXIX01000008.1 GCA_003989075.1 Candidatus Competibacteraceae bacterium | reverse complement strand
GTCAGCCGGGCGCGCACCTTTGGCTTCATGCGTGATCTGGAATACCTGCGCGAACGGCGCCTGGCGCTGGGCGGTACCCTGGATAACGCCATTGTGGTTGACGACTACCGCATTCTCAACGAGGACGGCCTACGCTACGAGGATGAGTTCGTCAAGCACAAGATTCTCGACGCCATCGGTGATCTGTACCTGCTCGGGCGCAGTCTGATCGGTGCCTTTACCGGCTACAAGTCCGGTCATGCCCTGAACAATCGCCTGCTGCGCGAACTGCTCGCCGACAGCAGTGCCTGGGAAGAAGTCACCTACAGCGACGAGCGCCAGGCGCCGATCTCCTACCTGCAGCCTGCCCAGGCAACCCGCTAAGGCATCCGGCCCCGCATTTCCCCAGCCGTCACTTCCGCGCGGTCTTCCAGCAATCCTGGAGGGCCGCGTCTTCCTTTTGCGTCCTGCCGGCTGTCCCGCGCAAAAACAGCGCTGCTGGAGTATTATTTCCGGCATTTTTCCCAGAGCGACGAAGCAAAAGGCGCCCGATTGATGAATATCCTGAAAAGTATTTTTGGCAGTCGCAACGACCGCGTGATCCGGCGCATGCGTAAGGTAGTGGAGCGGATCAATGCCCTGGAAGCGGGGATCGCGGCCCTGGACGACGCGGCGCTGTGCGCGAAGACTACTGAATTCAAGCGCCGTTTGAACGAAGGCGAAACGCTTGATGCCCTGTTGCCGGAAGCCTTTGCCGTGGTGCGCGAGGCCGGCAAGCGGGTGCTGGACATGCGCCATTTCGACGTGCAGTTGATCGGCGGTATGGTCCTGCACGAAGGCAAGATCGCCGAGATGCGTACCGGCGAAGGCAAGACCCTGGTGGCGACCCTGCCGGTGTATCTGAACGCGCTGACCGGCAAGGGCGTGCATGTGGTCACGGTCAACGATTATCTGGCCCGGCGTGATTCGGAGTGGATGGGTCAGATCTACTGCTTCCTGGGCATGAGCGTGGGCGTGGCGGTAGCCGGGATGAGTCCCGAGGAAAAGCGCGCCGCCTATGGCGCCGACATCACCTACGGCACCAACAATGAATACGGTTTCGACTACCTGCGCGATAACATGGCCTTTGGCCTGGAGCAGAAGGTGCAGCGCGAACTGCACTATGCCCTGGTCGACGAGGTCGACTCGATCCTGATCGACGAGGCGCGCACGCCACTGATCATTTCCGGCCCGGCTGAGGAAAGCTCGGAACTGTATCGCAAGGTCAATACCCTGGTGCCACGGCTGGTGCGGCAGCAGGAAGAGGAAGGACCGGGCGACTACTGGGTCGATGAAAAGGCCAAGCAGGTGTATCTGACCGAGAACGGCCACCAGCATATCGAGGAACTGTTGCTGGAAGCGGACCTGCTGCACGGTGGCGAGAGCCTCTATGACGCGGCCAATCTCGGCGTGTTTCATCATCTGAATGCCTGCCTGCGCGCCCACGCCCTGTTCCATAAGGATGTCGAGTACATCGTGCGCGGTGGTGAGATTGTCATCGTCGATGAGTTCACCGGGCGCACCATGCCCGGCCGGCGCTGGTCCGATGGTCTGCATCAGGCCATCGAAGCCAAGGAAGGCGTGGCGATCCAGGCCGAAAACCAGACCCTGGCCTCGATCACCTTCCAGAATTATTTCCGTCTCTACCAGAAGCTGGCCGGCATGACCGGCACCGCCGACACCGAAGCCTTCGAATTCCAGCAAATTTACGGACTGGAAGTGATCGTGGCGCCTACCCACATGCCGATGATCCGCAAGGATATGGGCGATCTGGTGTTCCTCACCCAGCAGGAGAAATACGAGGCGGTGCTGGAGGATATCCGCGACTGCCAGAAACGCGGCCAGCCGGCGCTGGTCGGTACCACCTCGATCGAAGTGTCGGAACTGCTGGCCAGGCTGCTGGCCAAGGAAAAGATTCCGCATCAGGTGCTCAATGCCAAGCAGCACGAGCGTGAAGCGGAAATCATTGTCCAGGCCGGCCGGCCGGGCGCAGTGACCATTGCCACCAACATGGCCGGTCGCGGCACCGACATCGTCCTCGGCGGCAACCTGCAGGCGGAACTGAAGGCACTGGGTGCGGATGCCGACGAGGCGGCCCGTGCCGCCGTGCGCGCCGCCTGGCAGCAGCGTCACCAGCAGGTGGTCGCTGCGGGTGGCCTGCATGTGATTGGCACCGAGCGCCACGAATCGCGCCGCATCGACAACCAGTTGCGTGGCCGCTCCGGTCGGCAGGGCGATCCGGGTTCCAGCCGCTTCTACCTGTCGCTGGAGGATAACCTGCTGCGCATTTTTGCCTCCGACCGGGTGTCGGGGCTGATGCAGAAACTGGGCATGCAGAAAGGCGAGGCCATCGAGCATCCCTGGGTCACCAAGGCGATCGAAAACGCGCAGCGCAAGGTTGAAGCGCACAACTTCGATATCCGCAAGAACCTGCTGGAGTTCGACGATGTCGCCAACGACCAGCGCAAGGTCATGTACGGCTGGCGCAATGAGTTGATGGAAGCCGAGGATGTCGCGGCGACCCTGAGCGAGCTGCGCCTTGATGTGCTCAAGCACGCCATTGATCCCTATATCCCGCCGCAGAGTCTGGAAGAGCAGTGGGATCTGGCCGGGCTGGAACAGGCCCTGGAGCGCGAGTTTGGCCTGCAGCTGCCGGTGCGCGCCTGGCTGGATGCCGACCACAACCTGCACGAGGAGCCGCTGCGCGAGCGCATCCACAGCGAACTGGAGCAGCACTACGCCGCCAAGGAAGCGCAGGTTGGGTCGCCGTGGATGCGCCAGTTTGAAAAGGCGGTGCTGCTGCAGGTGCTCGACAGCCACTGGCGCGAGCATCTGGCGGCGATGGATTACCTGCGGCAGGGTATTCACCTGCGCGGCTATGCGCAGAAAAATCCCAAACAGGAATACAAGCGCGAAGCTTTCGAGATGTTCCAGGCCCTGGTACAGCGCATTCACCATGAAGCGATCAGTTTTCTGGCGCGGGCGCAGTTTCAGACCGAGCCGGAAGCGATCCCCGAACCGCGCCAGCCAGCACCGGCGACCATGCACTTTGAGCACGCCCCGGCGCCGGCGCTGGCCGAGAGTCCGCCTGAAGGTGCCGCTGACGGTTCCGGCATTGAAATCCGCCACCAGATCGAGGATGCCGAGGCCCATACTCCCTTCGTGCGCGAAGGACGCAAGGTGGGGCGCAACGAGCCTTGCCCCTGTGGCTCGGGCAAGAAGTACAAGCATTGCCATGGCCAGCTGGATTAGGGAGCGGACACCATGCAAGCGTTGACCGTCACTGGGATTCGCCTGGGTGTAGCCCGGGCTGGCATCAAGTATCCCGACCGCCGCGATCTGGTGGTGATTGAGGCTGCGCCCGGCACCCAGGCCGCCGCCGTGTTTACCCGCAATGCCTTTTGCGCCGCGCCAGTGATTCTGGCGCGCAGCCATCTGGCCGCCGCCCGTCCACGCTATCTGCTGATCAATACCGGTAATGCCAACGCCGGTACCGGACGGCAGGGGCTGGCCGATGCCGATGCCAGTTGCCAGGCGCTGGCGCAGCGCAGTGGGTGCCGGCCCGAGGAGGTGCTGCCGTTTTCCACCGGGGTGATCGGCGAACCGCTGCCGCTGTTCCGGCTGATCAGCGGCCTGCCGGCGGCGCTGGCGGCCTTGCGCGCGGATGGCTGGGACGAAGCCGCCGCTGGCATCATGACCACCGATACCCGGCCCAAGCGGGCTTCACGGCAACTGCAACTGGCGGGATGCACGGTGACTATCGCTGGCATTGCCAAGGGCGCCGGCATGATCCGTCCGGACATGGCGACGATGCTGGCCTTCATCGCCACCGATGCCGAGGTAGAGCCGGGGCTGCTGCAGCAGCTGCTGACCGATGCGGTGGCGGCCTCCTTCAACGCCATCACCGTCGACGGCGATACCTCGACCAATGATGCCTGTGTGCTGCTGGCGACCGGCCAGGCGGGCGTGCGCGTGCCGGCGAGCGGTGAGGACCGGGAGCGCTTTGCGGCCGCGCTGGATGAGGTGTGCATCGAGCTGGCCCAGGCGATCATCCGCGATGGCGAGGGCGCCACCAAGTTCATCACCGTGCAGGTTGAGGGTGGTCATGACGTGGCCGAGTGCCGGCAGGTCGCCTACACCATTGCCCATTCGCCGCTGGTCAAGACCGCCTTTTTCGCCTCCGACCCCAATTGGGGGCGCATTCTGGCTGCGGTCGGTCGGTCCGGGCTGGAGGCGCTCGATCTGGATCGGGTGGAGATCTACCTTGACGAAGCGCGCATTGTACAGGGCGGCGGCCGCGATCCAGCCTACACCGAGGCCTTGGGGCAAGAGGTGATGGGCCGGTCCGAGATCACCATTCGCGTGATGCTGGGGCGTGGCGCTGCCACGGCGCGGATCTGGACTACCGACCTGTCCTTTGACTACGTGCGCATCAACGCCGAGTACCGGACGTGAGCAGCAGCGCAGCGCTGGTGCATGTCGCAGTTGGCATTGTGCGCGATGCCAGTGGTGCGGTGCTGATTGCCCGGCGTGCTGCCGCTGCGCACCAGGGTGGCCTGTGGGAGTTTCCCGGCGGCAAGGTCGAGGCGGGTGAGACGGTGTCCGCCGCACTCGCCCGTGAACTGCATGAGGAACTGGGTATTCACGTCCAGACCGCTGCGCCCTGGCTGCAGGTGCGGCACGCCTACGCCGACCGGCAGGTGCTGCTTGATGTCTGGCAGGTCGATGCCTATCAGGGCGAGCCGCAGGGCCGCGAGGGTCAGCCGCTGGCCTGGGTGGCGGTGACCGGCCTGCGCGAGGTGGATTTTCCCGCTGCTGATGCGCCGATTATCGCTGCCCTGCGAACTGCGGCGGCGCTACCTGCTCAGATGGTGCAGCAGGCCAGCTCGAAGGCGACATCGGCAGTGCTTTGAACTGCGCGCCGGTTGGGATCGGGCTGGGTCAGGAAGCGGATGGTGAAGCGGTGCCGGCCGCCGCTGATCTCTGGAAACAGGGTACTGCTGGCCGGCAGCAGCACCCGGATCATCTGGTGCGGTGCGCCGGCATCCAGGGCGCGCTGGAAAAAGCTGCCAAGCGCGATTTCCGGGCGCAGCGTGGCGCTATCGCGGATCAGGCGCAGCGCTAGAAATACTGCCTCGCGCATCGGTGCGAAGGGCGCTAGCCACTCATTGAGATGGCGGCTGCGCACTGCGTTGTCCTGCTGCAGCCAGTGATACAACGCGGGCAGGTCGAAACGGCAGGTGCCACCGGGCACCTGGCTGCGTTTGTGAATCGCGCAGAGGAAATCACTCTGGCGCACCGCTTCCAGCGACAGACTATCGAAGTGGTGAATGCGGCTACAGGCGGCACTGATCTCGTCCAGAGTCTGGTTGAGCCGGATGATATCGATGCCGGGATTCTGCCGCAGGCGATTGAGGGCGACGGTATGCCGTTCCAGTTCCTTGAGCAGTTCGCTTTTCAGTTCATTGCGCCCGGTCAGGGCCAGCAGGTCGAACAGGGCCTGTAGCGCGCTGCGGCTGTCCCAGGTCGAGTTTCCGCTGAGCGCGTGATGGATCTGGCGGAACAGGTATTCCATCCGCAGCAGGGTTCGCACGCGCTCGTTCAACGGCTGCTCATAGCAAATGGTGTGAGACACACAAAACCTCGTGCGCGTGAAACGCGGTCATCATGCGAGGAGACACCAGCACGGGACGGGGCGTGGCGGTGGCGCCGGTGCCCCGGCGTGCCACCGGGACGGATTCTAGGCCAGGGGCGCGGTGGCCAGGCGCAGATACTGCTGGTGCAGTGCGGTGACCTGGTGCTGCAGGGTATCCAGGGCGCCGCTGTTTTCCAGCACATCATCGGCCAGTGCCAGGCGCTGGGCACGACTGGCCTGCGCGGCGAGGATGCGCTGTGCCTGGGCAGCATCGACCCGGTCGCGTGCCATGACCCGGTGGATCTGCACCGCTTCGGGCACATCGACCACCAGCACCCGGTTGACCAGATCGCGCATGCCGGTCTCAACCAGCAGCGGAATGACTACCAGGCAGTAGGGCGCGTCCAGGGTGGCCAGCCGTTCCCGCACCTGGGCGCGGATGCGCGGATGCAGGATGTACTCCAGACGCTGCCGGGCGGCGGTATCAGCAAATACCCGCTGGCGCAGCCGAGCACGGTGCAGCTGACCGTGCTCATCAATGCACTCCGCCCCAAAGGCGGCGACGATATCCGCCAGTGCCGGCTGGCCGGGTGCGACCAGCTCGCGGGCCAGTTGATCGGTATCGATCACCGGTGCGCCCAGTTCGGCAAAGCGGTCGCTGGCCGCAGTCTTGCCACTGCCGATGCCGCCGGTGAGGCCGATGACCAGCATCGCCCTACAGCCCCAGCCACGCCAGCCAGGCGCGGTTGATCGGTGCGCCCCACAGCAGCACCAGCCAGCCGGCGGCGGCCAGGAATGGCCCAAACGGCATCGGTACCTGGCGATCGCGTCCCCGGAACAGGATCAGGCCCAGACCAAGCACCGCGCCGACCAGCGACGACAGCAGCACGATCGTCACCAGATACTGCCAGCCGCACCAGGCGCCGAGCGCCGCCAGCAGCTTGAAATCGCCATGGCCCATGCCTTCCTTGCCGGTCAGCAGGCGAAAGCCCTGGTAAACCAGCCACAGTGACAGATAGCCGGCCATGGCGCCGATCACAGCGTCCGGCAAGGGCACGAACAGGCCAAACAGCGCCGCCAGTAGACCCAGCCACAACAGCGGCAGGGTTAGATCATCAGGCAGCAGCTGGTGATGCAGATCGATGATGCTGGCGGCCAGCAGAATCCAGGTGCACAGCAGCGCTGCCGCTGCCGGCCAGCCAAAGCCGAATTGCCATGCGACGATCCCGGCCAGCAGACCGCTCGCCGCTTCCACCAGCGGATACTGGATGCTGATCGGCCCCTGGCAATGGGCGCAGCGGCCGCGCTGGCGCAGATAGCTGAACAGGGGAATATTTTCCAGCGCGGTGATCAGGTGGCCACAGTGCGGGCATTGCGAACGTGGCCCCCACAGGCTCAGGGGTGGGGTTTTATCCGCCACCGGCTGGCCGAGCAGTTCGCAGCATTGCGCCCGCCACTCACGCTCCATGATCAGCGGCAGGCGATAGATCACCACATTGAGAAAGCTGCCCACCATCAGGCCGAACAGCACGGCCAGGCCGATGAACAGTGCCGGAGATTCGGCCAGCAGCGCAGCGAGGTTCATCTCAGACCGCCGCCGCCAGCTTGAAGATCGGCAGGTACATGGCGATCACCAGGGTACCGACCACACCGGCCAGGAAAGCCATCAGCAAGGGTTCGATCATGGTGGTCAGGGTATCAACCTTCTGGTCGACTTCCGCTTCGTAGAAATCGGCGACCTTGGCCAGCATGTCGCCCAGCGAGCCGGCTTCCTCGCCGATGGCAACCATCTGGATCACCATATCGGGAAACAGGCTGCTCTGGCGCATGGCGAAATTGAGCTGCTGACCGATCGACACCGAGTCGCGCATGGCCAGCACGGCTTTCTCGTAGACGTAATTGCCGGTAGCGCCGGCGACGCTTTGCATCGCGTCTACCAGGGGTACACCGCCACTGAACAGGGTCGAAAGGGTGCGGGCAAAGCGGGCATTGGCCGAAGTGGCGACCAGATCGCCGATCAGCGGCAGTTGCAGCACCATGCGGTCCAGCCACTGATAGAAGGCGCGCGAGCGTTTACGGGCTGCGATGAAACCTACCACAGCCACCACCGGCGTACCGAGGATCAGGTACCAGTATTCCTGAAAGACACCGGAAAGCTCGATCACAAATTTAGTGAGTGCCGGCAGCTCAGCGCCAAAGTTCTTGAACAGGTCCTCGAAGGTTGGGATGACGAAGATCAGCAGGATGGCGGTGACTACGAAGGCGAAAATCAGCACGATGGTGGGGTAGGTCAGCGCCTTCTTAACCTTGGCCTTGAGTGCTTCGGACTTTTCCAGGTAGGTAGCGATCTTGTCGAGGAGTACTTCCAGCACGCCGGCTTCCTCTCCAGCATGCACCAGACTGCAGTACAGGTCGTTGAAGTACAGATGGTGCCTGGCCATGGCCTTGGACAGCGAGGTGCCGGCCTCGACATCGGCCTTGATGGTCAGGATCAGTTCCTTGACCTTGGGTTTGCGATTGCTGTGCCCGACCATGTCCAGCGCCTGCACCACGGCGATACCGGAGCCGAGCATGGTGCATAACTGGCGGGTGAACAGCATGATGTCCTTTGGAACGATGGTATCGCCGAAGTTGAGTAGCGGTTTGGCCTTCTTGCTGACCCGCAGCGGGATGATGCCCTGGCGACGCAGCTCGGCCTTGACCAGGTTCTGGTTGAGGCCGCGCAATTCGCCCTTGACCCGTGTGCCGCGCTTGTCGGTACCCTCCCACTTGAAGGTCGATTCCTCTTCCTTCTTCCTCTTGACTGGAGTCGGTTGTTTGGCCACGCCTGTTGTCCTAGTCGGTCGTTACCCGGTTGACTTCTTCAAGGCTGGTCAGACCCATCCGCACCTTGTTCAGGCCCGATTGACGCAGGTCATTGATGCCTTCGCGCTTGGCCTGTTCAGCGATCTGGAGGGCGTTGCCGCTGGCCATGATGATCCGGCCGATTTCCTCGGAGATCGGCAGTACCTCGTAGATGCCGAGCCGGCCTTTGTAGCCGTGGTTGCACTGGTCGCAACCGGCCGCCTTGTAGATGGTCAGTTCCTTGAGTTCGTCCTGGCGGAAACCCTGGTTGATCAATTCCTCGGCTGGGATCTGCACCTCTTCCTTGCAGTGCTGGCAGAGCCGACGGGCGAGGCGCTGGGCGATGATCAGGGTGACGCTTGACGCGATGTTGTAAGCCGCTACGCCCATGTTCATCAGGCGGCTGAGGGTCTGGGGTGCGCTGTTGGTGTGCAGGGTGGAGAGCACCATGTGGCCAGTCTGCGCGGCCTTGATGGCGATCTCGGCGGTTTCCAGGTCGCGGATTTCGCCGACCATGATGATGTCCGGGTCCTGGCGCAGGAAGGAGCGCAGGGCGTTGGCGAAGGTCATGCCCACTTTGGGGTTGACGTTGACCTGATTGATGCCGGCCAGGTTGATTTCAACCGGATCCTCGGCAGTGGAGATATTGACCGCGGCGGTGTTGAGAATGTTGAGCGCGGTATACAGGGAAACCGTTTTGCCGCTGCCGGTCGGGCCAGTGACCAGCACCATGCCCTGGGGCTTGTGGATGGCCTTCATGAACAGCTCTTTCTGATGGGGCTCGTAGCCGAGGGCATCGATGCCCATCTGCGCGCTGGACGGGTCGAGCAGACGCATCACCACCTTTTCGCCCCACAGGGTCGGCAGGGTGTTGACGCGGAAATCGATGGCGCGCTGCTTGGTCAGGTAGAGCTTGATGCGGCCGTCCTGCGGCACGCGGCGCTCGGCGATGTCGAGCTGAGCCATGATCTTGAGGCGGGCGGAAATCCGTGGCGCCATGCTCACCGGTGGCTTGTACAGTTCATCGAGAATGCCATCCTGACGCAGGCGCACCCGATAGATCTTCTCATAGGGTTCGAAATGGATGTCCGAGGCACCACGGTTGATGGCCTGGATGATGACCTGGTTGACAAAACGCACCACCGGTGCGTCGTCGGCGTCACCCTGGGTGAGGGTTTCGACCTTGGCGCCGTCGCCTTCAGCGCTGAAGTCGAGATCACCGATGTCCTCATTCATGACCGCGCTGTTCTGCTGCTCTAGGGCGTTCTCAAGCGCTTTGGTCAACTGGCCCTGACTGACGATCACCTGCTCGATGTCAAGCCGGGTCTGGAACTTGAAATCTTCCAGCATGCGCTGGCTGGTCGGATCGCACACGCCGACAAACAGGCGCCGGCCGCGCTTGTGCAGCGGCAGTGCCAGATGCTGGCGCACCAGCTTTTCATCGACCAGCTGCACGACCGTCTTGTCGATATCCAGGGTGTCGAGATCAAACAGCGGCAGGTTGAAGCTGCGCGAGGCGATGCGGGCGATATCGCGGTCGCGGGCCAGTTTGTTATCAACCAGATAGCTGACCAGGGGCACGCTTTCCTTGCGTGCCTGCTCGATGGCCTGCAGGGCAACGGTTTCGTCGAGCAGGCGGTTGAGCACAAGTTGCCGGGAAAGCCCGCTTAATTGGCCGCTGGGCTGGCTGATGACGTTGTTGGGGAGGGTGGCCATGGAGGTGCTGGGGAAATCCGGTTGCGGCGGGTAAGCATGCTGATGGGAGTGTTCTAAAACCCACTTTAGACCATGCCAGAGTCCTTGGAAAGGGGCGCATGGGCCGGCATGACACAGCCAGCCAGACCAAGTCGCGCGTTCCAGGCGCGATGTTGAGTCATGCGCTTTTCATGGTGTGGTCACGCGGCTGTCATGGCATGGTCATAGTGGAGCAATGCTGCCGGGGCACCATGGCGCACCGCTTAATGCCAGGAGAGTATGTCCGATGCGTATGAAGTTATTGACTGCCGCGCTGCTATCAGTGCTGAGTTTGTCGGGTTGCAGCGATGATAATAACGACAGTTCGAGCACCGCGCTGCGGGCGATCGAATTCACCGAAACTCCGGCACCGGCGACCGCCGATGAAAAGGCCAGAACCTACACCCAGTCGGTTGCCAAACTGAGCTATGCCGACGGCCGCGTGGTTGAAGCGCCGCTGTCCTATAACGTGCTGTTCAGCGTTAAGGATCCCATCGCCGAGGTCAACGGCAAGAAGTACGCGGCCGGCCAGTTGTACAACGACCGGATGGAGCCGCTGCTGGATCCGATGGGCAACCCGGTGGTGGCCGAAACGCCCGACTCCAACAGCCTGCTCAAGATCGACAGCACGCTGTTCCTGGTCAGCCATTACGAGTACGACTGGCTTCTGAGCGATGGCTCGGTGGCTTACACCACGCCCGGCTGGTATACGCGCATGCCGATGTCGATGACCCTGAGCGAGATCACCCAGGCCAGCAATGGCAAGCTGACTGCTGCCCGGGTCAGGCCGATTGACTTCTCCAGCGTGAACGGTCTCTGGATTCCCTGCGCGGGCTCGCAGACGCCTTGGAATACCCACCTCGGTTCCGAAGAAGATTACGACCTGATCTACAATCCGCTCGACAGCAAGAACTACGGCACCACCACTGCGGGTCTTAAGGCGCTCGGCGAGCTGTACTTCAAGGGCGAGCGCCAGGCCAATCCCTATCACTACGGCATCATTCCCGAGGTGACGGTCAAGGCCGATGGTTCCACCCACGTGGTCAAGCACTACGCTATGGCGCGCGGCACCTGGGAAATGGCCAAAGTCATGCCCGATCAGCGCACCGCCTATCTGGGCGATGACGGCGCCTATGTGCAGATGACGATGTTTGTTGCCGACAAGGCCGGTGATCTGTCCGCCGGCACCGTCTATACCGCCAAGTGGAACCAGACCAGCGACCAGGGCGGTGGCCGTGCCAACCTGAGCTGGATCAAGCTCGGTCATGGCACGGACGCTGAGATTCAGGCGCTGGCCGAAACCCTGAGCTTCAGCGACATTTTCGAGGCCGTTGCGCCCAGTGCGGGCAGTTGTGCCGCCGGCTTTACCCGGGTGCGCGCCGGCTCTGCAGCGGATGAGTGCCTGCGCCTGAAGCCGGGCATGGAAAAGGCGGCCGCTTTCCTGGAGACCCGTCGCTACACGGCGCTGCTTGGTGGCACCACCGAGTGGACCAAGATGGAAGGCATCGCGATCAACGCCAAGGATAAAAAGCTGTACATGGCCATGTCGCGCATCGAGAGCAGCATGCGCTCCGACGCTACCGAGCCGGCTGATCATATCCGCCTGGCCGAGAACAAGGCCGGCGCGACCTATACACTGGATCTGCAGTCAGGCGTCAAGGACAGCCAGGGCAATGCCATCAATTCCGACTGGGTGGCGGTCAGCATGTACGTTGAGCCGGCGCTGCTGGGCAAGCCGATCAGTGCCGACGCGGCTGGCAATACCGCTGATGTGAACAGTATCGCCAATACCGACAACCTGTTCTTCTCTGAGAAGATGCGCACTCTGTTCATCGGTGAGGATTCGGGCATGCACATCAACAACTTCCTGTGGGCCTATAACGTCGACACCCAGAAGTTGACCCGCATTCTCACCCTCACCGCCGGCGCCGAGTCCACCGGCCTGCAGGTGGTCGAGAACCTGAATGGCCACGCCTATATCATGAGCAATGCCCAGCACTACGGCGATTTTCCGAGCAGCATCAACGCCGATCTCAAGGCGCAGCTCACGCCGATGATCGACAGGTTCAACGCCCCGGTTGGCTATATCGGCGGTATTCCCGGTCTGTAATCATCTGCGGCAGTTCGCATGACCAGAAGCTGGCGGCAACCACCGCCAGCTTTCATTTTTTCACCGAGGAGAGTGCATCATGGACCGCAGAGCGTGGAGCCTGTATTGCCGTGGCATCGCAATGCTGATGCTGAGCGCCCTGCTGAACGGGTGCGGCGATAGCCAGAGCCACGCCAGCCCGCGCACCAGCTCAGCAGCGGCAATTCGCTATCCCCAGGGCGACTGGCGCAGCCCGCTGACCTTTAGCAATCCCTACGCACATATTCCTGCGCAATGCCATATCGAGACTGCGCGCGGCACCCAGAATGCCTGCCTGTTCTGCCATAGCAACGGGCTTTATCAGATCGGGCTGGGTAACAATTTCCCGCAGGCCGGCGCCGAGCCGCGATTGGGCAATCTGCAGCTTGAATACTCATTCACGCCCATCAGTCCGTTCACCGCCTCGCCGAGCCGTAATCCCTGGGAAAATACCCTGACGCCGGAGATGCTGCACGCGGCGGTTGCTGCACTGGGCCTTGATCCGCAAAGCTGGGCCATGGATCGCTACATCCGCGAGGACAATTGGCGCGCGGCTTTCGCGCAGCGTCCTGGTGATCCGCGTGACTGGGACGGTGGCGAGGGAGACGCGCCATTTCGTCTGTTGCCCGGTCTGGATCCAGCCGATTTGCCCGCCGCCGCTGATGGGTTCGTCCTTTCCATCACGCCGCGCAACGGTTTATGCATCAGATTCTCCGCGAGAGACCCCGTCCTTCAGGGCGGGGAGGGATAGCGCGCAGAACGCCGTTCGGTATCATTCCCGAGGTGACTGTCAAGGCCGATAGTTTCACCCACGTGGTCAAGCATTACGTCGCAAAGAGGACAATCTGGCCGTCACAACCAAATACTCGGATAGAACAAAAGAGGAGAAAGCTTTTTCAATAAAAAAATTGGAAAATAAATTAAAATACAGGCGGTTCTCACCGGATCGGCAATAATGTTTTATCTATGTCCCCGCTTTCTATACCCGCATCCGCTTTAATCCCGGTTTTCCCTGGTATGCTGCATCGTGGCGATATGGACACTGCCCGCAAGCTTTTGTCATCCGCTACATCTAAGGTTCGAAATAGTAAAAATACTCACCTACGATGCGTAGCCGATTCTTGTAAAGTGCTTTCTGATTGGCTGGAGTTCGGTCGATAACCCTCACAAAAAAGACGCAACTTTGCTTGTCAGCCCGCTCTTCCTTGGCCCACGAGCGTAGCGCCTCCGCAGCATTGCGAAACTGTGCGTAAGACATTTCGCTACCAAGCAAAAATGATTCGATTGGTAACTGCTGTTGTTCTTCAGGGCGAATCGCATTGTCATGAACGATAACGCCGTTAGCACGCAACTCAATTGTGAAAATGTATTGCGGCTTGCCATCGTTAGCCACCCAGCAGGATGGCCGTTCAGTTCCTATCTTTTCTAAAGCTTTGTTGAGCATCCCCTGAATTTGTTCATCTGGTACTGCTTGGCTTTTTGTAAGCTGCTGGACGAGTCGCTTCCACGCTTCCGCTTGCTTGATCAAAACATCTAGTTTTTCTGAGAGCGCTTGATCGCCAGGAATTTGTTGGTTAATCCGTTCAAGCAATTGCCGCACTTTTTCCAGCTTAGTTAATTGCGCTTCAAGATCAGCCGCTTTTTTTTCAAGACTGGAAATTTTTTGGATTCGCGCGTTCAATTCAGCCTCAAGACCAGAAATTTTTTTCTCTAATGCAACTATTTTTTTATTCTGCTCCCGAAGTGATATTAGTAATTCATCGGTATCATGACAGTGCTCAGCAAGCGTCTGTTTTTCACTTTGACAGGTTTTAAGTTGGCTGTCCTTACTAATTAGTAGGGTTGTCAGAATTAACAACAGTGCAAAAATGATTAGCACAACGCTTTCCGCAATCGTCAGACCCAGAATCAGCCCGCGCCGATAACTCTGGTTCTGTTGGATGATATTGCTCATGACGGTTTAGCCGCGCCGGCCGAACCATAGGGAGAAGCGGTTCGCGGGCTGCGCTGATTCTTTGAAGGGCTGTTCGTGCTGCAAACAGTGCTGGATGGCCGCCTGACTCGTCGTTATCAGGTCGCGTTGCACACGCAGGCTATCGCCTAGCGTCTGGGCGATGACGTCCAACCGCTCGTTGGAGCTTGTACTCGCTTGCATCAGGTTCGCTGATGTGATTTGCGTTCGTTGCCACTCTTCCTGTAAGGCGTGCAAGACGTGCTCGGCTGCTGCGCTTGATTGCTCGTGGGTTTGCGCCCACCGCACCAGCGTTTCGCCTTGCTGGCTGGCCAATGTGCTCAGACGCTCCAGTGCGTGCTGGGCAGCATCGAAACCTCGCGTGATTTCGCCTAAGCGGGCCATTTCCCGCTCCAGCGCTTGCTGGCGCCCGTCCGCTTCGGTGTTGATTGCGGCGAGCCGTTTGCGCATGGTCATTAATTCGCCGCGCAGGGCAGTATTATGTTCTGTAACCGCCTGCGTCGAGGTTTGTGTGAGACGTTCGAGATGCGTTTCAGCGGCGTGTGCCACCATCTCGCTGGTCTGAGTCAGGCGGGCCAGTAGCTCCCCGTGTTGGGCGGCTTGGGTATTTAGCGCTTCTATCGCAGTGTTCGTGGCATTGAGTTTGTCAACGACTTGTGGAAGGCTGTGCAGTGTGCGTACTGTTTCGTTGTAGCGAATATCGGTCTCTTGATTGATCAGTTCGAGTCGCTTATACATACCTTCCAGCTCGCTGCGCAACGCAAGTTGGTGCTCGTCGATCACTGTGCGGGTCGTCTTGAGGAACTCGGCGGTGAGTTCTGTTTGCTGCCTGGTGTTCTGGGTAAGTTCGTTACTAGTTTGAGCGCTCGTCTGTTGCACGGCGATCAATGCTGCACGCAGTCCCTCGGTTTCCCGCAGCACGTTGGCGACCTGATTACCGTGAGTCTGGTTGAGTTGCTTTAACAGCGTGTTGAGTTGGTCGTAGTGGGACAACGCTGTTTCCAACGCCGCTTGCAATCGGTCAAATCGTGCTGTGCCCGCGTCCAGATGGGTAATAGATTGATCGATCAGCCGCCCTAGTGCGGCAGCAGCCGGTGCCAGCTTGCGCTCCAACAAGTCAGACGGTGTTTCGATGGCATCAATGCGCTGGTTTAGCCGCTGCAGCGCCTTGACAGTTCCCCCGATTTGGCCGTTGACCATCGCCGCCATCTGCGGCAAAGCCATTGCTGCATCCTTGAGTCCCGCGCTCATCCGCTCCAGCATCTCGATATAGTGCTGGCTGTGCGTGTCCAGCATTTCGGTGGTGCGTTGCGCCAGTTCGTCGGTATTTTTGCGCACGTTGGCCATCAAGTCCCGGTTGAAACCGTCGAGGCTATGGGTGCTATCGTCCAGGCGGGTCCGAAACTGCTGGACGGCACGGCTGAGTTCTTGGTGCGCTTGGCGCTCGAACTCGGTGACATCCTGCCGGAGTTGGCTCATCACGATCCGCAGCGCCAGGCCGAAGATGGTGGTGGCCAGCGCGATGCCAAAATTGGAAGTGATGATCCCAATGTTGGACTGATCAACGCTGAACTGCGCGATGGAGACGGACAAGCTGGTTAACGTGTAGAGAAAACCCAGGTAATAGAGATTGTCCGCCGCCCAGTACTCGCGCCCCTTGAAGCGTTCAGCCTTCACGGCATAAAACATGTAGATGATGATCAGCAGCACCGGCGGCCCGGTTGCGGATAACGCAATGTTCATCGGTGACGCTACGCCGTCACTAACCGGCACCCCTATGCCAAGGCTTTTCAAGGCTACGATCCAGCTCGCCCCTACCGCGAGAAACCCCACAAACATCCAATCCAACGCGCGCCACCACAGAGTTGGCGGCGGCAAGGTGAACGTACTCGCCTCAGCTTCAACGGCAGAATTCATATGTTTGTTATCCTAAGACGAATGTCAGTGACCGCCTGTATCGAAAGAGCGTCATTGCATCGGCAAAAGGGTTTTGCTTGTGGTGCCCGTAAACCCACTATACCATAACCTTGGTAATCGCTAAGACCGTGTGGCATTACCGTCCGTCACGCTGGTGAGGGTTCACATGTTGCGTTGCTGGAGACGTGGGCTAGTTGTGCTCGGTTTGGGATTGTGGGCCACCTTGCTGGTGGCATGTGGTTCTTCGGAGCGTCCGGCTTGCCTACCCGTTGATCTCGAACCGAAAATCACCAAAATGCCGCCGGTTGAGGAGGCTGGGCCGGTGGTCGTGTGGGTTGATGCCTCGGGCAGCATGGCCGGCTATTTGCGGCGCGGTAAGCCTCTAAGCGGCGATATCCCCTACAAGGACCTGATTCAGACGCTGCCCCAGTGGATGGACATGGTGGCCAGCAAGGTGGATTATTTCAGGTTCGGAAAAACCGTGCAGGCCATGAGCCGTGGTGATTTTCTCAACGCTGCTCGCGAATCGTTCTACCGCGACCCGCGCCTGAAGGATTCGAGCCGAATTAGCGATCCAATCGCCAAGGCGGTCGAACAGGATGCCAGTGTCTTGACGGTGATCATCACCGATCTGTTTCTCAGCGGGGCAGAGTTGGATCTAAGCGCATCGGGTGCGCTGCGCCGACCACTGACTCAAGCCCTTCAACAAGGCAAGCACGTCGCCCTGCTGGGTATCCGTAATCCGTTCAGCGACAAGATCTACGACCTTTCTGGAGGCAAGCCGCTGGATTACACCGGTGAGCGGCCGTTTTATCTGATCCTGATCGGGCCAGAAACTCGCATCGCCACGCTGTACCGGCGCTTGCAACAGGAAATTTTGTCGAACCTACCGGCGGACTACTACCACTTCACGTTGTTCACGCCGGATTTGATAGACACGCCCGCGCCTTCAACACCGAGCACGCCGCGCAACTCGGGTATCAAGCCTGCTCGAATCCTCAAGAACAGTCAGCCGAACATGGCGCAGTTCGCAGTGGAGCGCGACAGCGCACCACTGGTCTTGGACGTGCCACTAGCCCCGCTCAAGACTCCACCCCGGCTCACATGGAGTAGCCTGCAACTGCGCGAGCAACTTTACCATTACACCCCGCGCCAAGGTCGTTGCGAGTGGGATCTGGTGGAACTGCCGCCGTTGGGGAAACTGGAGACCGCTAATGTTGATGCTGTGAAGATTCAACTATTTTCAGAGCGTGAGAGGATCCTTAGCTTGCCCAAAGGGGGCATTTTCGTGCTGGCGCTGGACGTAGTGGCGACCCAACTGGCGCCGGCGTCACCGGATTGGGCGAAGGCGTGGAGTTTCAAGCCTGGTGACGAGGAACGTTTGCGTACCGAGCTACCGCCATTCTTTCCCACTCCCCACTTAGCCCACATTGCGGAAGTTATGGCGAGTATTGTCAGCGAGCACTATCAACCAGAAACGCTCGCTACCGCGTATGTGGTTTTCCAGATCCAATAGCGCTGACACTCAAAGTCATGGAAAAAATATTCAGAATCATTATTGTCTTGGCGGTGCAGGCGGGATTGTTGTTCGTTTTGGGATATCTGTGGTTGCTGTTCGGCACCGAATGGGCGGCGCAACTGGCTGACCCAGCGGCGCTGTCTGGCCCGTTTGCCGAGCAAAACCTCAAGGAATTGAAAGAAGATTTGCGGACGCCAGCCGCTATTACCGGGGTTGTTGCCATGTTCTGCACACTCCTTTGGTTGGCCTGGTCGAGTTACCGGAAAATCCTCACCCCGACCGACATCAATACTATGTACTGGTGGATACTGCTGATGGCGGGCGCGGTGCTGGCAGGCGGGGGCGCATTCTGGGCGTTGTATCACATTGCGCCGCTCACTGAGGAAGCGCGCTTTGGCCTCGCTTTGTTTGGCGTGTTGATCTTCGTCGCGGTGTACATCGGTGGTTCGCTGTTCACGCATCCGAAGATGCGCGCGGCGGTACCGTTGCCGTACCGCGTCAAACCTAATCCCCGTTGAGGAAACGCTCGTGGCTATCTGTTACGCCATCGGCATCGGTGGTAGCGGCAGTAAAACGCTGGAAGCGTTGATCCACCTCTGCGCGGCCGGCCTTGGCCCGGACCATCTCAAACTTGGGTTCGTTGATCCCGACGATGGGAACGGCAATCTGCAACGCGCCTTGACTACGCTGGAGCAATATCGCAAGGCCCGTGCCGCCTTGCGCCGCGATAATGGGCAAATAGCGATGGACTCGGCTTGTGCTTGGCAGCGAACGCCCATTGAACCGCTGATCGGTAACGGGCACTGGTCTCCCGTGCCCAGCGGGGTACGCACACCGCGTGATCTGTTCCGCTATGCCTCCATGAACAGTGACGAGCGCACTTTATTCGATGGCCTACTGCTGAACGATGACCGGGAACAGGAACTGTCGTTACACGAGGGCTTTCGGGGCCGGCCCAACATTGGCGCGGCGGTGCTCGGTGCTATGGCCAGCGATAAGGAGCCGTTCTGGCAGGCGCTGACGCAAGCCTGTAGTCAGGCCCAGCACGGTCAAGATGTGCGCCTGTTTCTAGTCGGCTCCGTGTTCGGCGGTACCGGGGCAGCCGGGTTGCCGGTCATTGCCCGTCTGCTGCGCAACCACATCGAAGAGGTGCAGGTTCAAGATCGAGTCCGCTTGGGCGGTGCGTTGCTGCTGCCCTATTTCGCCTTTCCGCCCCCCACCAGTCGTGATACTGATAACGCGGCCCTGTCTAGGGCATTTCTGGCCAAAAGTCAGGAGTCCTTGCGTTACTATGCGATGCGGCAGCGCACCCAGGACGAACAGGACTTTGATGACCTCTATCTGATGGGATGGCCGGACATTGTGGCGTTGGACATGCGGCAAATCGGCGGCAAGCCACAGCACAATCCTCCACTGATGCCCGAACTGTACGCTGCACTGGCTGCAACGCGCTTTTTTGCCCAAGGCGCTTCTGCGGATCATCGGGTTTTGCACATCGGCTACGACAGTGAACGCCAGGCGCTGGGATGGGGAGATTTGCCAGGTGTCCAGCGTGAGGAGGGCAGCGAGATCAAGAGCAGCCTGGGCCAGGCACTACGCTTTGCTCATGTCTACAGCCGGGTCTACAGTCCGCTGTTGCAAAACATTTCTCCGCATATCGCCAAGCAATACTGGTTTCGACGCCTGCTGGACCGCGCTGGGCGCGGTGATGACCTACGCAGCGACTCGGCGCGCGACGCATTGAGCAGTCTGGACACTCATTGTCGCCAGTTGTTGCGCTGGGCGTTTACCCTGCAACACCAGACCAGCAAGGGCCACTTAAAAGTCATGCTGGCGAAGAACATCGGCCTGGTTGGCGACTCCTTGGAAGAGGATGGCTTGTTAAATTGGCATTCCGCAGTCTCGAGGCGGGAACTCGAACAGTTTCCGGACTTGATCGCCGATGCGGGCACGGCCACCGGTCTGGATCAAATGTTTGAGAATCTGCACAATGTGCCGGTGTCGCGACAATCCCAAGGTTTAGGGTGCTTTGTCGAATGCCTGTTTACTCAATGCACCTTGTCTTAAGTACGGCGTACCGCTGTTGCAGGGCATAATTAGAGGTAAAGAGCGATGAAAGTGAGTCCGCTTCTGCCGCCACTGGACAATACGAACTGGCAATCCCCCTCGCAACCCGGGCGGTGGCAGCCAGAGTCCGCAAAGAATTTCATCGACAAGTTGGCAAACTGCCTGATGATTGCCGGTGTGCCAGAGGCGGAACTCGATCAAATTTCCATTCCCGACGTTTGGGCACCCATCAAGCTGTTCGAGATTGCCCTGCTGGATGCCCCCCAGTCGCCCTTACATCGCCGCACTTTGGGTGAATGGCGGGGCTTGATCGCGCTCGTTGCTCTGTACAAATTCCGCAATTTGCCCCTGCGGACCACCATGCTCACTCTGCCGGATCGCCCCCCAAAGGTCGCGCCAGCCCGCAAGACGTTTACCCAAGTAGCCGTTGACTTACTGCCGAAATCGACGTTGTTCCAGAGCCAACACTGGAATGAAATCAGCCAGCTTTGGTATCGGGATCAGCCGGTGGCCTTTGTCGTGCCCTCGGTGCTGTTCTGCCCGATCCGGGGCTACGAAGCCCACCTGGATACGAGCGTGGCTTGGCGCTCTAGAAACGATCACCGGCTCGACGACCCCACAGCGTTTCCATTGCACGCTGAGGACTTTGCCATTATCGAAAAGTATTGTGCGCACCTACTCAACGAGATGCGCACTTTGAAAGAGCAGGCGAACGATCCGGATCGTCTTGAGAAGCTAATCAGTCTGTTGAAGGATTATCAGACGGCGCTGCTAAGCCGCACCCCGAAAGAACCCTTGTCGTTCAAGCAGGAACCCAACGGTTTCCAGTTGCCTCAGCAACCCTTTTACGGCGGCGCTCTCAAGCAGACTTTCGCCTTGGAAGCACGGGTCCGGTACGGTGGCGGTCTGCCAGTTCGCGAACCCTTGCGGGACTTGATCAAGGGAGGAATTTTGATTGATCCGCAACTGGGTCAGTGGTTGAGCTGTCCGGAGTCTGAGGTAGTGCTCTGGGATCATATAACGCTAGACCATTTGCAGCAGCAGCCCAGTCTTGCGGATGACATCAAGCAAAGGGCGGCTGATAAGGGTTATCTAACACTCACGGCGAACGACCTTTTTACTAACGATTTGTGTCGAGTTCCCGACCGAGAAATCCCTGGACACCAGAAGGGTATAGGCATTGGGCGCTTTGTGCTGCCACTGCGTGCAACTGTGTTGCTGTTCCTGTCGCCGGAGGAAATCAGAGCGCGGTTTAGCTTGCGTACCGAGGGCGCTAAGGTCACGGCTGAATTGCAGTTATACGTGCAGGATGAGCGTGGCCAATCCAAGCCGATTGTGATCAGCAAGGTCTACGATACTATCCACGATACGATTGAGCCACCCACTGCCCTGTCGATCTGGCCCAATTTCAAGAGCGAGACATGGCGCTATTATTATCTTTTTACCGCCGCCAACCCGGAATCGGACCTGATTCCAAAAAATATTTTCAGTATTGCCAGTATTCGCACCGCTTTGGAGGGCACCACTGAGCGTGAACATGTCCAACAGGCGCGTAATTTAGCAGCAGGGGTGGCGGACGTGACGGCCAAGCGGACGCTCTTAGATCTCCCGCAGGCGTACACCGCACTCTTTCACTTATGCGATATACCGGAGGCGATTTTATGTCAAGCCTTGCTTCCAGATTCTGGAAGCAAAACCAACCGTAAAATTCATCATGAATTGGGTCTGATTTTGATGCCAGCTTGGGGGGATATGCCACCCACCCAAGATCGATGGGAAGTCGGCATTGATTTTGGCAGTACCAATACAGCAGTGTACTACCGCAGTGCGAGTCAAAATGCCATCCGGCCGATGATATTCCAGAATCGTATCGTTTCGCTTTTTACTGGTTTGGATAAAACTGAAGCAGCAAAAATAGAGCACGGGAATAATTTTCTGCCACTGGATGCGATTCCAATCCCGTTTTTGACAATGCTTCAAGAACAAGACCGTGATTTTGCAACGGCTAGAAGACCCCTATGGACTGATCTGATTCCCTATGCTTTGAATGTTAAAAATGCTATTAAACGCATGAAATCTGAATCGTGGCGATTTGATTTGAAATGGGATGAAAAAACAGAAGGACGTAAGCGAATTCATGCATTTCTATCGCAAGTTCTATTACAAACTTTTGCTGAGGCTCAAGCAGTAGGAGTTAAATCAGAGGATATCCATTGGTTTTTTTCTTACCCAGAAGAAGCGTTTAGCAGTGAGCAGGCAAGCAGCTTTAAATCCATCTGCCGAGACGCTTTGCAAACCGCGCTTGATCCAAAGGAAACCATCAAACTGTCTGATGGTGCCATTAAGCAGTTTTTACCGGAAAGCATATGTACGGCTTTATATTTTTATAACAAGCAAAAGGTTTTCTTTACTGAAAGCTTCTTAACGATTGATATTGGCGGCGGGACGACGGATATCTCGCTTTGGCAGAATCATAACCTGATCTGGCGGACTTCAATTCGTTTGGCTGGCCAGAATATTTTTACGAATTATTTGAGTCGAAATGCCGCTTTTTTGCAGGAAATGCAAAAAAATGCATCGGATCAAATACCCAATGATGCGATTGAAGAGATCAGTAAATGTGATTCTCTCAGTAATGCTCGTAGACAGGCTATCGAAATTCTGGTTAATAGCCCAGGGTATCAGCATGCAACGCAGAAACTTCACTACTTGAGCGACGATAGTAGTACCCGGGTGCCCGGCCTGCTGCGTATTACTGAATTTGCTTTGGCAGGCATTCTGTACTACGTGGGGCGTGTCATCCATGCGCTTGGTAATTCTAAGGAGGTTGCCGAGGGGATACCCCACTTCGATCTGAACCGGGACAGTTTGCAAATCTGCTTTGGGGGCAGGGGCAGTTTGCTGGTCGAAACTATCCTTCCGGAACGGCGGGATAAATTAGTGCGCATGTTCCAGCAAGTAGCCGGCCTGAATCGGCCAGTTCACCCCTTGTATCTTAGCCAGGAACCCAAGTGCGAGGTCGCACATGGCTTGCTGGTCTACGAACAGAAAAGTGCTGCCGCTGATTTTAAAATAGAGGGTGCTTGGCTTGATACTCTGTTGGGAGAATCGCTTTATCTCAGTGATCAGGAAATCGAACCAAAGCTTGATACATTGCTATCCAAAGCGGACTCAAACAAAAGTGCGACATTGAAGGCGCTAACCTTATCATCAAAGGTGCCTCATCACGCTTCATGGCGCGTTGAAGAATTAACTGAATTGAATACTATGATCCAAATCTACCAGAAAGAGCTAGGTCGGAAAATAATGCTCGATTCCGATGTAGATGTAATATGGAAAGACAGGATTAATGATCAACTGAAAGAGATGTGTTCAAAAGTTAAGCAGGCTAGAGAACACTCAACTAGTGAAAGTGGAGTCGTGCATGAAATGCAACCTATCTTTATTGTAGTGCTGCGGAATTTTATTGAGCAATTAATTGAAAAGCAGTCAGTTTCACTGGATGAAGTGATCAAATGATGATAAATCAATTGGGTCTTTTGTTGCTTATATGCGCAATAATTATAATAATTGTGTTTTTTGTTTTATTTTTGTTTGTCTTGAAAAGACAAGATGATGCCATTATTGTGGTTGATAAAATTTTTGAGAAACAAGAAGATTTTTTTATCTTATGTCGTAATAATCGTAATGAGATTATAAAATTAAGGCGAGATATCGAGGATATTAAAAACAAAATAGATACTCTAAATGAGTCTTTTGAAAAGCAAAATCAAGATTCGGTAAAATCGAATGAAATGTTAGTTCTCGTTAAAGAAATAAAAAACCAACTTGCCGAATTTCAATCCAGCTTAGCATTTAAAGAACCAATAAGCGATCCAAAGGAACCTATTAGCAGAATTCCACAAACCCTTGGAGTCAAATCAGAACTTTCCTGCGCAGAATCTGACTTAATTATTGATTTCAATCGGATGCTGCTTGAGTCAAGTTATGAACAGGATTTCCGTGCACGCTACCAGCAGCTTGCTCCCGCTTTGTGCAATAGCAACGGAACGATCAGTGTAACGGTCACGGCGGATGATGAACATTTATGGATCATTCCTAGAAGTGATCATAATAATGCTTTTGTGTTACCCTCACGGCGTCTACTGACCAAATTTCTTTCAACTCTGCTCAGCAACAAAGGTGAGGGTGCTTCTACGTTGATCGGTAGTTGTTTTGATGTGGTTGTGCGCGATGATCTGGAGCGTGCGCATCTCATACGCTTCGCAGAAGCTGAAATCGAGCACACAACCGGTCAAATCATCAAGGCGCGCATCCTCAAAAAAGGGCAACTCGAACTGCCGTCTGGAACCGGAAAAGGATAATCCCTCCCTCCCTCGCTTGTGGTAGGTATATTACCGTCCAAACATCTGGCTACTGACACACAACGCCTCGCACAGCGTCCCATCCTTATCTACCTCAATGCCATTCGAAAATGGGCACCGCCTGCGCGAGACCCTCGGGCACTATTTTGACTGATATAACCAGGAGCGGCCACACGCGGCCCTCGCCGGCACCAGCCCGAATATCCGTTATTTCGTCAATGCAAACCATCCAGCGCTGGTCGCCTGATCCATTTAACAACCAAGGGTCAGAGCTTATTTCGCCTCTCATGCTGTCCTAAGAATGGGGTCCAACATCAGGTGACCGCTCGCGTCGCCGGGCGACCAACTGTGCGGCGCAGCAGCGGTGGGTTGGAAGTCGAGAGTCGCTAACAGGGAGATCGAGGGGACAAGGTGCTGAGGTGGAACTGTTCGACCAGGAAGTGACCGTTCCAGGGCAGGGCAGTGAAGGGCAGATCGTACAGCGGGCCATTGGGCACGATCAGCAGGTGGGTGACACCGTTCAGGTAGGGCCGCAGCGGTTCGAGTACCTGTTGACCCAGCGATTGGCTCAAGGCGAGCGCGTTGCGAACGGGGCCGGCGGGGGATCGAGGGTAAAGCCGCGATTTAGCGCCGGAAGTTTGCAGCAGCCGGTAGTCACGAACAAGACTCCGTAAAGCAGGAAGAGATCAGCCTAGATGATCGAGATTATCATGGGCATTTCAGAGCGGCGAGGTGATCAGTGATCGACCGGTGGCACCTATTGGCCCGACTATGTACCACTACTGGCCGAACCGCTGCAGTTTGCGCCGTCTGCCTGCAACCCAGCCACTGCCACCCTGCACGAGTTGGCAGGCCAAACAGCTCCGCTAACTTGTATTGGCGGAAGTGCTTTTCCCTATTCGGGGTTGAACGTCCGGGCGGGCCTGTTTAGCATCAAGCTTTATCTTGATAGAATCTGATAGAGAGCATCACATCATGAATGCCGTCCGCCAGAAATTTTCCAGCCAGGCCGACCCGCGCCTGCTCGGCGAGCTGCGAGCCATCGCTCGCGAGGAAGGCCGCCAGTTCCAGGCGGTGCTGGAGCAGGCGCTGCGCGAGTTCGTTGAGCGCAAGCGCGACGCCACGCCCCGCGCTGAGGTCATGGCGCACTTCCAGGCGAGCGTAGAGAAAAACCGCCGATTGGGCGAGCTGCTGGCCCGATGAACCGCGAGTTGCCATGCACGCGCATCTGATCGAGGTGTTCGGCGGCGCGCTGGGGTTGCGCGACCCCGGTGCCCTGGAGGCCGCCCTGATGCGGCCCCAGCTTGGCTATTACCGGGACCTCGTCGAAGAGGCGGCGGCGCTGATGGAGAGCCTGGCCAATAACCACCCGTTCCTAGACGGCAACAAGCGCGTGGCCTTCTTCGTCACCGATACGTTTTTGCGGATGAACGGCCACCGCATCGAATGCGACAACGAAACCGCGCATGCCTTTTTCATGCAACTCTTCGAGACTCGAGCGTTCCGCTTCGACTGTTTGGAGCCGTGGCTGCGAGAGCACGTCGGGGTCGGATGACCAAATACCAGCGCGATCCTGCAAGGATGGTCGCGTCACATGTCCAGCAAACATGTGCAACAGCAGCAGTGGCAAGCAGTTTGGAAAGAGGGGAGGGACATATCTGTGGCGATTAAAGTTGTGACGGTCAATACCATCGGTTTTGTGGACCGCGAACGGCGGATGATCCGCAATATCCTGTCAGTGGCCAGCAATAACGAGGTCAGCTATCAGCTCGTCGAGAACCCGCGTGCAGCAGCCAGCGTGGCGATCATCAATGCCGATGATGCTGTGGCGATGCAATTCTGGAATGAATACCGGCAGGATGTACCCGGTATCAGCGTCATCCTGGCCTCGGCGGTTCCGGCGCTCGAATCCGACTATATCTGCATCAAGCGGCCGCTGATCGCCAGCCAGTTGCATGGTGCCCTGGCGCTGAGTGGCGGCAATGCGACCGCCGCAACACCGCCGGCCCAGCAGAAGATGGCCGCCTTGCGCCGCAGCCTGCTGTTTCGTAACTTCTCCAGTGCCCACCTGGAAAAAATCATTGCCCTGTCGCGCATGCTGACCCTGTCGGCTGGGCAGGCGGTGTTCTCCCGCGCCGATGCCGGTGAAGAGATGTTCGTGGTGCTCAGCGGGCGATTGAAGGTCAGCGTGTGTGACCGCGAAGGCCACGATATCATGCTCGGCGTTGTCGGACCGGGGGAGATTCTCGGCGAGATTGCCATGCTCGATGGCCTGGGCCGCTCGGCGGGGGCAACTACCCTGGCGCCGAGCGAGCTGCTGGTGATCCATCGCCGCGATTTCATGCCCTTCCTGGAGCAGAATTCCAAGGCGGCTATCGATCTGATCCGGGTGCTGGCGCTGCGCCTGCGCCTGAATACCGAACAACTGGCCGAACTGATCGCCGACAGTACCATCACGCGCTGAGCAGGGCGGCTCTTGCGGCAGCGTTGGCAAACGGTTAGCGTAGCGGCGCTTTTTTGCCGATTATCTACGCTAAACCGCATGCGCCGCCGCGTCCGCGCCGGTGGTGCGCAACAGGGGGAATTGTTCATGGAACTCGCCTGCCTGGACCTGGAAGGGGTCCTGGTCCCGGAAATCTGGATCAACGTCGCCGAACGCACCGGCATCGCGGAACTGCGACTGACGACCCGCGATATTCCGGATTACGATCAACTGATGCGTGGGCGGCTGGCGCTGCTCGACCAGCACGGTTTGAAGCTGTCCGATATTCAGCAGGTCATCGCCGGGATGGGGCCGCTGGAGGGTGCGCGCGAGTGCCTGGACTGGCTGCGCGAGCGCTTTCAAGTGGTGATCCTGTCGGACACGTTTTATGAATTCGCCCAGCCGCTGATGCGTCAACTCGGCTGGCCGACGCTGTTCTGCCACAAGCTGGAAGTGGTCGATGATCGCGTGGTCGGCTACACCCTGCGGCAGCCTAATTCCAAGCGCGCCGCTGTGCAGGCCTTCCACGGTCTGCAATATCGGGTCATCGCCGCCGGAGATTCCTACAACGATACCGCCATGCTTGCCGAAGCCGAGGCCGGTATCCTGTTTCGCCCACCGCAGAACGTCATTGATGAATTCCCGCAATTCCCGGTGACGCGGACCTTTGAGGAACTGCGCGAGGCTTTCCGCAAGGCCAGCATCCGCGCCCTGTAGGCGTAGCCGGGGCACTCTGCATGAGCGGCATCAGCCCAGCAACAGCTCGTCATCGGTGACCGGCTCGCCCTGGGCGACTTCGAACAGGCGCAGCAGGTCCGGCACGTCCAGCCGGGCGCGTTCAGCGCCGGCGATGTCGAGCACTATCCGTCCCTGATGCAGCATCAGCGTGCGCGTGCCGACATCAAGCGCATGGCGCAGGCTATGCGTAACCATGAGCGCGGTCAGTTGCCGCTCGGCGACGATGCGCCGGGTCAGTTCCAGCACGAACGCCGCCGTCTTCGGATCGAGAGCGGCGGTGTGTTCATCCAGCAGCAGAATCTTCATCGGTTGCAGGGTAGCCATCAGCAGGCTGAGCGCCTGACGCTGGCCACCGGATAGCAGGCTCATGCGATCCTGCAGACGGTTTTCCAGCCCCAGCCCCAGCCGCGCCAGACTGTCCCGGAACGTGGCGCGCGCCGCTGCCGTCAGTGCCGGGCGCAGGCTACGCCATTGGCCACGGGCCGCCGCCAGCGCCAGGTTTTCCTCGATGGTCAGCTCGGCACAGGTACCGGCCAGCGGATCCTGAAACACCCGCGCCACCCAGCGTGCCCGTTGCGCCACCGGCCAGCGGGTCACATCCTGACCATCAAAGCTGATACGGCCCGCGCTGACGTTGATTTCACCGGACAGGGCATTGAGCAGGGTGGACTTGCCAGCACCGTTGCCACCGATCACGGTCAGGAACTGGCCGGCGGGAATGTCCAGATCGATGCCGCGCAGGGCCGGATTTTCCAGCGGTGTGCCGGCGTTGAAAGTGACCCGCACGTGGCGCATCTCGATCATGGCGTTTTCCCCGCCCGCAGGCGCGGCAATACCAGCGCTGCTGCCACCAGTGCCGCGGTAATCAGATTCAGATCCTGGGCCTGCAGACCGAGAAAATCGGCGTTCAGCGCCAGCGCTACAATCAGCCGGTACAACAGCGAACCGAACACGCAGGCGGCCGTAGCCCAGGCAACCGTGCGCGGATTGAGCAGCGCCTCGCCACCGATCACCGCCGCCAGCCCGACAACAATCACGCCCACGCCCATGGTCACATCGGCGCTGCCCTGCGATTGGGCGAACAGCGCCCCGGCCAGCGCCACCAGGGCATTGCTCAGCGCCATGCCCAGATAGGTGGCCTGGCCAGTGTGGATGCCCTGAGCGCGGGCCATGCGCGGATTGGCGCCGGTGGCGCGCAGTGCCAGTCCCAGTTCCGAGTTGAGGAAACGATCCAGCAGCGCTTTGATCAGCAGCACTGCCAGCGCAAACGCCAATGGCGTCGTTACATAGACCGGCAGCGCCAGATCCTGCAGGGGACTGAGCACGGTGTTTTCACCAAGCAGCGCCACGTTAGGCCGGCCCATGATGCGCAGATTGATCGAATACAGAGCGATCATGGTCAGGATGCTGGCCAGCAGGTTCAGGATGCCCAGGCGCAGGTTCAGCCAGGCGGTGGTCAACCCGGCCAGCGCACCGGCCAAGGCCGCAGTCGCGGTCGCCAGCCAGGGATTAACGTGGTTGACGATCAGAATGGCCGCTACCGCTGCACCGAGTGGAAAGCTGCCGTCTACGGTCAGGTCGGGAAACTGCAGCACCCGGAACGAGAGATAAACGCCCAGCGCTACCAGAGCGAAGACCAAACCGATTTCCAGCGCGCCGAGCAGGGCGATCAGGCTCATGATAAGCGTTCAGGATTTTGGCAGGTTCACGGCGCGCTGGCGCATCGCCTCGGGCACGGTCACGCCCATGGCCGCCGCTGCATCCAGGTTGAGGAACAGGTTGAGCTTCTGCACCCGCTCGACCGGAATGGCGCCGGGCTTTTCACCCCGCAGCACCCGAACGACCTGCTGGCCGGTCTGGCGGCCGACATCGTAGTAATCAAAGCCCAGCGAGGCAACCGTGCCGCGCCCGACTGAATCGGTATCAGCGCTGTACACCGGGATTTTTGCTTCCCGGCCAATCTTGATCACCGCCTCCAGCGCTGAAACCACGGTGTTATCCAGCGGAATGTAGATCGCCTCAGCCTTGCCGGTCAGTTGCCGCGCGGCGCTGAGCACGTCGCTGGATTTGGGCGCGGCGGCGGCAAGCACCTCAAAGCCCAGGCTGGGCGCGAATTGCCGCAACGCGGCGATGATTGATACCGAGTTGGTCTCACCGGGGTTGTAGATCACGCCGAGGGTTTTGGCCTGGGGCGACAATTCGCGGATCAAAGCGAGCTGCTCGGCGATCGGCGGAAAATCCCGGGTGCCGGTCATGTTGCCGCCCGGCTGGTCGAGGTTGCCGACCAGCTTGGCGCCGAGCGGATCAGAGACCGCGCAGAAAATGATCGGGATGTCGCGGGTGGCCGCAGCCACGGCCTGCGCCGAAGGCGTAGCGATGGCGATGATGGCGTCGGGATGCGCGCCGGCGAACTTGCGGGCGATCTGCGCCGCCGTGGCCGGATTGCCCTGGGCGTTCTGATAATCGACGCTGAGATTCTGGCCCTGCACAAAACCGGCGGCGGCCAGCTCGTCGAGAATGCCGTGCCGGGCAGCATCCAGCGAGGGATGCTCGACGATCTGCGTCAGTGCCACGCTTCTGGCCGGCTCAGCGGCAAATCCGGGTGCGGACAGGGCCAACAGCACAGCGGCGGCGGCACGCAGGATGAGGGTGCGCATGGCGCAATTCTCCAAGGATTAGGATGGAAACATATGGATTATGCGGGATTTTGCAGCGGGACAGCACAGGCTGAATATGGGTGGCTGCTGGCATACAATAGTCAAAGTAAAATTTTAATAAATATCGCGTTTTTTAGATGGTTTTGTTTTTACGGGTGTTGCCCTTCGACAGGCTCAGGGCGAACGGGTGTTGCCCCAAGTATGGTTGGCATTGGGTTAATTCAACTTAATTAACAATAGGCTGCGTAAATGATGCAACAGAATCAGGGACTGTCTGCCTTGCAGGCAAGGGCTGGAACGCATCCGAATCGTTCACGATGGTACTGGTTGCTGCAAGGGCTTTATCTACTGTTGCTGGTGCCGATTGGCTCCGCCTGGGCACAGGATGCGGGGCAGGTGATCAGCCTGCTGGGCAGCGCCGAGGTCTTGCGCGAAGGGCGTTGGCAGCCGATCGCCGATGGGGCAGTGCTCGCCGCCGGCGAGGTGTTGCGCACCGGTGAAGGCAGCCGGGTTGCGGTGTTGCTGAGCAATGGCACCCAGCTCAAGCTGAACGCCAACAGCCGCCTGGAGTTGAAACAGGTGGCGCCGGCGCCCGAAGGGTTTATCGCCACCACGAGCGAGGCGCTGCGCAGTGTGCTGCGCGTGCTCAGCGGTGAAATCTGGGTGCGCAGCAGCGGTCAGCCACTCGACATCCAGACTGTGCCGGCTACCGCGACCATTCGTGGCACCGAATTCAATCTGGCGGTGGCACCGGACGCGAGCGCGCGGCTGGCGGTGCTGAACGGTCTGGTCGAATTCAGCAATCCGCAAGGCAGCGTGCTGGTGGCTGCTGATGAACAGGCTGATGTTCGCCTGGGCGAGGCGCCGCGCAAGACCGTGCTGCTCAATCCGCTCGATGCGGTGCAATGGTCGCTTTACTATCCCGACCCGACCGGTGGCGCCCCGGTCGCTGCTGTCACTGATCCGCAGGCGCCGGGCTATTGGACCGGCGTAGCGCGCCGCGAATTGCTGGCCGGACGCATTCCCGCCGCTGAACAGGCCATTGATCGGGCGCTGGCGCTGAATGTGCGCGATGCCGATGCCTACAGTCTGCGTACCAGTATTGCCCTGGTGCAGAACCGCAATGCCGCAGCGCTGGCGAGCGCCGAGCGTGCGGTGGAGGTTGATCCGCATTCGGCCGCTGCGTATCTCAGCCTGAGTCTGGCGCGACAGGCCGGGTTTGATCTGGATGCGGCGCTGGCAGCGGCGCAAAAAGCCGTCGCACTGCAGCCGGACAATGTTCGGGCGCGGGTGCAGGAAAGCAGCCTGCTGCTGAGCATGGGGCGCTTGCGGGCAGCGGTCAAGGCTGCGCAGCAGGCACGGCAGTACGCGCCGGATGACGCGATGGTCAATACCGTTTGGGGATTCGTGCAGTTGGCGAATCATCGGGTTGACGAAGCCCGCACGGCGTTTCAGAACGCCATCGGCCAGGATTCGACCCTTGGCCTGCCGCAACTGGGTCTCGGACTGGCGCTGTTCCGGCATAACCAGGACGCCGCAGCGCTGGAGGCCATGCGCAAGGCCACGCTGCTGGAGCCGCGCGTTGCGCTTTATAACAGTTATCTCGGCAAGGCGTTTTATGAAATCAAGGATGATCCACGTGCGGCAAAATATCTGGACATTGCCAAGCAACTGGACCCGCATGATCCGACGCCCTATCTGTATGACGCGATTCGCCTGCAGAGCATCAATCGGCCGGTGCAGGCGGTAGAGAGTCTGCAAAAATCCATCGAATTGAATAATGACCGGGCGGTGTATCGTTCGCGTCTGTTGCTGGACGAAGATCTGGCGACCCGCTCCGCGACCCTGGGGCGGATTTACAATGAAGTTGGATTCACTGAACTGGGTCTGCGCGAGGGCTGGCAATCCGTCAATCGCGATCCCGCCAATTATTCAGCCCACCGCTTGCTGGCGGATTCCTATATGGCCTTGCCGAATCGGGAGCCGGCGCGGGTCAGTGAATTGCTGCAATCGCAGTTATTGCAGCCGATCAATATGAATCCGATTCAGCCGCAAATGGCTGAAACCAAGTTGATGCTGGCACAGGGTGGCCCGCTCACCCCGTCACTGTATGAATTCAATCCGCTGTTCGTGCAGGATCGCGCGACCCTGCTTGCTTCGGCGCTGGGCGGCAGTCTGGATACCTGGGCCGATAATCTGGTGCTGTCCGGACTGACGGATCGCTGGTCCTACAGCGTCGGCCAGTTTCACTACCAGAGTAACGGCTATCGCGAGAATAATGATCTGGAACACGACATCTATAACCTGTTTGCGCAGTTTGCCGTCACTGCTGATTTCAGTCTGCAGGCTGAATATCGGCGCCGGGATACGGCTAACGGCGATCTGGTTTCCAGTTTTGATGGAGCGTTCCGCGCCTTTCAGCAGCAGGATTTCAGCCAGGAAACAGCCCGCGTTGGCGCGCGCTATTCGCTATCGCCACACACTGATCTGATCGCTTCCGTCATTTACAAAGATCAGAGCGATGTCCTGACCTATACCCGGATCAACGAATCCATCGGCGCGCGTGATAAGGGCACTCAGGCCGAGGCCCAGATGCTGTACCGGGCTGATCAATTCAACATTATCACCGGACTGGGCGCCTATTCGTTTGATAACGAATTTGTGGGCTTTGTCCAGCCTGACACCAACAGTTCCCAGCAGAACATCTATGGCTACGCCAATATCAATCTGCCCGAGCGCGTGATCTGGACCGTGGGTCTTGGTTATGAATCAACGGACGATCCATCCGCCAAGCTGAATGAGTTCAATCCAAAGCTGGGTGTGCAATGGGCGATCAACGACTTTCTGTCACTGCGCGCCGCTGCGTTCAAGACGGTAAAGCGTGCGAATTCAGTTGAGCAGACCATTGAGCCTACGCAGATTGCTGGATTTAACCAGCTCAATGACTATTTCAATATGACGGTATCGAAGAACTATGGTGTGGGTCTTGATGTGCGGTTCAGCAAAACCCTGTTCGGCGGGCTGGAGGCGCTGAGCCAGGATAATGATGTACCCTTCGGGACGCTGGATGTGCCGGAGTTCTATGAAATTCAGAAGAATCATAATAATTTCTATAGCGCCTATCTGTACTGGATGCCCAGTCGGGAGTGGGCGCTAAGCGCCAAGTGGCTGTATGAGGATTTTGAAATCCAGGAAGGTCTGTTGACGGAAATTTTCATGGGCACGCCTCACCAGTTGCGTACCCTCACTGTGCCCTTGAGCGTTCAGTATTTCGATCCTTCCGGGTTCTTTGCCGGGCTTGGCGTGGCTTATGTCAATCAGAGAATTCAGTATCTGGATCTGTCGTCGTTTACCCCCCTGCCAGCGGAAAGCGAGAATTTCACGGTGGTCAATGCCGGTCTGGGTTATCGCCTGCCCAAGCGCCTGGGTCTGGTGGCCTTTGAGGTGAGGAACCTGTTCGATCGTGAATTCAACTTCCAGGACAACAGCTTTCAGACCGGTGTGGGTCAAAGAGGCGCCAATCCACTGTATATCCCCGAGCGGACTTTTTTCGGACGGGTAACCCTGAATTTCTAGTCGTGTTTGCCGAGGAGGCATGCAATGCGCTTAACAGGTTCTGCGGTATCTCTGGAGGCTCTATCCAGGCCCGAGGCCAATACCGTGTGGGTGGTTATCACCGATGCCGATGGCAAGACCCATGTCGTGCAGCTTGACCTGGCTTCGATCAATGCAGATCAGCCTTTTGTCACTGTGCGTGCCAGTGCCGGGCAAGCCCAAAGCGGTTGCTGGGTGCTGGTGAATGGCCGGCTGGTCTGGAAGGATCCCTGTCCAGTCTGAGTCGGGGCCGTGTCAATCAGGAAAGTTCGCATCCTGCCGGCGGCGTTGGTTGCTGCCGTGGCTTGCGGGATCACGCTGCTTCTGAGCCAGATGCCTTTTTTTGCCGTTCTCGAACTTAAGGGTCTGGATCTGCTGTTTACCCTGCGTGGTCCCTTGCCGGCGCCGGAATCGGTCATCATCGTCGCCATTGATGAAGCCTCCATGGCCGAAATCGGTCAGCAATGGCCTTGGCCGCGCAGCCTGCATGCGCAGTTGATTCAAAAACTCAATCAGGCCGGCGCGCGGGTGATTGGCTTTGATATTTTGTTCTCGGAGCCTTCGCAACCGGCTGAGGATCAGGCATTCGCCCGTGCCGTGCAGGAGAGCGGCAACGTGGTGCTGGTCAGTGCGCTGGCGGCGGTGGACGATCCTATGTTTCGGCATACCCTGCGCGTTGATCCCATGCCGCTGCTGCGCGACGTGGCCACGGTGGGCAATCCCTTTGTCGGCATCGACCGGGATGGCGTGGTGCGGCGGGCGCGGCTCTTGGCGCCGGATATGCCGTCCTTTGCCCTGCAGGTGGTGCGGCGCGCCTTGCAGCACAGTCCGCAGTCAGAACACGCCACGCTGCCGCTCGCAAGACAGCTCAAGCCAATCGATTTCTTGCAGGAACACTTGATCAACTATCAGGGACCGCCGAAAACCATCAAAGCCGTTTCCTACTATCAGGCTTTACAGTTCGAGCGTATGTTGCCGCCGGGCCTTTTCGCGGACAAGATCGTGCTGGTCGGGCGCTGGCTGGAGGCGATTCCGGAACCACAGCGCCTGTCCGGCGATATGTTCCTGACGCCATTTTCCTGGGTGAATGGAGAGGCAGCGGCTGGCGTGGAAATTCAGGCCGAGATCATCGCTGATCTGCTGGCGGAACAGTTCCTGACCGAGCCGGCGCCGCTGGCACGGACGCTGATCCTGCTGAGCTTGGCGCTGCTGACCGGCCTGCTGCTGGTCTGGATCAATCCAGTTGCCGCGACACTGGCGAGTGTGCTGATCGCGGCGCTGTGCGTAGCGTGCGCCGAGTGGCTGTTTGCCCACCTCGGGCTGTGCCTGCCGGTCGTTGCCGCGCTCGTGATCGTGGCGCTGGTGCATGGCGGGCTGTTGCTGCTGCGCGCGCTCAATGCCGAGCGTGAACGCCGCCAGATGCTGGAGGAGATGAACCGCGATCTGGAAGACAAAATCGCCGCCCGCACCCAGGAGCTGTCCAGCGCCAACCAGGAATTGCAGCAGCGCCACCAGCAGATTGAAACCGCCTATCAGGAATTGGGCCGCGCCCAGCAGCAGTTGACGCAAGCCGAGAAAATGGCCTCGCTGGGCCTGCTGGTGGCGGGCGTTGCCCATGAACTGAATAATCCCATCAGTTATGTGCATGGCAATCTGGATTTGATCGAGGACTATACCGAGCGGCTGGCCGCAGCACTGGACGGACGTAATCCGGCCGCTGATCCGGACAAGATCCGCGCGACCCTGCGTGAACTGATCACCAGTTGCCGCGATGGCACGACGCGGGTGAAGAAGATCGTGCTGGATCTGCGCACGTTTTCGCGCACCGACGATACCGGTCTGGTGCTGGCCGATTTGCATGAGGGTCTTGAATCGACGCTGACCCTGCTCGAAGCGCAATACCGGGGACGGATCAGCGTGCATCGTGAATATGGCGGGCTGCCGCGGGTGGAATGCTATCCGGGGCAGATCAATCAGATTTTCATGAATCTACTGCAAAACGCCGCGCAGGCCATTCCCGGCCAGGGTGAGGTCTGGATTCGTACTTGCACCGTCACGCCGGGTGAGCGCGTGCGTATTGCGATCCGCGACAACGGCGTGGGCATTGCCGAGGAACACATGAACAGGCTATTTGATCCCTTCTTCACCACCAAGGCCGTCGGCGCCGGCACCGGGCTGGGGCTGAGCATCAGTTACGGTATTGCGCAAAAGCACGGTGGCAAAATCGAGGTGACCCGTTGCCTTGATGGGGGCAGTGAATTCACACTGGAACTGCCAATTCGCCAGCCCCGGGGAGCGTCATGAAGCGCCACAGCCTGTTGATCGTCGATGATGAAAAGGAAATTCTGCGCACTCTTGAGCTGACCTTCGAGGCTGATTATCAGGTCTTCACCGCCAACAGCGCCCTGGAAGCCCTGGAAATCCTCAAGACTGAGCGGCAGATCGCCCTGATCATCGCCGATCAGCGCATGCCGGACATGACCGGCGTGGAAATGTTCGAGCGGGTGATCCAGATTGACCCGCGCATCATTCGCATCACCCTCACCGGCTATACCGATAACGCCGCCCTGATCGACGCGATCAATCGCGGCCATATCTATCAATACATCGTCAAGCCCTGGGAGCGGCAGGAACTGCGCGTCATGGTTAAGCGCGCCCTGCAAAGCTACGAATTGATTGTGGAAAACCAGCGGTTGCTGGAGGAATTGCGCCTGGCTAACGCCCGGCTGCACGATGAAAACCGCTTGCTGCGGCAGCGCATCGGTCAGGACACGCGCGACCTCGACGTCATCGGCAAGAGCCCCGCTCTGCGCAGTGTGCTCGATCAGGTGAACCGGGTGCTCGACAGTTCGGCGACCGTGTTGCTGACCGGCGAAACCGGCACCGGCAAAACCCTGCTGGCCCGCTACATTCATCACCACGGGCCGCGCCGTGACAGCATCTTCATCGAACAGAACTGCAGTTCGCTGTCCGAGGCGCTGCTGGAAAGCGAGCTGTTTGGGCATCGGCGCGGCGCCTTCACCGGCGCGGTGCGCGACCATAAGGGCCTGTTCGAAACGGCCAACGGCGGCACTCTGCTGCTGGATGAGATCAGTGAAATGAGTCCGGCCCTGCAGGCCAAGTTATTGCAGGTGCTGCAGGATGGCCGTTTCCGGCGCGTCGGCGAAAGCCACTATCAGCATGCCGATGTGCGCATCATTGTCGCCACCAATCGCGATTTGGAACAGGAGGTCCGTGCGGGCCGTTTTCGCGCGGATTTGTATTACCGCATCAATGTCTTTCCGCTTCATATGCCGCCGCTGCGCGAACGGCTGAGCGATATTCCAGCGCTGGTCGAACACAGTTTGAAGAAATTTGGCCAGGCCCTGCGGCGCCCGGTGACCCGGATCAGTACCGAAGCCTTGCAGGTGCTATGCGATTACGATTATCCGGGCAATATCCGCGAACTGGAAAATCTGATTGAGCGCGCCGTGCTGCTGAATACCGGTCCGCAACTTGACCTAGGCGAATGGCTGCCAATGGCGTCATTGAATCATACCGGTCTGTCACGACTGGAACAGATTGAGCGGTCTGAGATTGAGCGCCTGCTGGACAAGCATGCCGGCAATCTCGGTCTGGTTGCGCAGGAATTGGGTATCAGCCGGACCACGCTCTGGCGTCGGCTGCGCCAGAACCGACTCTCAGCCTGATCATCCTGATCGTTCCGGCCGGGCGGTATTGCACGGTTCCATTTTTCACTTTGAAAGGGGTGGTTGAAATAGACGTTTCAAAATGAAAAACCCGCTGGAATTTTAGCATCCCTTTAGAATCCTCCGAGCACCCTTATGGGGTGCTTTTTTTTTGTTATCCAACTGTATTTTGGATAATTTTTGATGGCTTTTTGCCAGGAATCATCGTCTGGCCCCGGTTTTGCTTATATACAGATAACGATACATATCGTGTTTTTTTTTGGGTCTATCGCTGACCCATTTCACAAGCTGAAATCCTGCTTAACGTCATTATTTTGATATATATTATTGGGGGTCGTCATGGAACACTTTGGTCACCATACCCGTTTGTTGCGCGAACGCTATCGTCAAGCCAATAACCGCTATTCAATTCGTCAGACCGCTTTGCGCGTTGGTCTTGCACCGGGTTATCTGAGCAGAATCGAGCGGGGCAATGCCTTGCCGCCGTCGGAAGACGCGATTCGGCGTCTGGCGGCTGATCTCGGCGAGGATTTTGATTATCTGCTGGCTCTGGCGGGCAAGATTTCCAGCGATGTACGCGAGATCATCATGCGGCGGCCGGTCCTGTTTACGGAATTGATCCGCTGCCTGAACGACGTGCCTGATCATGAGTTGGCGAAACTGGTCAGCAGGATCCGCAACGGCGATTGGGCGGAGAATCGCTGAATCCGGTGCTGCGGCAGGCCCCGCCGTACAGGACGAGGTTTGCCGCACGACTGCTCAAGCCATATTCACAGGACTTTCGCTTACCTTGCTTTTTCCGTCATACCCGCGAAAGCGGGTATCCATTCTTTTCAACACGCTACTGGATTCCCGCATACGCGGGAATGACGAATGACGCGATATTGAGTCTGTATCTGACCTTCTGGATTCCCGCATACGCGGGAATGACGAAAAGCGAAAGTCCCGATTCAATCCCTTGGAGTACCCACCCGCGCGAGCGGCGGGCGGCCTGGGCGTGGTGGCAAAGTTGCGTCCTGCTGTGGCATAAGGCGTCGTTCACCCGCATAATTTCGGCACACAACAAGCTCGACGCCGACGCCCCCGACCCAACCGCCACCTGAAAATCATCCTGCCATGCAGTCCGAGTTCGTCAATGCGATGTTCGAGTGGATCGCGGCCCATCCCGGTTGGATGAGTGCCGCGATTTTCATCACCGCCCTGTGTGAATCGCTGACCATCGTCGGCGTCATCATCCCCGGCGCCCTGATCATGTTCACCCTGGGCGCTTTCATTGGCCTCGGTCATGTCGACTTCTGGTCAGCCTACTGGTGGTCGGCGCTGGGCGCGGTGGCCGGCGATGCCATCAGCTTCTGGATTGGCCGGGTGTTTCATCAGGGCGTGCGCCGGGTTTGGCCGTTCACCCGCCACCCGGAACTGATCGGGCGCAGTGAGGATTTTTTCCGCAAGCACGGCGGCAAGGGTGTGCTGTTTGGGCGCTTTTTCGGCCCGGTGCGCGGCACCATTCCCACCGTGGCCGGGATGATGGACATGAGCTGGCGCGATTTCATGATCGCCAACGTGGTTTCGGCGATCCTGTGGGCACCGGCCTATCTGGTGCCGGGGATGGCATTTGGCGCCTCGCTGGAGATCGCCTCGCGGGTGGCCGGGCGGCTGGTGGTGCTGATTCTGATCATCGCCGTCCTGTTGTGGCTGACCACCTGGCTGGTGACGCATGCCGTGCGCCTGTTCCAGGCCCACGCGACCGACTGGCTGCAGCGCTTTTCCACCTGGAGCCATGGCCGGCGCCTGATTGGCCCGATTGGCGCCTCGCTGCTTGATCCGGAAAAAGGCGAACTGCGCGGTCTGGCGACCCTGGCGGTGCTGCTGCTGGGCAGTGTGCTGCTGCTCAGCCTGAGCCTGAGTGCGGCCGGTCATCAATTGCCCAGCGGTCTGGATCAGAGCCTGTACCACTTTTTCCAGGAACTGCGCACGCCCTGGGCTGATGCCCTGATGGTGTTTACCGCTGAACTGGGCGATTATCAGGTGACTCTGCCGCTGAGCGTGGTGGTGTTTGGCTGGCTGGTCTGGCGGCGCAACGGCTCGGCGGCCTGGCACTGGCTGGCGGCGCTGGGCTTTGGCATGGTCACCAACCTGCTGTTTCGCTGGCTGCTGCCGGTATCCAGTCCGGCCGAGGTCGCCGCCGGTCTGCAGGGTTATTCCTTCCCCTCCAGCCATGCCACATTCAGCACCCTGGTGTTTGGCTTTCTGGCGGCCCTGATTGCCCGCGAGCTGCCGCCGCCGCGACGCTGGATCGTGTATCTGGCGGCGGCGTTTCTGATTGTGCCGATCGCCTTTGCCCGGCTGTATCTGGGCGTGCACTGGCTGACCGATACCCTGGCCGGGCTGTGTCTGGGGCTGATCTGGGTGGCGGTGCTGGCGCTGGCCTATAACCATCACCGGCAGACGGTGCTGGCCTGGCGCGGGCTGTTGGCCTATAGCGTGCTGGCCCTGCTGGTCATGGATCTGCTGCATGTGACGCTCGACTATCGCGCCGATCTGCAGCGCTACCAGTCGCGTACTCTCCTGCAGTGGCAGGAACAGGCGCATTGGTGGGCGGAGGGCTGGCGCGAGCTGCCGCAGCGGCGCCGTGATTTTGGCGGGCAGCGCCGGCAGGATTTTGTGCTGCAGTGGGCGGGCAGCCGCGAGGAGCTGGAAACCCGGCTGCTGGCCGCCGGCTGGCAGTTGCCGCCGGCGCTGGAGCTGAAGAGCATGCTGCTGTGGCTGAGTCCGCAGGTGGCCTTGCACGAGCTGCCGGTGCTGCCGCAGACCCATGCCGGCCGCGAGGATGCGCTGACCCTGGTGCGTTATGACGAGGATGCCCACTTGCGCTGGGTGCTGCGTTTCTGGGATGTCGATGCCCGCCTGCGCGAGGGGGAGCGGCCGATCTGGATCGGCAGCCTGATTCGCCAGAAGCTGGAGCCGCGCATGCACCTGTTTACCTTTGCCATCGATGATCCGCTGAGCCGCGCCCCGGCGGATCTGTTGGCGCCGGCCTGGCAGGGGTTGCAGACCCGGGTGGTGCAGGGCGAGACAGCCGCCGGACCCCGGATCACGCTGATTGTCGAATAGGCGCCGCTGTTGCTTGCCGGTGAGGGTGGCCGTGCGCGGCTTGCCCTTCGACAGGCTCAGGGCGAACGGGTGTTGCCCTTCGACAGGCTCAGGGCGAACGGGTGATTTAACGGGTGTTGCCCTTCGACAGGCTCAGGGCGAACGGGTGATTTAACGGGTGTTGCGGGTCATGCCGTACTGGCTTGGCCTAGGCGGCTCACGCAGTGTTGAGCGGATTGGATTCAGAATTGCCATAGGCGAAATGACCGATGCTGATGAGACTTGAGACTTCGGCCTTGCTGGTCGTGGATATACAGGAACGGCTGCTGCCCGCCGTGCATGACAATGCGCGCGTGGTGGCCAATAGCGTGTGGCTGATCCGTGTCGCGCAACGGCTGGGCGTGCCGGTGCTGGCCTCGGAGCAGTATCCACAGGGTCTGGGCGGCACGGTGGCGGCGATCCGCGAACTGCTGCCGGCGGAAGCCTTCGTTGATAAGCTGCATTTTTCCTGTGCTGCCGAGCAGGGCTGCATGCGCCGCATCGATGCTCTGGACCGTGAGCAAGTGGTGATCGTCGGTATCGAGGCGCATGTGTGCGTGCTGCAAACCGCGCTGGAACTGCGCGCCGCCGGCAAGGAGGTCTATCTGGTCGCGGATGCGGTGTCGTCGCGGGCGCCGGGCGATGTGCAGTTGGCGCTGGAGCGGATGCGTGCGGCCGGCGTGCAGGTGGTCAGCCGGGAGATGGTGGTGTTTGAATGGCTGCGTCAGGCCGGCACCGACATCTTCCGCGCCATCAGCCGCGAGTTTCTGCGTTGAGCCGCGCGCGGCCACGCTATTGGGCCATTTTTTAAGGGATGCCGATGAATTCCGCTGCTGCCTCTCTATCGCGCCGGCCCTGTGTCGCTGTGCGCGTCGGCACGGTCACCGTGGGCGGCAATGCGCCCATTGTGGTGCAGTCCATGACCAATACCGACACCGCCGATCCGGTCGCTACTGCCAGCCAGGTTGCCGAACTGGCGCGGGCCGGTTCCGAGCTGGTGCGGATCACCGTAAATACCGAGGAAGCCGCTGCTGCCGTGCCGCGCATCCGCGAGATGCTGGAGGCCCAGGGCGTGCAGGTGCCGCTGATTGGTGATTTTCATTTCAACGGGCATCGTCTGCTGAGCAAATATCCGGCCTGTGCCGAACTGCTCGATAAGTACCGCATCAATCCGGGCAATGTCGGGCGTGGCCGCAAGAAGGATGAGCAGTTCGCCACGATTGTGGAAATGGCCTGCCGCTATGCCAAGCCGGTGCGCATTGGCGTCAACTGGGGCAGTCTGGATCAGGAACTGGCGGTACGGCTGATGGATGAAAACGCCCGCCTGGCCGCGCCACGCCCCGCGGTCGAGGTGATGTACGAGGCGATGATCGTGTCGGCGCTGGAAAGCGCGCAGCGCGCCGAGGAGATCGGCCTGGGCCATGACCGTATCATTCTGTCGGTGAAGATGAGCGGCGTGCAGGATCTGATCGCGGTATATCGCAAGCTGGCGGCGCGCTGCGATTATCCTCTGCATCTGGGCTTGACCGAAGCCGGCATGGGCAGCAAGGGCATTGTGGCCTCGACTGCCGCGCTGGCGGTGCTGCTGCAGGAGGGCATCGGCGACACCATCCGCATTTCCCTGACCCCGGAGCCGGGCGGCAGCCGCAGTCAGGAAGTGCAGGTTGCTCAGGAAATTCTGCAATCAATGGGCCTGCGCGCCTTTACGCCGGCGGTGGTGGCCTGTCCCGGCTGTGGCCGTACCAGCAGCGACTATTTCCAGCATCTGGCGCAGGATATCCAGGCTTATCTGCGTGAGCAGATGCCGGTCTGGCGCAGCCGCTATCCGGGCGTCGAGGCGTTGAAAGTGGCGGTGATGGGCTGCGTGGTCAATGGTCCCGGCGAGAGCAAGCAGGCCAATATCGGCATCAGTCTGCCGGGCACGGGTGAAATTCCGGTGGCGCCGGTGTATGTCGATGGCGAGAAGACCGTAACCCTGAAGGGCGACACCATTGCGGCCGACTTTCAGCGCATCGTCGATGAATACGTAGTGCGGCGTTATGGCACGGCGGGATAGGCGGCATGGGGCCGGCGTGCTCTGTATCCTGGCGCTGAGCGGCTGTGCCAATCTGAATGCACCGCCGTCTACATCGGTGCCTACGCCGCCGTCCACATCCACACCTGCTGCGCCTGCTGCGTCTGCGTCTGCGCCCGCCACACCGCGGCAGCCGGCGGATCCCGCCTTCATCGAGGAGCGCGCCCGACAGGCGGTGGAAACCGGGCGCTGGGATGTCGCTGAGGGTTATTACCTGCAATTGACGCGGGCGCGGCCGAACGATGCCGAGCCCTGGTTTCAGTTGGGCAATCTGTATGCCGAGCAGGGCCGGCTGGATTCCGCCGAGCGGGCCTATCGTGAGGCGCTGCGCCGCCGCGATGAGGTGCGTACCCTGCATAATCTGGGGCTGGTGCAGATCAAGCTTGGCATTGGTGCCCTGCGCGAAGCGCAGCGCCGCTTGCCGGCGGATGATCCGATCCAGGAGCAGACCCGCGAATTTCTGCGTGGCGCGCTGGAGGCGGCCGCGCCGTGAGCGGCAGGCTCCGCAGCACCGGTCCAGCCTCTACACTGAAGTATCCAGGACGTTCGCTTGGTGTTTCAGCTCATTGATTTTCTAAATATACGGGACTTGCGCTTTTCGTCATTCCCGCGTATGCGGGAATCCAGTCGCGTGTTGAACAGAATGGATACCTGCTTTCGCGGGTATGACGGAAAAAGTCAGGTCAGCGAAAGTCCTGGTATCGTGGCCTGGCTGTCATTCCCGCATAGGGCGGGAATCCAGGAAACTCGCGGAGAATTCTGATGAATTATCAACATGTGCTGTTTGCCGCTGACTTTTCCGAAGACGCCCTGCAGGTCGGGGCCAAGGCCTGCGCGATGGCCCGCCTGCATGGAGCGCGGCTGAGCCTGATTCACGTGGTGGAAGACCTGAATATCAGCCTCGGTGGCGGCTACGAGCTGCTGCCGGTGCTGCCGGAACTGCCCGATGCCAAGCTGCTGCATGAGTCGCAAACGGCGCTGGCGGCTCTGGCCGCGCGTCTTGGTGTGGCTGATGCCGAGCTGTGGGTGGTCAATGCCTCCTCGACCAAGGAAGGCATTCTCGGCGCAGCCGTCGAGCATGCGGTCGATCTGATCGTGGTCGGCAGCCATGGCCGCCATGGTCTGGCGCTGCTGCTGGGTTCGACCGCTAACGCCGTGCTGCACGGCGCGCCCTGCGACGTGCTGGCGGTGCGGATCAGGGAGGCGTAGCCGCAGTAGCCGCAGTGGCCTCAGCAGCAATAGTGGCCGCAGTCGCGGCGGCTGTCGCGTCCGGTGGCGTTGCGCGCGCTTCCTGCGGCTCGACATCGACCGACACTTCCAGAGTGTGCGAGCCGCCGCCGGTCATCACCCCCTTGAGCGGGGCAACGTCGGCATAGTCGCGTCCCCAGGCCAGGGTGATGTGCTGCTCGCCGGGCATGCAGTTATTGGTCGGATCGTATTCGGCCCAGCCCGCGCCGGGCACATAGATGGCCAGCCAGGCATGCGAGGCATCGGCGCCCACCAGACGCGGTTGACCGGGCGGTGGCAGGGTTTCCAGATAGCCGCTGACATAGCGCGCCGCCAGACCCAGCGAGCGCAGGCAGGCAATGGCCAAATGGGCGAAATCCTGGCAGACGCCGCGCCGCTCCTTGAGCACCTCATGCAGTGGCGTGGCCACGGTGGTGAAGTGCGGATCGTAGGTAAATTCCTGATTGATGCGCCGGTTGAGATCGGCCATCGCCTCCAGCAGCGGTCGCTCCGGGCTGAAACTGGTGCTGGCGTAGTCGCGAAACGCGGCCGCGCTGGCCACAAACGGCGAGTTCAGCACAAACTGGCGCGCCTCAATCATGTCCGCATCGCTGTCCTCGTGCAGTTGTTGCCGCGCCTGTTCCCAGGGGGGCGACGGGCTGTCGGGCGCGAACGGGCGGTTATCAAGCACCTGCACCCGGGTAGCGACCGAGACTTCCAGGCGCTGGTGGATATCCTGAACGGCGAAATACAGCACCCGGTTGCCGAAGAAATCGATCCGTTCCGCTGAGAGCGCCGGGCGCGGCTGAATGATCACCTGACTCAGGCCACACTGTTGCCAGGGCGTTTCCCGTGGCAGCAGCCGCGCTTCGTTGTGGCACAGAGCTACGCCACTGCTGTAGGTGTAGGCGGTGTGATGGGTGATGGCGTACTTCATGGCGGTGGCGCTGGGCCTCGGCTACATGGTGATCAGTTGCCGCGGAACCTCGGCATGGCTGAAGTGGCTGTGGGTCAGGGCATCGGACAGTTTCAGCAGCGGCACCTGCAGGGCATCAAGCAGCCGGGTCAGTTCGGCGCTGGAGCGGGTACTGTCATTGGACAGGGTGGCGAGCGCTTCGATGTCGGCCAGACGCAGGATGGTCAGCGCTTCCAGGATCAGGCGTTCCTCGGCGCTGCGATAGGGCGAACTGCTTGGCCGCTGCAGCCGGCCAATATTGCGCTGCAGCCGGTAGAGCTGATAGCCAACCGCACGCGGGTTGCCCTCGTCGAACAGCAGCAGATCGATAATGGCCGTCGGGTGCAGTGCCGAACGATAGCGGCGCCGATAGGCGGTCATGTTGTCGGTGATGGTCAGCACCACTTCCCACAATGGCAGGCCGGGATTGCGCGCGGTGATAAAAGCCAGCTTGAACAGGTCCAGAGTGCGCAGCACCCGTTCCAGATAGCGGCCAATGTCGAAGAACATCCAGCCCTGATGATGGGGCATGGTTTCGTTGTTCAGGCCGCAGAACGCCGCCAGCAGAATCGATTGATCTTCGAGCAGATCGCGGGCCTGCCGGGCACCGAGTCCGGAGGGCGGTTCGAGGATGCGCTGCTGCAGGCGATTGAGCAGGCGCCAACTGTCATCGCCGAGGTGTGAGCGCACCGTGCGCCCGGTGCGCAGCAGGCCGCTGAACAGTTGCGGCAGGCCGCCCGGCGCTTCGGTGTCGATGATCAGGTTGAGCAGTTCCTGACGCAGGGTGAAAAAGCGCGCCCGTGGCGATTCAGCCACCGGCGGTACGGCGATATCCAGCGCTTCCAGCAGATCATCCAGACAACGCTCGTCGGTGTTGTCCTGTTCCCATTCCAGCAGCCGGCCGCAGGCTTCGCGCAGCAGGCGCGCCGTGCCGTCGAGGCGTTCGCTGTAACGGCCAAGCCAGAACAGATTATCGGCGACCCGGCTGGGCAGGTCGCTGCCGTCGCGGGTGGCCATGATCGGCCCGTAGCTCTGCCGCAGCAGGCTGACGTGGCGCTGCGGGGTCGGTGCCAGTACCCACCAATCCTTGCTGATGCCGCCCTTTTGCAGCGCGGCCTGCAGGGTATCGAGTCCTGAGGAGATGCGCGCCAGGCCGCCGGGCATCACCCGGTAGCCCTCGCCCTCGGCGACGGCAAAGCCGCGCAGCATCACCGGACGCGGTACCAGGCGGCCATTGTCCAGCACCGGCGCGGTGGACAGCGGTGGCGGTTCCTGGGCAACGAACAGGTGCGGGGCGGCCTGGATGCGTTCGATGAGGCGGGCGCGGCTGGCCTTGTCGAGCAGGGTGCCTTCCCAATACGTGCCGCCAGGCAGGATCGAGCGCACCACCAGGGTATCGAGATGGGCCAGGACATGGCTGCGTTCGCTGGGATTGCCGCACCACCAGGTGTGCAGCGAGGGCAGGCGCAGATCCTCGCCGAGCAGTTGCTGGCACAGCTGCGGCAGGAACACCGCCAGACCAGGATTCTCGATGATGCTGCTGCCCAGGGCATTGGCGATGGCGACGTGGCCGCCGCGCACTGCCTGCAGCAGGCCGGGCACGCCGAGCAGCGAGTCGCCGCGCAGTTCCAGCGGGTCGCAGAAGGTATCGATGACCCGGCGCAGGATGACATCGACCGGGCGCAGGCCGCCGAGGGTTTTCAGCCAGACCCGGCCATCGCGCACCACCAGATCCTCGCCCTCGACCAGGCTCAGCGACAGGTAGTTGGCCAGATAGGCATGTTCGAAATAGACCGGGCTGTTCGGGCCGGGGGTAAGCAGCACCACATGCGGGTTGTCGGGGTTGTGGCGGGCCATGCCGGCCAGGGTGGTGCGCTCGGTTTCCAGGAAGGTGGCCAGGCGGCGCAAGGGTGCGTCGCGGTACAGCATGGGCAGGGCGCGCGCCAGAATGATGCGGTTTTCCAGGGTATAGCCGGCGCCGGAAGGGGATTGGCTGCGGTCGCCGTAGACGCGCATCACGCCATCCGGGCCACGGGCCAGATCGACGCCGTAGAAGGTCAGCCAGCGGCAGCCGTCGGGCAACGAGCGGTGGCAGGCAGGCAGGAAACCGGGATGGGCGTAGATCAGTTCCGGGGGCAGCCAGCCACGGCGGATGCTCAGGCGCGGGCCATACAGATCAGCGAGCAGGGCATTGATCAGGCGGGCGCGCTGTTCCAGGCCACCGGCCAGGCTACTCCATTCCTCGCCGGTCATCAGCAGCGGGATTGGATCAACCATCCACAGGTGCGGTGAGCCGCGCGGGTCGTCGTAGGTGTTGTAGGTGACGCCATCGATCTGCAGCAGGCGCTGGACTTCGGCGTGGCGGTTTTCCAGTTCTTCGCCGCCGAGTTCGTCCAGGGTTTGGATCAGGGGCCGCCAGTGTGGCCGCAGTTCGCCGGATGCCGCGTACATTTCGTCGTAGCCGGCGGCAGGATAGCGGTAGTCGGCCAATAGCGGGCTGCCGGCGAACGCGGTGCTGTCGAGGCGGGCGGCGGTGGCGTCAGTCATGGGGTCTCCACGCGGTGAAGCGACGGGAAGAGAGGGTCGTGTTCCCGGGAGTGAGCTGGCTAGCTGCGCGGTTGCTGGGTGCTGCGGCGCAGTCGTTCTGCCATCACCCGCATCACCTGCAGGGCGAACAGGGGGGTTTTCTGGATCAGGGTGAGGAAGTGGGCGCGATCGATGACGACAAGCAGGCAGTCGTCACGGGCGGTGGCGGTGGCGCTGCGCGGGTGGTTGTCGATCAGGGCCATTTCACCAAAAATTCCGCCAGGGCCGATGGTGACCAGGGGTTGGTGATCAACGGAGAGGTCGACCTGGCCGTCGGCGATAATGTACATATGGTCGCCAGGTTCGCCTTGACGGAAGATGATCTGGCCGGCGCTGAAGGGACGCTGCTGTTCAAGGTGCCTGGTTAGATCGGATTCGGCCATGGGCGGGGTCTCGCAGGCGGTTTGGGCGGAGCAAAAAACGTTAGCCAGTGTAGCCGACTTTGCCGGGCGGGGACAGTTGCTTGGCAGGCGGTGTGCTTTTAACTTGGCCTTTTGCAGGCGGTGCGGGAGAGGGTGCGCCCTCACCCCGGCCCTCTCCCGGTGGGAGAGTGCGAGAGTCGGTACACGGTTGTGAGGTTGCTGATGGCTGAGATTCTGCAGGATTCCGCTGCGTTGGGGCATTGGTTCGCGGTGTACAGTAAGCCGCGCCGGGAGGCGGAAGCCCTGGAGCAGTTGCAGCGGCAGGGTTATGTGGTGTTTCTGCCGCAGGTGCGTCGGCGGGTGCGGCAGCGCGGGCAATGGCGGGATGTGGTGGAGGCGCTGTTTCCGCGTTATCTGTTTTTGCGGGCGGTGCTGGGTGCGGATCATCTGGCGCCGGTGCGTTCGACGCGCGGGGTGGTGGGTCTGGTGCGCTTTGGTGGGCGCCTGCAGCCGGTGCCTGCGTCTGTAATTACGGAGCTGGAGCGTTTGTGTGGGGATGGGGCGGGGGTGCTGGAGTTGCCGTCGCCCTTGCCGCCGGGCTGCCAGGTGCGGATTCTGCAGGGGCCGTTCATGGGTTGCGAGGCGGAGTTGTTGAGCCAGGATGGGGCGCAGCGGGCGCTGGTGTTGTTGCGGCTGCTCGGGCAGGTGCATGCGCTGCCAATGGCGGTGGATCATCTGGAGCGGGCCTAGGCCCTAAGCGCCGTTGTCATTCCCGCGCATGCGGGAATCCAGCGATGCACTGCACTGCTGAGCATTGCTTTTCGTCATTCCCGCGCATGCGGGAATCCAGCGATGCACTGCACTGCTGAGCATTGCTTTTCGTCATTCCCGCGCATGCGGGAATCCAGCGATGCACTGCACTGCTGAGCATTGCTTTTCGTCATTCCCGCGCATGCGGGAATCCAGCGATGCACTGCACTGCTGAGCATTGCTTTTCGTCATTCCCGCGCATGCGGGAATCCAGTGATGTGCTGCACTGCTGACCATTGCTTTTCGTCATTCCCGCGCATGCGGGAATCCAGCGATGCACTGCACTGCTGACTGGATACCTGCTTTCGCAGGTATGACGGATAAAAAATTCTGGCCTTTGGCACAGGCGGTGTGCGAGAGGATGCGCCCTCACCCCGGCCCTCTCCCGCTGGGAGAGGGAGAGAGTAGCTACACAGTTGCGCTGTTGATGGGTACCCGCTTTTGCCGATGCTTAATGCCTGCCACGCTGGAGCGTGGGAACGATTGACGAATCCAGGATGCGCTGCAGGCGAAGCGCGTGTGCCGCGCCATCGGGAACCAGCATTGATGAGCCACGACCAGAACTTTAAGAATTTAATCCTGGACTATCCGCGCCAGGCGCTGGAATTCTTCGCAGCGGCGGAAACTGCGGATATCGACTGGGCCACGGCGCGGATTACCCCGGTGCGACAGGAGCAGGTACAGGAGCGGCTGGGCGAGCGATTCCGGGAGCTGGATACGCCGCTGTTGGTCGAATGGCCGGATGGAAAACGGGCGGCGCTGCTGTTTGTGGTGGAAGAGGAAACCCAGCCGGGGCGGTTTTCCATTCACCGGCTGGCGCATTATTGCCTGGACTTGGCAGAATTGCTGGATACGGAGCGTGTGGTGCCGGTGGTGATTTTCCTGCGGCCCGGTGCACATCCCTACCAGTTGCGCTTGGGTGGCGACCGGCAACCACCGTATCTGCACTTTCACTACCTGGCCTGTGATCTGTACCGGTTGCCGGCGGTGCAATATGTGAACAGTTCCAATCTGGTGGCGCGCTTGAACCTGGTGAACATGGCCTATGCGCCCGAACAACGGCTGGAGGTGTATGCCCGCGCCCAGGATGGATTGGCCGGGTTGGAGTCCAATTGGGACAGGCGGCTGAAATACGTCGATTTCATTGACGGTTATGCACGGTTGAGTGAAGCCGAGTGGGAGCAGTACCGTCGGGAGTATCTGGCGACCAGCGACCAGCGGGAGGTGATTATGGGTATGTTGAGCTATAGCCGGCAGGAAGGTTTGCAGCAGGGTTTGCAGCAGGGTTTGCAACAGGGTTTGCAACAGGGTGAGGCGTTGCTGCTGCGGCGCGTGTTGACTCGCCGGTTTGGGCCGTTGCCGGCTTGGGTGGAACGGCGTCTGACCGATGCGGAGCCGGCGCAGTTGGAACGCTGGTGCGAGCGGGTGCTGGATGCGCCAACGCTGGAGGCGGTCCTGGCGGATGGGTGAGCCATTCGCGCCGATAGCGTATGTTGCTGATTGTATTCCCACGCGATCAATAGCGCCCTCTCCCAGCGGGAGAGGGAGAGAGCGGGTCGCGATTTCGGTGCCGGGTGTGGATCCCGGTCCGGTCGAGGTGCCTGCGGGGCGGGTTTGCGGTCGGTGGCCCCATCGCGGGGTCACACCCGCTCCCCGGAATGCGCCTCAGACCGCCGGAGAGCGGCCTTTACGCCACGAACGGGGGTGACCCACTACCCATGTATTCCCGAGGGTGCAAAGTCGCCTGAAAATGCCCTCGAATGCCTGCGAGCGATCGGGTGCCCGGCCCGCCTGCGATCCCGCACCCGCCGCCCGTCGCGAGCCGCTCACCCCGGACCCGGCACAGCGTCGGCGCTACCGGACGCATCCTGCCCGGAGCAGGGCCGTTGGCTGCGGTGAGGCATGAACTGCAGCCTATGCAGGCTTGCCGATGCCAATCCGTTCAGGGACATCAATCCGTAAAGGCTTGTAAGGTATCGTGCACGTGCCTGGTGCGGCGCGGTCTTGTGAAATCGCATGAACCAGCTACACTAGCGCGCCTTTAAGTATGCCTTTTGTGGTATGTGCTGCGCGCTTCGTTCGCGATCCGGCATGGCGGTAGCGTGCCTGAAACCCCAACCAAGGTCCGTCTCCACCTGAGCGACGAGAGGCGATACCGCCTGCTCAAGCTCCTCTGCGAGCAGCCGCAGGCCAGTCAACGCCAGCTCTCCCAAGCGCTCGGCATCAGCGTCGGCAGCCTCAACTACGCCGTCAACGCACTCATCGACCGCGGCTGGGTCAAGGCCAACAACTTCCGCAACAGTCGCAACAAACTCGCCTACGCCTATCTCCTCACCCCCAGCGGCATCGACGCCAAAGCCCGCATCGCCGTGCGCTTCCTCAAGCGCAAGATGGACGAATACGAAGCGCTGGAGCAGGAGATTGCGCAGCTCAAAGCCGAGGTGGCCGAGATGAACGATCGGCCGTCGGTAAACGCACATCCGCCGACCGACGCCGCCCGCGACGACCTCTCGAAAACCGACGCAAGCTGACAGGTCCGAAACGCTATGATCGATCCCACCGCGTTCATTCACGACAAAGCGCTCGTCGATAACGGCGCTGTCATTGGCGCCAACACCCGTATCTGGGGATTCACGCACATCCTGGCCGGCGCGCGCATCGGTGCCGACTGCAATATCTGCGAGCAGGTCTTCGTTGAAAACGACGTGGTTGTCGGCGATCGCGTCACCGTCAAGTGTGGCGTTCAACTGTGGGATGGTCTGCGGCTGGAGGACGATGTTTTTGTCGGGCCGAATGCGACTTTTACGAATGATAAACTTCCGCGCAGCAAGCAATATCCTGAGTCGTTTCCGCAAACGACTGTCAGGCACGGCGCATCAATAGGCGCCAATGCGACGATTTTGCCCGGACTCACCATCGGTGCCCGTGCGATGGTTGGCGCGGGTGCGGTGGTGACGCGCTCGGTGCCGGACGAAGCCATCGTTGTCGGTAATCCGGCACGGATCGTCGGTCATATGGAGCGCACGCATGAGCGCGACACGGCTGTCCCAGCGATACGTAACCCGCAAGCGTGATCGTATCCGATTGACAGCGCCATTTTCCGAACATCCCCGAGCCTCCCATGTCCATCGCCGACTGCAAAATCATCGACCTCCCCAAAATCCATGACCCGCGAGGCAATCTCACTTTCGTCGAAGGCGGTCAGCATATCCCCTTCGACATCCAGCGCGTCTATTACCTCTACGACGTGCCGGGCGGGGCGGAGCGGGGAGGGCACGCGCATAAAGCGCTGCATCAGCTCATCATCGCCATGTCCGGCAGCTTCGACGTCATCCTCGACGACGGCAAAGACAAGACCCGCTTTCATCTCAATCGCTCCTACAACGGACTCTATGTCTGCCCGATGATCTGGCGCGAGCTCGATAACTTCTCCTCCGGCTCGGTGTGCATGGTCCTCGCCTCGAACCGCTACGACGAGGAAGACTATTACCGCGACTATGCCCAATTTATGCGCGCACGCTGGAACGGATGAGCGTTCCCTACCTTGAGCTCAAAGGCCGTGTGTTGAGCTTGCCGATTGGCCGGCCGTTGAGGCCGGCTGATCTCGGTGGGGTCTTAGCAATAGCGATGAAAAGCGAGTTTTAACGATGCACGCGCAGATGGTTCGCTTAAAAAACGGCTGGTATATTCCCGATCTTCCGGGCTTTGACGAAATCAGAGACAACACCGTCATTGTCTCGGTCGAGCTCGATCGCCATGAATCGATGAAGCGCGATTACAAAGAGTTGCGTGGAATCGCGATTCTGGAGCGGTATCAGGAAAAAACGGCCCGCGAAGACGACATACATAAGGCGATCCAGTATGATCACGCTTACCCTTCTTTTGAAGATGCGCCATGAGTAATTCCTCTGCGTCCACGCCACCGGCAGTTCCCTTCCTCGATCTCCATGCCACCTACATCGTGTCCAAACACGCGCCGACCGTCGCTTACCGTATTTGCGATCGTTATGCCTGAAATCAGTCGATTTTTTGGAATCATCGTCGCGATGTATTACAATGAACACAACCCGCCGCATTTCCATGTCCGCTATGGCGACCACAAGGCCGAAATCGAATCCGAACTCTATCGATATTGGCCGGTAAACTACCGCCTCGCGCCCTGGGGCTGGTCATAGAATGGGCCGCTCAGTATCAAGACGAACTTCTGGATGACTGGGAGCTTGCCCGGCAGGATGCCGAGTTGAATCGCATTGCCCCGCTGGAGTAGGCGCTATGTTTCCGATTGATGTCACAAAAGTGCAGCCCTTGCCTGGGCGTCGCCTCAACCTGACGTTCGAGGATGGACTGAATGCCGTAATTGACATGGATGGCATCGTCAAGACTTATCGCGGCGTGTTTTTACCGTTACTAGACGACTGCTTTTTTCGACAAGTCAGGGTGGATCCGGAGTTGGGCACCATCGTCTGGCCCAACGGCGCCGATGTGTGCCCGGATGTCTTGTACGGCGCAGCGACCGGAAAGCCCATTGGTGCCCAGCAGGCGTGACCGGGATAGGAACAACGCGAAATCCACGAGAATCGACCAATCGAGCCCCGTATGCCGAGCAACATGTCCGTCCCCTTCCTAGATTTAGGTGCCGCCTACCTTGAGCTCAAAGACGATCTGGACGCCGCCTACCATCGCGTCATGGACTCTGGCTGGTTTATTCTCGGTAAAGAAGTCGAAGCCTTCGAGCGGGAGTTCGCCGCCTATTGCGAGGCAGCGCACTGCGTCGGGGTCGGTAATGGCCTGGAAGCGCTGCATTTGATTCTGCGCGCTTATGGCATTGGTCCCGGTGATGAGGTGATCGTGCCGGCCAATACCTACATTGCCACTTGGCTGGCGGTGAGTTACGCCGGGGCGACGCCGATTCCGGTGGAGCCGGACGCCCGGACTTATAACCTTGATCCAGCGTTGATCGAAGCGGCCATCACGCCCGCGACGAGGGCGATTCTGCCGGTACACTTGTACGGTCAGCCGGCGGATATGGACCCGATCAAGGCGCTTGCTTCCCGCTATGGCCTGAAGGTGATTGAGGACGCAGCGCAGGCGCATGGGGCGCGTTATCACGGTCGGCGGGTCGGCGGGCTGGGCGATGCGGCGGGATTCAGCTTCTATCCCGGCAAGAATCTGGGCGCGCTGGGTGACGGCGGGGCGGTGGTGACGAATGATGCGGATCTGGCTGAGCGGGTGCGGGTGTTGCGCAATTACGGCTCGCGGGTCAAGTATCATAACGAAGTCAAGGGCTTCAATTCCCGGCTGGACGAACTGCAAGCGGCGCTGTTGCGGGTGAAGTTGCCGGTGCTGGATGCGTGGAACGAGCGGCGACGGGCGGCGGCGGCGCGATATCTCGACGGGTTGGCGGGCAGTGAACTGGGCTTGCCGTATGTACCAAAGTGGGCGGAACCGGTCTGGCATCTGTTCGTGGTACGTCATCCGCAGCGAGATGCATTGCAGCAGCGACTGCAGCAGGCGGGGATTGGCACGATGATTCATTATCCGATCCCGCCCCATTTGCAACCGGCCTATGCGGAGTTGGGCTACGGTGCGGGTGCGTTTCCCATCAGCGAGGCGATCCATCGCGAGGTGTTGAGCTTGCCGATGGGGCCGCAGTTGACGGCGGCGCAGCAGGGGAGGGTTTTAGGTCGCATGGTCAGCGACATTCGTCCGAATAGCGCAGCGTAACGCAATTTTCAAGCTAACTGTCGGCTAAGCCTTAGGCGGCACAACATCCCTGCATTCGATCATGTTAAGCGAGCGTACTGAACCGACTCACAACACTGCGCGCGATTTTTCCTGGTTTGATAATGTTTTTAGGTTCGAAAAAGTCAAATTTAAAAGGTGTTTTCTGAAATGAGTTCGTTAAAATATTCACAACTAAATTATATCGCTCGGTATTTGAAAAAAAACATCGATAAGGATGGATTTCTGTACTACTTTCTTTCTCTTGTTAAGAGGCGGCCGCTTTCGTTTCCGGTTGCTGTTTTATATTCACTGTGGGTTTCTAGGCAGCTAACTGGATGCTCGTGGCCAATTGTGGTTCGTTTTTCCGGAAAATTGATCCCTGTAAATATTTCAGCAAAATCCGCGAATGTTGTCGTAAAAGGCAACCTAGTTATTGAGTCTTGGCAAAATGGCACAACTCCGATATCGATTTCGCTTGGATCGGCTGCATCTCTTATTATCGATGGTGATTTCACTATTGGCCAAGGTGTAAAAATATTAGCCACCAGTGGCGCATCAATTTTTTTGGGAGGAAGAAAGAACTCTTCTGGTTCCGGCATTACATGCGACAGCATGATTATGGCATGCGAGAGAATTCACATTGGGCACGACGTTATTGTTGCATGGGGAGTTTATATAACTGACTCGGATTGGCATGCAATCGAAGGAAAGAATGCGGCAGAGCCAGTCGTCATAGGGGAGCATGTGTGGATAAGTCACGATGTTTCGGTTCTAAAAGGCGCGAATATTGGAAAAGGCAGTATCATTGGAGCTAAGAGTTTAGTGGTTGGCGCTATTCCCGATCGCTGTTTTGCAGCCGGCGTGCCTGCGAAAACAATTAAAGAGAATATTTCTTGGTCGCGTTGATGCTTTCGATTTTTTAGACGGTGCGCGGATTCGCGGTTAGGTACATCCTATATACTGGATTGCCTTTGGCTAACATTTAAATCACTTACCGATGTCGCTTATAGTGCTGAGCATAAAATTTTATGCCGGCTCGCCAAGGGCGACTGCATGGCTTGTAAGACCGTGCGTACAGTGATTATCTATAAAGTTAACTGCAGCGCACTATTTAACCACATAATTGGCTTTTAAAGGCCAGCAAGTATCCAGAGTCCCAGTGCCGGAACGAACATCGACTTCCTATTCCCAAATCCTCAAATCCTCCTCCCTCATCGGCGGAGCGCAAGGGATCGGTCTGCTGCTCGGGATGGTGCGAACCAAATTCGCCGCCGTCCTCATCGGGCCGCTGGGGGTTGGGCTGGCGGGTAATTACCTGGCGATTCAGGGGCTGGTCAGTACGGTGGCCGGTCTGGGTATCCAGTCGAGCGCCGTGCGCGATGTGGCCGAGGCTGTCGGTCGCGAGGATCGGGAGGCGATCGGCCGCACCATTCTGACCTTGCGGCGGATCTGCTGGCTCACCGGCCTGGTCGGGATGCTGGCCATGATGGCGTTGGCCGGGCTGCTCAGTCGCTGGACCTTCGGCTCCGACGATCATGCGCTGGAAGTCGCCGCGCTCGGCGTGGTCATTCTGCTCGGGAATATCTCCGGCGGTCAGACCGCGCTGATTCAGGGCATGCGCCGCATTGGCGATCTGGCCAAGCTCAATATCGTCGCTGCGCTGGCCAGCACCCTGATCACCATCGGCTGCTATCTGTGGCTTGGGCTGCGCGGGATTGTGCCGGCCATGCTGCTGATGGCCGTGGTGCAATTGGCGGCTTCGTGGCATTTCGCCCGGCGCGTGCCCGTGCCAGCCGTCCGCATGAGTTGGTGGGCAAGTCTGGGTGCCAGTAGCGGCATGATTCGGCTTGGGCTGGTGTTCATGTGGAGCGCACTGATTACCGCCCTGGTCGCCTATCTCACCCGCGCTCTGATTACGCAGCAGATTGATTTGGAGGCGGTTGGCATCTTCGGCGCCGCCTTTTCGCTTTCCGCTATGTTCGTCGGCTTCGTACTGGGTGCGATGGGGGCGGACTATTACCCGCGCCTCACCGCTGTCGCGAGCGACCGTGCCGCCGTGAACCGGCTGGTCAACGAGCAGACCGAGATCGGCCTGTTGCTGGCGGTGCCGGGGTTGCTGGCGACGCTGAGCCTGGCACCCTGGATCATCCGGCTTTTCTATACCGATGCCTTTCTCCCGGCCGCCGAGCTGCTGCAATGGTTCGTGCTCGGCTGTCTGGGGCGGGTGATCTCCTGGCCGCTTGGATTCGTGATGCTGGCGCTCGGAAAAGGGCGCTGGTTCTTTGCAACCGAGACTACATTCAGCTTGTTGCACTTGGCGCTCATTGCACTGGGGCTGTTCGTGCTGGGTATCGAAGGCGTGGCAGTAGCATTTTTTGTCCTGTACATCGCCTGCACGTTGGGCGTCTACTGGGTCGCGCACCGTCTCACCGAT
>RXIX01000007.1 GCA_003989075.1 Candidatus Competibacteraceae bacterium | reverse complement strand
GGGCTGTAGTCGGTCCCAAGGGTATGGCTGTTCGCCATTTAAAGTGGTACGCGAGCTGGGTTTAGAACGTCGTGAGACAGTTCGGTCCCTATCTGCCGTGGGCGTTGGAGATTTGCGGGGAGCTGCTCCTAGTACGAGAGGACCGGAGTGGACGAACCTCTGGTGTTCCGGTTGTCATGCCAATGGCACTGCCGGGTAGCTACGTTCGGACAGGATAACCGCTGAAAGCATCTAAGCGGGAAACCTACCCCAAGATGAGATCTCCCGAGTCCTTGAGACTCCTGAAGGTCCGTTGTAGACCACGACGTGGATAGGCGGGCGGTGGACACACGGTAACGTGTGCAGCTAACCCGTACTAATCGACCGTGCGGCTTGACCCTCTAACACCCAAGCCTTTTGGGTCCTAGAGCAAAAGCCCAGAAAAGCCTTGCTTCAAACTCGCAACGCCGCGTAACCCTTTCCTTATGCTCATGCAGCGCACCTCCTACACCCCTTTCAGCCTGGCGACCTTAGCGCGTGGGAACCACTCGATCCCATCCCGAACTCGTCCGTGAAACCACGCAGCGCCTATGATCGTATGAGAGTACTCATGCTAAAGTCGGTCATCGCCAGGCCCCTATCCCCAAAACCCCCCCAAAAGGGGGTTTTTTGTAACACCTGAAATCCTTCAGCTACGATAACGTAGCTCCTCCCATCCCTTGTATTGCATGACGGACCCGTCGCTTACGGACAGCTATTTTCTGCCGAATGGAGAACGGGCCGTTTCCGTCTAGAATCAATGGCACAGCCCATTACCGCCTATCGAGGTTAAGTATCGATGTCCAATGTCGCTGCTGCAAATACCGCTGCTGACTTGCATATCGGGATTGATCTGGGTGGTACCAAAATAGAAATCCTTGCCCTGGAAATCGATGGCGCAGTGCGCGCGCGGCGCCGGGTACCAACCCCACGCCATGATTATGCAGCGACTCTGCAAACCATCACCGCCTTGGTGCAGGCTGTGGAAAGTGAGTTGGGTCGCCGTGCCTGGGTGGGCATTGGCATGCCCGGCACGCTGTCACCGGCGAGCGGTCTGGTCAAGAATGCCAATTCGGTCTGGTTGAATGATCAGGCGCTGGATCGTGATCTTGAGGCACTGCTGGGTCGACCGCTGCGTTTTGCCAATGATGCCGACTGCTTTGCCCTGTCCGAAGCGCGGGATGGCGCGGCAGCGGGCGCAACTTCAGTCTTTGGCGTGATTCTCGGGACTGGCGTGGGTGGCGGTGTCGTGATTGGTGGCCAGTTGCTCAGTGGTCCGAATGGCATTGCCGGTGAGTGGGGTCATAATCCGCTGCCCTGGGCCGGTGATGGCGAGCTGCCGGGACCTGCCTGCTATTGTGGACAGCATGGTTGTATCGAAACCTGGCTGTCCGGTCCCGGGCTGGTGCGTGATTACCGGTTGCACGGTGGTGAAGCCGATAGTGTCGCGGTAATCGCTGCGGCGGCGGTGGCCGGTGATGCGATTGCCGAGTCGACCCTGGAGCGTTACGAAGGACGTCTGGCCCGCGCCTTGGCCAGCATTATCAACGTACTGGATCCGCAGGCGATTGTGCTGGGCGGGGGACTGTCGCAGATCAGCCGGCTTTACGACACGGTGCCGGCGTTGTGGAGCGACTATGTGTTTTCCGATCGGGTCGATACACAGCTCCTGCCCCCCCGGCATGGCGATTCCAGCGGTGTGCGCGGCGCGGCCTGGCTATGGCCGGCACGCAAGGCCTAGCGCATGCGCAGGCCATTTCAATCCCGGCCCATTTCCATCTGCTCATACTCCGCGATGACCTGCGCGCCGATCAGGATGATCAGGCTGATGGCATACAGCGTCATAAGCACGATGATCACCCCGGCCAGAGAGCCGTAGATCGCATTCACCTTTGACAGGTGCGCGTAGTACCACACCAGAACGCTGCGTACCGCCTCCCAAAGCAGAGTCGCCGCGCTGCCACCGATCAGCGCATGCCGCCAAGGCATCCGGCCTGCTGGCATCAGCTGATAGATCAGCGTCAGCGCAGCCACCTGCCCACCGACGCTCACCAGATAAAGCAGCCCCACCAGTAAGCTGCCCGGCGACCAGGTCCAGCTGAGCAGCTGGATATCGCCACGGGTTGCCAGAGCCTGCAGCGCGCTGTTAAGCACCGTGGCTACCAGCAGACCACCGCCCAACAGCAGCACATACACATAGGGCAGCAGGAGCGAATGCAGGGGATGGCGACCGTTGTTGAGATGGCGGTGGGCGAAGATCACCCTCAGGGCATTTTCGAGCACGGCAAAAGCCGCACCGCTGAACAGCAGCAGGGTCAAGGCCATGGTCCAGCTTAGACTGCGTCGCTGGCTGAGAAACTGCGCGACCTGTGCCAGGATCAGCTCGGTCTCACCTGGCACCAGATGTTCCAGATAGCCCTGCAGGGTGCTGAGCAGGGCCGGTGTTTCGACCACATGCGATAGTGCTACGAGCAGCAGAATCACCAGCGGTACCACGGATAGCAGGGCATGGTAGGCGATGGCGCTGGCCAGCAGAGTGCCACGATTGGTGTAAAAGCGGTGTAGTACCCGCCAGGCAAAACGTAAGGGGTGGCGGCCGAGGGCAAGCAGCAGATACCGGTCCTTCATGAGCGTGATCCTGGGTGGGCGGCGTGGTGATGCAATTGCGGAACAAGTAAGCCGGTTTGGCCATGACAGGGTGCGTTTTTCTTGCTATGTGAAAAGCCCATCCACAGACCGTGCCATGCCAACTGGATTGCGCTATCCATGAATGCTCACCGCCGTGCCTTGCAGAATTGCGAAATCGCCATGAACCAAGCCGAGGATTATGCCGAATGGTCCGCTGCGGCACAGGAGCACGACCGCATCTCCGGCGCCGAGGCGTGGAAACAGGACGACGAATCGCCTGACTATGATTATCGGCTGCTGCGGGCGCGGCTGCTGGAACTGCGCGAACTGCGCCAGCATGGCGACGTGACGCGGCGGGTGTTCAGCCTGCACGAGGGGCTACACGGTAATCTGGGCAACATGGCCAACCCGGCCCTTTATACGCAATGCCGCTTTGGCACCAAGCTGTTGCTGAGCGAGTATCTCCAGGAGGTTGCGACTGCGCTGGATGAGCTGTGCGATGGCGAATATCCGGAGTTTCCCGCGCCGGCCAAACTGCGCTTTTTCGAGCGCACCGCGCAGAGCTTTGGCCGTTCGGCGCTGATGCTCAGCGGCGGTGCCACGCTGGGCCTGTTTCACCTGGGCGTGATCAAGGCGCTGCATGGCGAGGGCCTGTTGCCGCGGGTGATTTCCGGATCCAGCGCCGGTTCCATCATCGCCGCCATGCTCGGTACCCGCACCGATGCCGAGCTGGCGCGGCTGTTCGAGCCGCATTCCTTCGCCGTGGATGCCTGGCGCAGCCTGGGCTTTCGCAATCTGCTCCGTGGCGGCGCGCTGATGGATGCCGGTCAGCTGGAACGCTGCATCGAGGAGAACGTTGACGCGCTGAGTTTCGAGGAAGCCTTTGATCGCACCGGGCGCATCATCAACATTCCCGTCTCGCCGGCGCGGCCCCACCAGCATTCGCGCCTGCTGAACTATCTGAGTGCGCCCAACGTGCTGGTGCGCCGCGCCGCCCTGGCATCCTGCGCGATTCCCGGTGTCTTCCCGGCGGTGATGCTCGAGGCCAAGGATTTCAAAGGCATCGTGGTGCCCTACATGCCCAATGACAAGTGGGTGGACGGTACTCTCAACAGTGACCTGCCGATGCTGCGGGTGGCACGCATGCACAACGTCAATCACTACATTGTCAGCCAGACCAATCCGCATATCGTGCCCTTCCTGCGCGAAGCCAAGCCCCGCAAGGGCCTGTTGCCGTTCACCCGGCAGATCATGGGCTCGACCGTGCACCTCTATACCCGGCATCTGCTGGATCTGGCGCGACAGAACGTCGACTCGCATGCCCTCGGGTTGCTGCTCGATAAGGCCTATTCCATGGCCGATCAGAACTACAGCGGCGATATCACCATTGTGCCACCCTCCTGGGTGGGAACCCTGTTCGACGTGTTCGCCAATCCCAGCGCCGAGCGCATCGTCGAATTCATCCGCAGCGGTGAGCGGGCGACCTGGCCGCAACTGGAACGGATTCGCAACGCGACCTGCATCAGCAGTACCTTCGAACGCTGCCGGGAGCGCTTGCGGGCGCGCTACTTGCCGTTGATCGCGGGCGGCAGATCGCCTGATCCGGTGGAGGCGGACTGAATCTCCGTCGGGCGCTGCAGACCTTCCAGCAACAGTTGCAACTCGACCGCGTACTGGTAATGCAGGTTCGGGTCGCTGGCCAGTGCCAGGTCGCGCGAGCCGGCCAGGATCGCCCGCAGTTTGTCCAGCAGCAGGCGGCCAGCGGTCGGCACGTTGGGGCTGGCGGCGGTTTGTTCCAGGCGCGCGGCCAGGGCGCTGGTATCGCCGGCACGGATCGCATCACCAATTTGCGCGCACAGCTTGGCGCCGGGATGGGTGTTTTCACCGCCCGCGCGCCGATAGGCCAGATATTTCTGGATGGCCTGCCGCCGCGCCTGGTCGGCGACATCCGTGTCCTGCACCGACTGGCCGACATCGCGCAGACCGCGGCGGATCGCCCAGTTGCGGGCTGTGGCGCTGTCGGGCAGGTTGCACTCGCTGGCGCGGTAGAGTTCCTGGCGGGCTTCGTCATGGCGCCGCAGCTGGATCAGCACGTTGGCCAGTTTGTTGCGGCTGGCTTCCTCGCCGCGCCCATCGCCCAGCTGTGCGTACAGCTCAGCCATGCGCCGATAGGCCAGCACCGCTTCCTCAAGCTGGTTCAGCGTCTGATGCAGGTGGCCAAGTTCACCGAGGGTTTCGGCGATGCCCGGGCGATTGCGCTGGCGCTCGTAGAGATACAGCGCCTGCTGGCAGGCCTGCAGCGCGGGTAGCAGTTGCCCGTCGAGCTTGCGCGCCATGCCGAGCTGGCGCCAGGCCTGGGCGGTGTTTTCCGGATCGCCGAGCAGTTCAAAGGTCTGTCGGGCGGCTTCGTAAAGGGTGGCCGCCGCGGCGTAATGGCCCTGACGTTGGCGTACCAGACCCAGTTGCATGCGATGGGTGGCTACAGTGGGGCTGTGCTGGTTGGCGCCGGCATGTTCCAGGGCGGCCTCATAGGCGGCGGCGGCTTCCTGCAGGCGGCGCAGATAGGTCAGGCAATCGCCATTCTCGGCATCGGCTACCGCTGCCATGCGGCCGGCACTGGTATTGCCAGCACTGGCCAGGGTCTGGAAGCGCTGCCGGGCTTCGCTCAGCTCACGGACTGCGGCTTCGGCAGCATTGGCCTGCTTGAGCAGCTTGCCGAGCAGGAAATGGGCATGGGCCAGATCGTAGGGGGCACCGGGATAGGCCTCGGGACCGGCGTCCTGGGTCTGGCGCAGCAGATGGCGGGCGGCACGCAAGGCTTCATCCAGGGCGCTCTCATCGCGCAGCCGTTCGATGCGCAGCCGCTCGGTGTCGAAGCGCGCCCGGCTCCAGCCCTGCAGGGCCAGTCCGGCGCGTTCGCGAGCGGCGGTCACTTCAGCCAGTGCCTTCGGGGTGCCGAGGTTGGCGAACAGCTGCTCCAGGCGGGAGGCCAGTTGCGCGGTGCGCTCCGGTTCCGACTGGTGCTGGCTATCGCGCAGCAGTGCCAGCAGGTTGCCTAGTTCCAGGCGCAGCAGGCGCAGGGTGCGGGTGTTGTCCTTGAAATACTGCTGGTAGAGCATCTGCAGCAGATATTCCATGCCACTGCGCCAGCGGGCCCGCCAGGTGGTGCGCTGCGTGCCGTTGAGGTGGCTGCTCAGATGCTGGGAAAGCGCCGGGTCGATCCACAGGTGGCCATGGCCGCGATCCTCGGCCAGTTGCAGGGTTACCAGACGCTCGCCCAGCGCCTGCACCGCCTGGGTATCCAGATCCAGGGCGCGGCCCAGGGCCAGGCGGTTGGCGCCCTCGCGGAAAAAGGCCAGGATCGGCAACTGCTGGCGGTCGTCGAGCGGCAGGCGCTGCACCGCCAGTTCCAGACCCAGATAATGAGGCCACTGCGGATCATCCTCGTGCATGCGCAGCAGCTCGGCGCGCAGTGGCCGCAGCCGTTCCAGCGTACCGGCAATGCCGGAGACGCTGATTTCATGGGCCAGGCGCACCAGGGCACCCGGAGAGCCACCAGCCAGGGTGGCAATGCGGAACAGCTCAGCGGTGTTGCGGCCACTGTCGGCGGCCGGTGGCATCTCGCCGGCGCTGATCAGGGCCTGACTGAGCAGCGCCAGGGCATCTTCCTCATCGAGCGGTGCCAGCATGGTTTCCAGCCAGGGCTGGGCGAAGAAGGGCGGCCCGCAGCGGCCCATCCCCAGCAGACGCAGGCCGGGCAGGGCATGCAGCAGCTCGCGCCAGAACTGATCGAAGGCTTCATCATTCTCCGAGGGCCAGCGTTCCATCTGGTCGAGGATGATCAGCACCGGCTGCTCGCGCAGGGTTTGCCGCAGGTATTCCTGGGCCTGCCACTGGGTGGGATAGCGACTGACCGACCAGCGGTTGCCTTCGGGCAGCAACTGCTGACCCAGCGTATCCAGCAGGGCGCGTACCTCGCTGATATCGCCGCCGCGCACGCAGGCGACATGGCGATAGCGGCCGCAGCGGCGCAGCCAGTCGACCAGCGCCGCTACTGTGGTGGTCTTGCCGATGCTGCCGGGACCGCGCAGGAAAACCGCGGCCTGATTCTCGAACAGGCGCTCGATCAGCAGCAGTTCACGACCGCGGCCAAAACAGTTGGCGGGCACCGGCAGATTGGCCAGGGGTGTCAGAGGTGGGCGCGCCTGCAGCCGCCGCCACAGCTCCAGCGGTGGGCGCAGCAGCAGGCGCGGGTCATGCTCGCCGCGATAAAGGCGGAAGGCGAACCAGTCCAGCAGGTGTACGCCACCACCACCCAGTCCAGGCGCGCGATAGCTGTCCCCGGCCAGGCGGCGCTGCCCGGCGAACAGGGCCTGGCTGAGGCGCGCGCCGCGCAGCAGTTCCTCGCAGAAGGCCGTCCAGAAGCGCGACAGGGTGTGTGCCGGTGTATCGGGATGCAGGACCATGACACTGGCGATGCCAGCGCGCAGCAGCAGTTCGGCCAGCGCATGGGGGGCCGTTGCGTCCGCGCCATCCTGCCCGGCGACCAGACTGACCAGACGAATGCGATAAGTGGCCAGCAGCGTCGCCAGGGCGCTGAACGGCACGAAATGCGCGTCGCGGCACAGCGGCGCGTGCAGGTCGTAGCTGGATTCGAAGGCAAATGTAGCGCCTTCGCTGGTGCTGGCGTGGCAATAGCCATCCAGGTGCAGGACACTGAACGGTCGGCCGCTGGCCCAGGCCTCGTTCAGGCATTGTTCCAGCGTCGTCAGGGTCGGCGGGTTCAGCACCTCCAGGTCGAGCAGATCGCCGAGACGGTCGACGGCATCCAGCAGTGGCAGTGCGCTGCGCCGGTAATCGGGGTGGCCGGTCGGTTCAGCGTCCGGACGTGGGCTGATCGCCAGGATGCGCAGGGGGACCGCTGCCGGCATCACCCCTGTGCCGCCACCGCTCAGCCGGCGCTGAATTTGCACTGGCTGTTTGCTCTGCAGCAGGAAGGCACTGCCATCGTGGAGCAATTCCCAGGGCAGATCGAGCAGCGCAGCAGCCGGATCGTCAACGGCAGCGCGCAGGCTCAGGCTGCATTCCCGTCCCGCGCCATCCTGACGCCAGGCGGCGACCAGGTCACGCAGCGGCGGTGCTGCGAGTGTAGCCCGGTGCAGGCGCTGACCCCAGTGCGCCAGCAGGGTGTCGCTGTTACGGGCGAACTGGCGCAGCGTATCGGTGGGCCAACGTGGGTGACTGTGCAGATACCAGTGCACAATCTCCGGCGCCGGTGATGACAATGGACCCAACAGGCATTCGCTGGTCAGGGGCGCGGCGGCAGGGTCGACTGGCTGAAACTGGGCACGCAGGCGCCAGGGTTGTGCCGCATCCGCCGGCGCGGTTTCCAGGTGCAGTTCCAGATGTGCCGGTGGCGTGGCGGTGCGCTCCGGATCGCTGCCGGGCAGCATGCCGCCCAGCGCCTTGAGCAGCGCCGGCAGCGCCGCACCCAGACCATCGGTGCCAAGCGTGATCGGCGTGGTGCGCGGCAGGGGCGTGAACCACTGGGCAAGCACGCTGCTGTCGACGCCGGGCAGCAGCAGAGGGATCACCCGATAGTGATCAGCCCGGCGGCGCTCGGTGTCCTGGGCGATTTCGATTTCACGGCGCAGCCAGGCCGAATCGCCGGTGTTCAGGCTGATCACCACCAGTACCTGCCGGGCCTGTTCGATCGCCCAGCGCACTTCGGAAACCGGCCGGTCGCCGCCGCGGGCATTGCGCGTGTCGCGCCAGACGCTGAATCGACTGGTTTCCAGCGCCAGACCCAAATCCCGGGCAAAGGCGGCATCGGCAGGAGCGTGGCAGATAAACAGTGCGGATTCGGCCATCGGAGCATTCCGGGTGCGGTCTGGGGGGTGATGCGGAGCGCTGGCTAGCTTAGCGCAAAAGCGGGAGCGAACTCTTGAAAATCATCGTCTCGCCCCCATTTTACCGGCAAAGGCAAGAGGCATTCCCGAGAATGCCGCAACTGGAAACATGAGGAGATCATGCCATGACACTGATGCGCTATGAACCGTTTAACCTGCTGAATCAACTGCAGCGGGAGGTAAACCGGCTACTGGACAGTGGCCGCCTTGGCGAAGATGAGAGCGGGCAACTGCTGGCGGATTGGGCGCCGGCGGTGGACATCAAGGAAGAACCCAGCCGCTTCGTAATCCATGCCGATCTGCCGGGGGTCGAGGCCAAGGATATTGATATCACCCTGGAGAATGGCGTGTTGACCCTGAAGGGCCAGCGCTCCACCGAGACCCATGAGGAAACCGAGAAATATCGCCGCGTTGAGCGGGTGCGCGGCAGCTTCCTGCGCCGTTTTGCCTTGCCGGAGGCGGTTGATGCCGAGAAGGTATCGGCCAAGTGCAAGGATGGCGTTCTGGAAGTTCTTGTGCCCAAGAGCGTAGCGGCGCAACCGCGGCGGATCAGCATCGAAAGCTGAGCGAACCGGCGCCGGGACACGGTTGACGCGGCCCCGGCGCGCAAACATTACGGGACTTTCGCTTTTCGTCATTCCCGCGTATGCGGGAATCCAGTAGCTTGTTGAAAAGAATGGATACCCGCTTTCGCGGGTATGACGGAAAAAGTCAGGTAAGCGAAAGTCCTGCATTAAAAAAACCGGTGCGGACTATGGCCGCATCGGTTTTTTCGTGGATGGCCGGCGTGGTTTGTTCCATCAGCCGCTGGTGTGATCGCGCACCAGAGCGCCCAGACCGGCCTGCCGCAGGGCGGCATTGAGCAGCTCGCGCACCGCACGCCCGGTGTTCAGGGCCAGCGCCTGCTTAGCCAAGGCCTGGGTTTCAGTAAGGCTGAAACTGCGAATCGCCCAGCGCACCCGCGGCACGCAGATCGCGCTGGCGCTCAGGCTATCTACACCCATGCCCAGCAGCAGCACCGCCGCGCCTGGATCGGCGGCCATTTCCCCGCACAGGTTCACCGGCCGGCCGGCGCCGTGACCGGCGGCGATGATGTGGGCGATGGTCTTGAGCAGCGCCGGGTGCAGGTTATCGTACAGCGCCGCGACCCGGGCATTATCGCGATCCACCGCCAGCAGATACTGGGTCAGGTCGTTGGTGCCCACCGACAGAAAGTCGACCCGCCGCGCCAGTTGTCCCGCCTGCCAGGCCGCTGCCGGCACTTCGATCATCACCCCGATTTCGGGCCGGCTGAACGCATGGCCTTCCTCACGCAGTTCAGCTTGCGCCCGCGCTAACAGGGTCAGCGCATCATCGACCTCCTCGACGGTCGTGATCATCGGGAACAGGATGCGCAGATTATTCAACCCGATGCTGGCGCGCAGCATGGCGCGCAGTTGCGTCAGGAACAGCTCGGGATGATCCAGGGTAAAGCGCATGCCGCGCCAGCCGAGAAAGGGATTTTTCTCCTCGATGCTGAAGTAGGGCAGGCTCTTGTCGCCGCCGATATCCAGGGTGCGCATCACCACCGGCGCGGGAGCAAAGGCCGCCAGCAACTGGCGGTAAATCTGCGCCTGTTCCTCCTCGCTGGGGAAGGATTCGCGCACCATGAAGGCAAATTCGGTGCGATACAGGCCAATCCCCTCGGCGCCACTGGCCTGAGCGGTGGCGATGTCGCTAAGCAGGCCAGCCTTGGCATAGAGCGGTATATGATGGCCATCCTGGGTGGTTGCCGGCAGATCGCGCAGCGTCGCCAGTTCCGCTGCCAGCTCCGCCGCGGCGCTGATCAAGTGCTGGTATTCAGCGCGCAGTGTGGCATCGGGATTGAGATGCACCCGCCCCTGATCACCATCGACGATGATCTCGCAGCCTTCAAAACGCCCGAGTGGCCGGTCACCCAGACCCATCACCGCCGGCACGCCCATGGCCCGCGCCAGCAGGGCAACATGCGACAGGGCCGAGCCGCGCAGGCAGACAATGCCGGCAAGCCGTTCCGGTGGCACTGCTGCCAGATGGGCAACGCTCATCTCCTCGGCGACCAGCACATGGCGGGTCGCGGGTGCCAGCGGTCTGTCCACGGGCCGTTCGCGCAACTGGTTCAAAACCCGCCGCCCCAGATCGCGGATATCCTCGGCGCGGGTGCTCAGATAGGGATCCTCGGCCTGTTCCAGCAGCCGCGCCCGCGACAGCACCGCGTCGCGCCAGGCCGCTGGCGCCCAGTGACCGGCCCTGATGCCGGCCAGCGTTTCAGAGAGCAGGCTGTCGCTGCTCAGCAGCATTCGGTAGACGGTGAACAGCGCCTGCTCGGTCGGCGGCAGCAGTGGCGCCAGGCGTTCACTGGCGCGGCGCAGTTCCTCCTCGACCGTAGCGATGGCGGCGCGAAAGGCCGCGGCTTCAGCGTGCGGATCGGTGGCGGGACGGTCCGGCACATCGTCCAGATCGGCCAGCAGATGCGGAATGGTGACCGTCCCGATAGCCACGCCCGGTGCGCCGGCGACACCTTGCAGGGTATAGCGACTGTCGCGCAGCGGGTTGAGCAGGGCCTGCGTGGCGCCGCTGAGCAGGGCGTGATTGAGAATGCCGGCCAAGTGCGCGGCCAGGGTGACCAGAAAATCGACCTCATGCGCCTGAAAGTGGCGTACGGCACGATCCTGAACCAGCAGCACGCCCAGCACCCGTCGATACTGAATCAGCGGCGCGCCGAGAAACGCGTGGTAGTCATCTTCGCCGACAGTATCGACCGGGTGGAAGCGCGGATGGCGCGGCGCATCCTCAAGGTTGATCGGCTCCTGGCGCGTGGCGACCAGGCCCACCAGACCGATGTGGCGCGGCAGCCGCACCTGACCTGTGGCCTGTGGATTCAGGCCGGCGGTGGCCATCAGCACATGTTCGCGGTTGTCCTCATCACTCAGGTAGACGGTGCAGGCGGCAACGCCCATGGCATCACGGATGCGGTTAACGGTGAGTGCCAGCGCACTGGGCAGATCGGGCGCGGCGCTGACATCCTGAACGATGCGGCGCAGGGTTTCGAGCATGCGGCGGTCTTCCTTGCGGCGGGAAAGAATACGCAACGCGGCATAGGCCATCACCAGCAGGGGCGGGGATAGCGCGAGCGTGGGTGCGGCGAGGCCTGGATGCATAGTGATGGACCTCCTGAAACCGCGGCGCTGCGGCGGTTGGGGTTCTGCACAGTTAAGGTGCACAATCCAGGCCAAAGTTTCACCAGCGATCCAGGAAACTTGGATAAACTAGACTTCTTTCCAAACCTTCTTTCCTGATCACTCCTCCGCAGCGTGTACTTGCGACGGATAACACCTCATGACTGATCTCTCTGCGCAAACTGCGCAAAACTCTTCTTCGGCAAACCTGCTGTCGTCGGATCAGGCCGGCCGCCTGCTGCGGCTGGCGACCTATGCCTCGGTGGGCACCGCTCTGCTGTTGATTGCCGGCAAGCTGGTGGCGGCGCTGTTGACCGGTTCGGTCAGCGTACTGGCTTCACTGATCGATTCGATGATGGATGTTGCGGCCTCGATCATTAACCTGCTGGCCGTGCATTACTCGCTGCAGCCGCCGGATCGCGAGCACCGTTTTGGTCATGGCAAGGCCGAACCGCTGGCGGGCCTGGTGCAGGCGGCGTTCATCGCCGGATCAGCGCTGTTCCTGATTCTGCATGCCGTTGATCGCCTGCTGCATCCCCAGCCGCTGAATGATGCGCTGATCGGGGTGGGCGTACTGCTGTTTTCGATTCTGGCGACCGCGCTGCTGCTGCTGTTTCAGCACCATGTGATTCGCCGCACCCAGTCGACCGCCATTCGCGCCGACGCCCTGCACTATGCCACCGACCTGCTGACCAATGGCGCTACCATCGTAGCGCTGGGTCTGGCGATGCTCGGCTGGCCAATGGTCGATCCGCTGTTCGCCATCGGCATTGCCGTGTACATCCTGTACAGCGCTGGGCATATCGGTTACGAGTCGATTCAGTTGCTGATGGATCGCGAATTGCCACCCGAGGTGCATGCGCGGATTCGCGAGATCGTGCGCAGTCATGATCTGGTGCGCGGTGTGCACGATGTGCGTACCCGGCGTTCCGGACAGACCTATTTCATTCAGTTGCACCTGATGCTGGATGATCAGATGCCGCTGGTCGAGGCGCACCGGGTGGCCGATGAAGTGGAAGCGGCGCTGATGAGCGTCTATCCGAATGCCGATATCCTGATTCATCAGGACCCGAGCAGCGAATTGCCGCCGCAACCGCTGCCGGGCTGATCGTCGTCGCCGACTAGCGCCAGCCGGAACCGGAATAGCTTTTCAGGAAGCCGAGATAGACTGTCGCGGTCTCCTCGGGATTTTCCAGATGCGGCAGATGACCGGCGTTTGGCAGGCGCACCAGGGTGCTGCGCGGCAGGCGGGCGCGCAGCCGCTCGGCACCCTGAACGGCAAAAATGGCATCCTTCTGTCCCCAGAGAATCAGCGTCGGCAGGCGCAGACGCAGTGGCACGGCGAGCAGGGTGTCGTAAAGATTGACGATATCCCAGACCTGCTGATAGTGGCGGTTGCGTTCGACATAATCCCTGATCAGGGCGTCCTTGACGGTATCCGGGACGTTCGGCGGACTGACAAACAGCAGGCGCAGTTCCAAATCAAGCTGGGCATGATCAATCGGAATGAACGGATTGATGCCCTGATAAATCGCCTCCTTGACCTGCAAACTCCAGTCCGTAGCGCCCAGGGGCGAGCCAATGAAGGCCAGCGTGCGCACCTGCTGCGGATAGCGCTGTGCGTAAAGCGCGGCAATCGCGCCACCCATCGAATTACCCGCCAGATCAATCCGGGCCGTGCCGAGCGCGTCCAGGAATTGGCGCAGACGCAGAACCTGCTGTTCCAGTGCGTAATCGCCCAAGGGAAAATCGACGCTCTTGCCATAGCCGGGCAGATCCGGCGCCAGCGCTGTGTAACCGGCGGCAGCGAGCCGGCAGAGCATCTCGTTCCATTGTTCCTTCTGTGCGAACAGGCCATGCAGCAATAACACCTGTGGACCGTTGCCGGCGGCGCTGTAATACAGGGTGCCGCCGTCAAGCGTGATGGCGTTACTGGCAATCGTGCAGGACGTCGGGCTGCGCGGGTCGGCATAAGCCTGGCTGAGCAGTCCCAGGAACAGCAGGGCGGTGAGGAACAGGGTGCGACAAATGGTGTGCATGGGCCTCGTCCGGTTTGGTTGCGCGTTTTTTTGTACGGTGAAAGATTAAGGGAGGCTGGAAGTCCCGGGGCCGGGTGCGGATACCCGCTAGGGCGCAATCAGCAGCAGGCCGGTGACCGGCTGGATTTTTTGAGTCAAGCCGATCTGCACGGCAGTCAGTACCTGCCGTTCTTTGCCTTCCCGCCGCCAATCCGCACGCTGATCTATACGACCAACGCGATCGAAAGCGTCAATGCCCGCTTGCGCAAGATCATCAAGACCCGGGGACACTTCCCGAATGACGATGCCGCCACTCAGCTGATAGAGCTGGCCCTGCGCAACATCACCACCGACGGGGGACGGGCTGCCAGGGACTGGAAGGAGGCAATGAATCCGTTCGCTATTCTGTATGACGATCGTTTTACCCGGTCGATCCCGTAACATCAAATCCGACGAACCTCTCGGGGATTCGTCTCAAACTACCTCATACACAGAAATTCTGACACTCTTCTCCAAATCCCTTCAAATGCATGAGAGCGTCATCCAACTCTTCTTGCATCAGTACAATTTAACCTGCTCTCCTCAGTGATTCACTACCCAGAAAATCAATTAGTTGAAACGCCAAGCGAAAGTCCTGGAACTCATAGGTTATTGCATCGCGGCATATGCTGCGTTTCGCAGGACAATCGTTCGTATAATCCCTCCAGGGGAATGGAAACCCAGTCAGGGCGGTTATCCAGTTCGTAACGCAACTCATAACAGGCCTTCTCGAGGGTAAACAGTTCCAGCAATACGTTCACCTGATCGGGATCGGTGGGATATCCTGGACTATTCCCCACGGCTTCGACGTAACCCTCCAGAAACGCGGCCCGGGTTTGCCGTTCCCAATCGTTGACATGCGGTAAAAATGTTGCCGGATCGCAGGTTCCATCGGCGGTGGCTTGGCGCAGGGCAGCATGTGCGGCATAGTTGAAGGAGCGCAACATGCCGACTACATCCCGCAACGGCGAATGCTTGGCGCGGCGCTCCGCCAGCGACCGCGATGGTTCGCCCTCGAAATCAATGATGATGACGTCATCCCTGGCCACCAGCACTTGGCCAAGGTGGTAGTCGCCGTGATAACGAGTCTTCATGGCTTGCAGGGTTAACGCCTCGATTTGCGCCACCCGTGCGGAGGCCACGCTTCGCAACTCCAGAATCTGTTCGGCCAGTAACCGCGCCGGTTCCGGAAGCCGGCTTAGGATCTGTTCCAGCCGCTCGAAAGTCGTTTTTATCTCCCCACGGATTTGGTCCGACCATTCCGCGCTGTCGGTCGCCGAGATCGGTTCGGGATCGAAAGCTGAGTCACCGGTTGTTTGCGCCAGCGCCCGATGTAATTCCCCGGTGCGTCGGCCCAGGGTGGCGGCGAACAGCAGATAGGAAGCATGGGCGCTGGCGCCGGCGGCGCTAACCGTTTCCATTCCTTGCCGGCAATCGTCCAGGAAACGTTTGAGGTAATCCAGCGTATAGCTCCAGGCATCGCCCTGATTGGCGACGAAGCCTTGCAGCAACACCAGCGTCGTGCTGTCGCCATCTTCGCTTTCATACTCGAGCGCGCCAGCCAGTGGCGCGATGTTGGGGAAACCGATTTCCGTCAGGAAACGGCCCATTTCCAGTTCGGGGTTAATTCCAGGCTGCAAGCGGCGATAGGCTTTCATCAGCAGCCGGTCGCCGAAGGCGATGGTGGTGTTGCTGCTGTCCAATGCCAGCCGCTTGGCCGGCAACGATTCGGGGGCATCGCCGGCCAGGTCAGCGAACAGCCGCGTGGCGGAGAAGCGCAGCCAACCCTGGCCCAGTGGCAAGCGGGCGCTGCGCGCGATCATACCGACCAGATATTGACAGAACCGCTCATCGGCGAACGCGCCGTACAGTAGCCCCATCTTGGCCCGGACCCGTACCTTGGCCAAGGCGTAGGGCCATAGTGGTCGGAGTTTTTCGTCGCTATTGTCCCCCCACGCCAGCGCCAGCGGCAGCCCATAATCCTGCGGCTCGGGTCGTCCGGCCAGCCAGACCCGGATGCGCGCCAACAACCACTCGCTGCGGTCGGGCCAGATATCGTATTTCTCGAACTCGACCTTTTCGATGTGCCCACCCTTGCCGGCGAACCAGCGCTGGGTCGGCAGGAACGCCGGCAAAACCTCCCGGACCAGCCGTTCGTGCAGGGCCGCCGCCATCGCCCGTCGTCCGGGCTCGACCTGATCGACGAAAAAACTCTTCCAGCCATGAAACAGGACCAGTACTCGCAATTCTAGGCCCGGTAGCGTGTCCTCGTGCCAGGCGGGCGGTGCGGCCTGGGTTAGCCGGAACCAATAAAATCCATGGCGGGGCAGCGTGAGCAGATACGGCAACTCGCTGATCGGTGGAAAGGCGGTCTGACCGAGCATTTCCACTGGAACCTGCCCTTTGTACGGCTTGAGGTCGAGTTCCACCGGCTGTGCGGAACGCGACAGATTGGCCACGCACAGCACCGTTTCATCGCCGTAAGTGCGGACATAAGCCAGAATCTTGCGGTTGCCGGGCCGCAGCATGTCCAGCCGCCCGCGCCCGAACGCCTGACAGGACCGGCGCACCGCGATCAGGCGCTTCATCCAGTTGAGCAGAGAGGCGGGTTCGCGCTGTTGGGCTTCCACGTTGACCGCCTGATAGCCATAGATCGGATCCATGATCGGCGGCAGGTACAGTAGTTGTGGGTCGGCACGGGAAAAACCGGCGTTACGGTCGGGACTCCATTGCATCGGGGTGCGCACGCCGTTGCGGTCGCCCAGGTAAAAGTTGTCGCCCATGCCGATTTCGTCGCCGTAGTAGATGATCGGAGTGCCCGGCATCGACAGCAACAGACTTTTCATTAGCTTGATCTTGCTGGAGTCATTGTCCAGCAGGGGTGCCAGCCGGCGGCGGATGCCGACGTTCACGCGCATACGCGGATCGGCAGCGTAGGTGCGATACATGTAGTCCCGCTCTCGGTCGGTGACCATTTCCAGCGTCAACTCGTCGTGATTGCGCAGGAAGATCGCCCATTGACAATTCTCAGGAATATCAGGGGTCTGTTCGAGGATTTCGAAAATGGGATAGTGATCTTCCTGGGCGATGGCCATGAACATGCGCGGCATCAGTGGGAAATGGTAGGCCATGTGGCATTCGTCACCGTCGCCAAAATAGTCGCGCACGTCCTCCGGCCACTGGTTGGCCTCGGCTAGAAACAGGCGGCTGCGGTAATGCCGGTCCACCACCGACCGCATTCGCTTGATCACCGAGTGGGTTTCCGGCAGGTTCTCATTGGAGGTGCCCTCGCGCACGCACAGATAGGGGATGGCGTCCAGCCGCAGCCCGTCCACGCCCAGATCTAGCCAGAAGCGCATGACCTTGATTACCGCCTTCACCACCGCCGGATTGTTGTGGTTCAAGTCCGGCTGGTGGGAGAAGAACCGGTGCCAGTAGTACTGCTTGGCTACCGGGTCCCAGGCCCAGTTGGAGGTCTCGGTGTCGGTGAAAATGATACGGGTTTCCGGAAACTTCCGGTCGTCGTCGTTCCAGATATAGAAATTTCGTTCCAGCGAACCAGGCGGGGCACGGCGCGCGGTCTGGAACCAGGGATGTTGGTCGGACGTGTGGTTGATCACCAGTTCGGTGATAACCTTAAGATTCCGGGCGTGGGCCTCGTGGATGAAGGCCCGGCAGTCGGCGAGTGTGCCGTAATCGGGATGAACATTCTGATAGTCGGAAATGTCATAGCCGTCGTCCCGCAGCGGCGAAGGGTAAAAGGGCATGAGCCACAGGGTATCCACCCCCAGTTCCTGGAGGTAGTCCAGGCGCTGGATCAGGCCTCGGAAATCGCCGAAACCATCCTGGCTGCTGTCGCCGAACGCCTTGACGTGCAGCTGATAGATGATGGCGTCTTTGTACCAGAGCGGATCCTCGACACCAGCCCAGCTCTTGCGATTACGGGACATGCGCACCTCTTGAATGTTCGAGTGAGTGGAAATCGTGCTCCTGGAACGATTTCATCGGATTCTCCGCGAGAGACCCCGGCGTTTACGCCGGGGAGGCAGAGCGGGCCGAACGAAGTTCGGCTTCTTTTTGGAATGTGCCGAGTTGCGAATAGCCATAACCATCCGCACGTTGAATAACTTTGCAGTATCGATAGCCAACGCCTTGAACCACCCCTTGCGCGATTTGAGGGTTGAAACTTCCCGAGGCACGAACGGCAACACGCCCAAGATAGGAACCGGTTTTCTTGCCTTTGGTGACTTCGGCTTTCACCATGTCCCCGGTTTGGAATCCCTTAATGCGTTTCTGTCGAGTCAGATAGCCGCGCGGGAATCCATAGGCATTGAGTCGAGTTCGCTGATAACTGCCGCGTCCCGTCGCTTTAATCGCTAAAGTGGGTTTTTTCCAACCCTGGATCGCCTCTATATTTCCTACACAGGCCGCATCCAGTGCATGGGTCTTTGGAATTTGAAGTTGCGCCCGATTAAATTTAGTGCGCCCACCTGACCCCGTAGTGACCGGAACGCCCGTGCTTTTGAGCGTGTTAAACAACGCCCAGCGGGTTGAATTAACCGCTGCCGCGTCCTTGAGTGGGGCTTTCGCGTGCGCCTGAATCCGCGCTAATCGTTTTGGGTCTTTTGCTAAAAAGACCTCAATTTCTTGAGCGCCTTTCTGCTGATTACAGGGCTGACAGGCCAGGGTCAGATTGGCTACCCGGTTACTGCCGCCACGAGCGCGGGGGTGAATATGCTCAATCTGCAAAGGAACGCTCCTGGCCCCACAATAAGCGCATTCCCTCACCCACTTATTCAGCAGGTATTCACGGGTTTCAAAACCAGCCAGGGTTCCCTGTTGGTATTCAATCCCGCTGATTTCTGGGTTCTCCATTTGTTGCGCATCAAACCGGACTAATTCCTGAGCAATCCCGGTGATCGGGGCCAGCCGTTGAAAGCGGTTGACCCATGCGCTGACCGTATCGATTCGATGTTGCAGACTGGGGGCGATCCAGCCTTTGCTTTTGTTTCCACGATTCAGGAACCGGGGCTTTCGATAGCGTAGCTTGCTACGCCGTCTCCTTCGCATTTGCCGCCGGGCCGTTAATGACTCGCTAATTTGTTGACCGCGATGATGAAGCTCCAACAAATTTAAAACATGAACCGTGGTGTGAATTTCACCCGTTGCGTCGTCAATCGTTTCAGATTCACGCACCAAAGCCATTCCCGTCGTCTTGCTTCCAGGATCCAGTTTAATCTTGACCGGTTGTAAAACACTTTCGTTGACCGTCCGATCCACCAGTCGAATGGAAAACGGCATCAGTCGATGGACCCGGGCGCGTCCACACGCCAGTAATTTCCTGGCCCGCTTCTCGCTACACGGCATCAGCGGCTTTTGGTGTCTATCCAAGACAAAAACAGCCATCTTTCTTCTCTCCAGCAATGCGCTTACGCGCCTGGTGACGGAAGCCTTGCGGCTTCGCTCCCCTCGCCCATGTTGCAACGCAGCTTTAGCTTTCGCCTGGCGACAAACCGTTTCGTGCTTACCCGGTCGCGTGTCTGCATCTGCCGCTTCGAGAGGCCGGAGTTGAGGAAGCGCTCCGGCGTCGGTCTTGTACTTCGTTGCAACGTAGCCGGTTGGTTACGGCTTAGGCTGGTCAACCCAGACTTGTGGTTTTATCCACTACAAGCCTCGCCCTTCAGGGCGGGGTGATTGACGGACGCGTGTTGATCAAGGCATCGGCCAGTCCGACCAACAATTCGGCGAGGGCGGCGGGATCGGGCAGGCGATAAACGGCTTCCGATGGCGGCGCGGGGCCGATGCCCAGCGCGATGCCGCCCCGCTCTGCGGTTGCCGCCAGCGCCCGCGCATCGTTGGCTGCGTCGCCGGCGTACAGCACGGTGGCCGGTTCGCCACAGGCGGCGACGATGGCGCGCAACGCTGTGCCCTTGTCCCGTTCGATGGCTGGCACTACCTCGATGGCCAACGGTCCGTCCAGAACATGTAGGCCGGCGGCGTGCGGTTCCAGCAAATCTGCCATTTCGGTCCGCAGTGGTTCGATGCGGTCCGGCGCCAGTTGCCGGTAATGGACAGTGAAACCGAATGGTTTGTTCTCCATCCAGGCACCCGGATAGGCCGTCAGGCAGATTTCAGAGACAGCGCGCAGGGCATCGAACAGAGTGCGACTTTCCAAAGCTTCGGTGGGAATGCGACGTTCCCCAGCCAGTTCCAGTTCCAGGCCAGTGGAGCCGCCGTAGCTGAGTCCCTCCAGACCGACCATGCCGATGAGATCATCCAGTCCCCTCCCGCTGATCACACCGACCGTGACGCGGGGCATCGCAGCCAGCCGGGCCAGCACGTCACGTAATGCCGGATCGAGATGGGCTAGGCTGGGATGCGCCACCAGTGGGGTCAGCGTCCCATCGTAATCGAAGATCAGGACCAGCCGCTCGCCGCGCTGGTAGGCGGCAGTGAGACGTTCCAGAAGAGTTGCGATAACGGGCGGCATCAGGCGATCTCCTGGGTCTGTGGGTTCGAGATCGGCACGGCGGTCAGATCGGTCAGGAAGTTGGCGGCCCAACGATAGATATTGTGTTCCTCCACCTGCCGCCGCATCCGGGCCATGCGTTCCTGGCGTTCTGCCGGCGACATTTCCAGCGCCCGGCGAATGGCCTCGGCGAACTGCTCAGTATCGTAGGGGTTGATGATGAGCGCATCACTCAGTTCGCGGGCCGCGCCGGCGAATTCGGACAGAATCAGCACCCCGTCGAGGTCCGGTTTGGCGGCGACGAATTCCTTGGCCACCAGGTTCATGCCGTCGTGCAGCGAGCTGACGATGCCGATCTCGGCCATGTGTAGGAAGGCGTGCACCGTAACGCCGTCGTGATGGCCGACCAGGAAGCGGATCGGTTTCCAGGACTCCGTCTGGAACCGCCAGTTGATGTCGTCGGCTAGCGCCTCCAGTTCGCTGATGTAGTTGCGGTAACGGGGGATGTGGGTGCGGCTGGGCGCGCCCAGTTGCACGAAAGTGAATTGCCCCCGGTAGTTCGGGCAGCGTTCGAAAAACCGGGCCACGGCGCGGAACCGCTCGGTCAGGCCCTTGGTGTAGTCAATACGATCCACGCCGACCGCGAGGCGCAGATCGCCCAGCTCGTAACGTTGTCGAAGATCGGAAATTTGCCGCTCCAGATCCGCGCCGGTCAGGACATGGCGCTCGGCCCAGCTTTCAACGCTGATCGGGAACGGTCGCACCCGCGAAGTATGACCTTGCAGTTCCACCGCGAAGTGGTCCCAGTCCAACCGCGCCTCGATCATCCGGTCCACGGTATCGAGGAAATTGTTGCAATGCTGCTGGAGATGGAAGCCGATCAGGTCGGCGCCCAACAGACCGCGCAGCAAATCCGGCGCCCAAGGGCAAATGCGGAACGCCTCCGGATTGGGCCAGGGGATGTGCCAGAAGATGCCTACCGCCAGATCGGGGCGGCTCTCCTTCAGAAAACGCGGCGCCAGCGCCATCTGATAGTCCTGCACCAGCACCACCGCCGGGCCAGAGCCGGCTTCCTCCAGCGTCGCATCGGCGAAACGGCGGTTGGCGCGAACGTAGTGCTCCCAGTCACTGGCCCGGAAGATCGGCCGCTCGTGGGCCAGGTGGCAGAGCGGCCATAGACCCTCGTTGGCGAAGCCGTAGTAATACCCCTGTTCTTCTTCCCGGCTCAGCCACACCCGCCGCAGGGTGTAAGTCGGATCATCCGGCGGGACCGCCAAGCGACCTTGGGCATCGGCCATCTGGCGGTCGGCCTCGCCGGAACCGTGGGCGACCCAGGCCCCGCCGCAGGCTTGCAGCACCGGGTCCAGAGCGGTGACCAGCCCGCCGGCGGGCATGATCAGCCGGGGCTTGCCGTCGCGCAGTTCGTGCATGTAGGGCTCGCGGTTGCTGACCACCAGCAACTGACCGCCGCGCAGACAGTCCACGACATGGGCGCGCAGCCGATCACGGGTCCAGATGTTGTCGGCGCGCACCACTGCCCGTGCCTGCGCCTGATGGGCGGTGCGGGCCGTCCGGAACAAAGCCGCCAGCCGGTCGCTTTCGCTGGCCAGCCGCGCTACAGGCAGCTCGATGGGTGGCGCCCCGACCTCGTCGTCGGTGCGCAGCCGGCGCATCCATTCCGCCAGCCGGTTGAGCGGCCGGTCATACAGTACCCAGGCACCGGCCACGGTCAGGATCAGCAAAGACAGTACGATGAACCCGATCCAGAATCCGAATAACGCCTGCCGGTGCGTGGCCCGTTCGTCTAGGCCTACCAGATCGTGCAGCACCGCTAGCGCGCCCTGTGGCTGGCCATCGGGCGCACGGATTACCGAGACGAGCAGGTGAATGTGGGCATCGGCTGTGCGCCGGATTTCGACGGTATCCTTCCTTTCCGCCTGGGTCTTGCCCACCGCCTGCTGCAATACGTCGGCAAAATCGGCGACGCCCTTGCCGGCGGCGACCAGCCGGCCGTCGGTGCGGTAAACCGCCAATCCGATCAGTCGCCGGTAGCCTTCCAGCATGGAGCCGAACGCGGTCACGGCCTCGCTGTCCGGCAGTTGCAACGCCACTTGCGCTGGATAAGCCATCTGATGGGCGATGACGTAGGCACGGCGATCCATCTCCTCCAGATCGTTGCGGCGTTCGCGTTCGATCTGAAACCAGGCCAGCGCACCAATGAACAAGCCGATCAGCGCAGCGATCAGCAGGCCCATCCGCACCGAGTTGGGCAGGTGAAATGAGAATTTATACGCCATGGGCGATGGTTCCAGAGAAAAGAGAAGAGGAGATATAGGGTGCTGCTGATTCACGGGCGCGCCGGAAACACTCAGCGACCCGACCCACTAAATTATTGCTCGGCAAGCTGGTCGAGGGCGGCGATATCCTCGGCGCCCAGATTCAGATCCATTGCTTGCAGACTGTCACGGATGCTGGCGACCCGGCTGGCACCCGGGATCGGCAGGATGTGCCAGCCCTTGTGCAGCAGCCAGGCCAGTGCGATGCGGTGCGGGGAGGCCTGATACTTGGCGGCCAGTTGTTGCAGCAGGGGTTCCTGGCCAAGACGGACATGACCGTGATGCCCGCCGACCGGGCTGTAGGGGATGTAGGTAATCCGCCGTGCCCGGCAGAAATCGATCAGGCCGTTGTGGAAATCTCGCCGGTCGAAAAGGTTGCAGCGATTCTGCACTGAGGCGATTACGGTGAATTGCAGCGCCTGTTCCAGTTGGGCAGGGCTGACGTTGGACAGCCCGATATGGCGGATCTTGCCTTCCTCCTTCAGCGCGACCAGCGCTTCCAGCGAGCGGCGGAAATCTACCTTGAGATCGACGGCGTGAAGCTGGTACAGGCCGATGCAGTCGGTTTGCAGCGCCTGCAGGCTGTGCTCGCAGGACTGCCGCAACCAGTCGGGATCACCGTCCACCACCCAGGCCCCGCCCGGGCGGCGCAGTCCACCCTTGGTGGCGACTAGAACTTTGTCGCTCGCGCCAAGTTGCTCTAGCGCCTGTCGGATCAGCCGCTCGTTGTGGCCGATATCGTCATCGTCCAGACCGTATACATTGGCGGTGTCGATAAAATTGCCCCCATCGGCGACGAACGCTTCGATGACCGCGAACGCCTGCGCTGCGGCGGGCCGGCCGCTGATGGATAATGGCATGGCACCCAAGCCAATCGCGTTGAACATTAATCCGGTGTTGCCGAGTTCGCGTTGTTTCATGGCTTTGTGCTCCTAATGGGTTGCGGTTTTATAGCCTCGGTTTTTTGAGGTTCTGATGAACCCTGTTCCCAGTCTAATCCAATACCCAATCAATGGATTGAATTAGATTCCATTGTCCAGACGACTTTTGATTGAATTTACAGGTAGTACATCTAGGTCTTGGTGACAGGACGATGGCCCTGTCGGACTTCGGCGGTTGTTCGATAGTCCAGTGCCTGATGAGGGCGCTGATGGTTGTAGAACTCGAAGTACCGGTGCATGCCGTGATAGACATCATCCGGCGTGTCGTAGTCGTTGGGGTACACCTCCTCATATTTAACCGATCGCCACAAGCGGTAGTGGTTCAAATTTGGGTGCTCTAGACTGACAGGATCAACGTTTTCCAGGAGGGTGTGCAGAATTTTGTGTAAACGGATTTTGGAGGAGACTGCCGACTTGTGCGGAGTCACGATGAGCAAGAAGAAGCACGAAATACCTGAAGAGCTGCTGGCTGAATGAGCCTGTCCTGAATTTTGTGTGTGAGGTATACCCTGTTGCCGAGGAGCGAGTATGCCGAACAAGACGAGCAGGAAGAAGGTGGCAGCCCCTGAGCTGCCGAGCATCCCGAAGGAACTGATCGAGCCATTCGTGAGCGGGTCGATGACCGCCGAGGCCGTGAATGCCGTGTCGATAGCCTTCAAGAAGGCGCCGATCGAGCGCGCCCTGGGAGCGGAGCTGACGCACCCCCTGGGCTGCCCAGCGGGCGGCGACCAGCCCGCAACGGTTGCTGCGAGCTGATCCTGATCCCCAAGCACGAGCGGCGCTTCACCGGTTTTGACGACACGATCATCGCCCCGTTGTCCGCACTAAGGCGATCTATCTGGCCCTGGGCATCCAGCCGGATGGCACGCGCGACATTCTCGGCTTGTGGACCGTTACCGGCGGCGCTGTAATACAGGGTGCCACCGTCAAGCGTGATGGCGTTGCTGGCAATTGCGCAGGACGTCGGGCTGCGCGGGTCGGCATAAGCCTGGCTGAGCAGTCCCGAGAACAGCAGGGCAATGAGGAACAGGGTGCGGCAAATGATATGCATGGGCCTCGTCCGGTTTGGTTGCGCGTTTTTTTGTGACGGTGGAGGATGATGAGGGCTGGTAGTCCCGGGGCCGGGTGCGGATACCCGCTAGGGCGCGACCAGCAGCAGGCCGGTGACCGGCTGGACTTCGTGGCCGCCGGGACCGGCGAAGACGAAGGGCACCGAGATCAGTTCCAGGCCGGCATTGCGCTGCACAGCAAAGTGCAGGTGCGGGCCGGTGGAAAAGCCGGTGTTGCCGGAATTGGCCAGCCAATCACCGACCCGTACCGCCTGACCCGGAGCGACGCGGATCGAATCGGGCTGCAGGTGAGCGTACACCGCCATGGTGCCATCGATGTGCAGAATGCGTACGGCGTTAGCCCGGCTCTGGTATTTGGGATCGGCGCCGCCATCAAGGAAATCGCCGGCCACCTCCATCACCACCCCGGTGCGAGCGGCGCGCACCGGGGTGCCCAGTGGCAGGGCGATATCGACTGCGTACTGGCTTTGTGGATGCTGGTGGCTGAAGGTGCCGTTGAATGCCTGACTGATGACGAAGCGCGCGCCGGGCGCAAAGGGTGGTGCGTAGGGCTGTTCGGGGCGATGCACGGCAGCCGGATCGCCGAGCACGGCGCGGGCCTGATAGTTATAGCGCCAGTGCGGGCCGAGTGGATACAGGCGCACCGCCACGGTTTCGGCGCGGGCCGGCGCCACCAGTCGCACCGGCAAGGCGGGTTCGGCGCGCATGTTCTCCAGCGTGGGTGCGCTGATTTCCACTTCGATCGGCCCGTAATAGTCGTTGATCACGCTGAGCACCGGCTGTTCGGAACTGCCGCGATTGCGGATGCTGATCCGCGTCGGCAGTTCCTGTACGGCCAGTGGCCGGGTCTCGACCGGTATGCCGCTTGCTGGTGGCCGGTCGGTGAACACCCGATTGCCATGGTCATCCTGATAGCTGTAGAGAGTGCGCGCAGCAGGCGCGAACGGCACCAGCGCCAGCGCGAACACCAGCACCCAAAAGATACCGCGCCAGCGCTGCCGGTCTGGGCTGATGAGAGTAAAAAGCAGACTCATGGCACATTTTCCCGGGGTAACAGGGCAGCGCGCTGCCTGGTCACGCTTGCAACGGCGCGCCGCATGTTCTTAAATCTTCTGGCAATCCAATCCTTTTCTTGCTCAGTGGGGGCATTAATGGCAAAAATGGTCGGTAACGTCTTGATCGCGCAAGGTGGCGGCCCCACGGCCGTCATCAACCAGAGTCTGGTCGGCGCGGTCCTGGAAGCACGCAAGTTCCCGGAAGTCGGCCGGGTCTATGGCGCGCTGCACGGTGTGCGTGGCATCGTCAACGAGAATTTCGTCGACCTGACCCAGGCCACCACCCATAACCTGGAGCGGGTCGCCTGTACCCCAAGTTCCGCGCTGCTGTCGACCCGCGACAAGCCGGATGCCGAGTACTGCGAGCGGATCTTCAAGACCTGCATCAAGTACAACGTCCGCTTCTTCTTCTACGTCGGTGGCAATGACTCGGCCGACGCCGTGCGCATCGTCAACGAGAATGCTGCTGCCGCCAACTACGAGCTGCGCTGCATTCACATCCCCAAGACCATCGACAACGACCTGCGCGTGACCGATCACTGCCCGGGCTATGGTTCGGCGGCGCGCTTCGTGTCGCTGGCCTTTGCCGGCGCCAATCTCGATAACCGCTCCCTGCCGGGAATCTACATCGCCGTGGTCATGGGTCGCAACGCTGGCTTCCTGACTGCCGCCTCGGCATTGTCGCGCAAGTACGAGGATGACGGCCCGCATCTGGTGTATGTGCCAGAGCGCACCTTCCGCAAGGAGCAGTTCCTGGCCGATGTCGATCAGGTCTACAAGCGCCACGGCCGCTGCATCGTCGCGGTTTCCGAAGGCATCGTCGGCGAAACGGGCCAGCCGATGATCACCGAGCTGCTCGGTGAAGGCGAGCGTGACGCGCACGGCAACGTGCAATTGTCCGGCACCGGCGCCCTCGGCGACCTGCTCGCCGATCTGGTCAAGGCCGAGTTGAAGGTCAGCCGGGTGCGTGCCGATACGTTTGGCTATCTGCAGCGCAGCTTCGTCGGCATCGTTTCCGAAGTCGATCAGGCCGAGGCCCGCGAAGTCGGCGAAAAGGCGGCCCAGTTCGCGATCTGGAACAACGTCGATGGCTCGGTGGCGATCCGCCGCACCGGTGATTATTCGGTTGACTACTTCCTGACGCCGCTGGAAACCGTGGCCAGGGAAACCAAGAGCATGCCGGACAACTTCATGAACGCCGCCGGCAACAACGTCACCGAGGAGTTCATCCGCTACGCGCGGCCGCTGCTCGGCGCCATGCCCGAATATGAACGGCTGATGGCGCCGCCCTTGGGCTGAGCATCCACCGGTCGCAACTGTTCAGTGCCGCGCCTGCGGGACTGGACGTCATAAACTCTGCAGGCCCATGCCATAAGGTGTGGGCCTGCGGCCGTTTTCACACCCAGCCTTTTGCCATGCAGGATGAAGGCCGGGGTATGCAATGCCTTTCAAGTGGGCATGTCAAGCGGTGAAGTAGTGCACCTGCACGCCGTCGCTTTCATCCTTGGCCAGCGCCACCATCCGCGCTGCGACATCCGTTGCCCGCGTTGGCCGATAGCGGCGCAGTGGCCCGCACAGCAGCCACGACCAGAGCGGCGCCCAGAGCTTGCTCCAATCCTCCAGCGGCCGCGTTTCACGACGCTCGCCGAGCAGCAGCGAGGGCCGCAGCAGATGCACGCTGCGAAACGGCAGTTCGCTGACGGCTGCCTCGGCGCGGCCCTTGACCCGGTTATACAGCACCGGCGAGGCCGGATCGGCGCCCACTGCCGACACCATGACAAAGCGCTGCGCACCCCGCGCCGCCGCCAGCCGCGCCAGCTCGGCGACATAGATATGGTCAACGTGCGCAAAGGCCTCGGGTGAACCGGCGGCGCGCTGGGTCGTGCCCAGACAGCACAGGGCAACATCGACTGCAAAGGGCGGTGCCTGATCGCGTAGATTTTCAAAATCAAGCACCTGCACGCGCAGCTTGGGGTGCACGCGCCCCAGCGGCTGACGGGCCAGCACGATGACCGCGGCAATGGCCTCATCGGCCAGCAGCAGCTCCAGACAGTGAGCGCCGATTAGGCCGGAGGCCCCGGCCAGCAGGACGCGCAGGCCATGGGGTGGAGGGGTTGCTGTCATGAAAATGCTCCCGGAGGGTCGATAAAATGCATGCTCGCTCAAGCATAGTCCTTGACCGGTGCGATAGGCTTTTCTCGGCGGAGCAGGCTGCTACACTCACTCACCCCCCCTACCCACGAGGATCCCGATATGCTCAGAACGCTGTTTGCCGGTGCGCTGCTGCTGTGCGCCAGTGTTGTTAGTGCTGCTGAAAAACCGACTTTGGTACTTTACAACTGGTCGGAATATCTGCCCAAGAAAGTGCTGCGCCAGTTCACTAAGGAAACCGGCATTCCGGTGCGCTACTCAACCTATGACAGCAACGAGGTGATGTACGCCAAGATCAAGACGGTCAAGGGGGTGGGCTATGACCTGATAGTGCCATCCACCTATTATGTGGACCGGATGCGCCGCGAGGGCCTGCTGCAGAAAATCGACCGCAGCAAGCTGAGCAATTTTGGCAATCTCAACCCGCGCCTGTTGAATCAGTCCTACGATCCTAACAATGATTACAGCATTCCCTATCTGTGGGGCACAACCGGCATTGGTTATAACGCTGACAAGGTTGCGCCGGGCCAGTTGAAACGCTGGGCTGATTTATGGGATCCGGCCTACAGGAACAAGCTGCTGCTGCTGAATGACATGCGTGAAGTCTTTTCGATAGGCCTGAGAACGCTGGGCTATTCGATCAATACCACCGATGAGAACCAGATTCGCGCTGCCTATGAGAAGCTGGTTGAATTGATGCCGAATGTGCGTGTATTTGATTCCGAATCGCCTAAAACCAAGTTCCTGGCCAATGAGGTCGTAGCCGGCATGCTGTGGAATGGCGAGGTGTATCAGGGCAGCCTGGAAAATCCCAAGCTGCAATACAGCTATCCCGAGGAAGGCGCGACGCTGTGGATCGACAGTCTGGTCATTTCCGCTGGTGCTCAGAATGTCGATGCCGCGCATCAGTTCATCGATTTCGTGCTGCGTCCGGAAATCGCCAAGCAGATCAACGAGGAGGTGGGCTATTCTTCGCCGAACCTGCCGGCCATTCAGTTGCTGCCGGAGAAAATGCGCAATAACCGCGCGCTGTATCCGACCGATGCGGATCTGAGCAAGGCTGATTTCCAGGCCGATGTTGGCGATGCGCTGACGATTTATGACCGCTACTGGCAGCGGTTGAAGGCAGGTCGCTGAGAGTAGTGTACCCGTTCATGCCAGGGTGTCTTGGCATGAACGGCAGCTATGATACGGGAGGTGACGGTTGACTCAGGCGCCGCTGGTCAGGCGCTCGTATTTGCTCTGCAATTGCGCATCAGTCTCGGCATGATTCGGGTCGGGAATGATGCAGTCTACCGGGCAAACCTCAATGCACTGTGGCGTGTCGTAGTGGCCGACGCACTGGGTGCAGAGATTCGGATCGATCTCATAGATCTCCTCGCCCTGGGAAATCGCTTCGTTCGGGCACTCCGGCTCGCACACGTCACAGTTAATGCATTCGTCGGTGATCATCAGTGCCATAGCTGGCTCCTCATTGTTAAAAACGCCCGCAGGTGCGGGGTGTGGCAGGAACATTGATCATGGGCGCGGCCCACGCCCTTCACGCTACGGTTTCCGGCCCTGATGGGCGCGCTGCGCTGCGAACTTGGCCGCCAGTGCCGCTTCGACCTTGGGATGCACGAACGGCGCGATATTACCGCCCAGCTTGGCGACCTCGCGCACCAGGCTGGAGGAAATGAAGGCGTATTGCTCGGCCGGTGTCAGGAAAATCGATTCGATTTGCGGATTCAGGCGCCGGTTCATGCTCGCCAGTTGGAATTCAAATTCAAAATCGGCCACCGCGCGCAGCCCGCGCATCAGCACATTGGCGCCGATGCTCTTGGCGTAATCGACCAGCAGGATGTCGAAACCGCGCACCTCGACATGCGGCAGGTGCGCGACCACCTCGCACACCAGCGCGACCCGTTCCTCCAGCGAAAACAGCGGCTGCTTGTTGGGGTTGGCGGCGACGCTGACGACCAGACGGTCGAACATGCGTGCACCGCGTTCGATCAGGTCGGCGTGGCCGTTGGTGATGGGATCAAAAGTGCCCGGATAGATGGCGGCGACGGACATGAACGCTCCTCGGGGGAGTGGTGAAAGGCATGAATGCGCGGATTATCGGGAAAGCCCCCCAGCAAGGCAACCACGAATGTCAAGGATCCCTCAGGTATCGCCAGCCCGGTGCAACAGCCGGTAAGTGACCGCGCCGGCGGTTTTTTCCCGGTGCAGGGTCCATTGGGTGGGCCAGACCGGAGCGGGTGCGGCGGCGGCCGCTTCCAGATAAATCCAGGCCGGTGTCGTCAGCCAGCCGCCGTGTTCCAGCGCCGCACAGGCCGGCTCCAGCAGTTGCTCGGCAAAGGGCGGGTCGAGCAACACGATGGTAAACGGTGCAGCCGGTGCACGCAGCCAGTGCAGGGCATCGGCCTGTTCAACCCGTGCCGCGGTCGCGTGCAAACTGGCCAGATTGTCGCGCAGCATGCGTGCCGCCAGCGGCTGGCATTCAACGAACACCACTTCGCCGGCGCCGCGCGACAGGGCCTCGATGCCGAGTGCGCCACTGCCGGCGAACAGGTCCAGGCAGCGTGCGCCCGGCAGCACCGGCGCCAGCCAGTTGAACAGGGTTTCCCGCACCCGGTCTGGCGTGGGGCGCAGTCCGGGCAGGTCGGGAAAGGCCAGTCGCCGGCCGCGCCATTGGCCGCCGATGATGCGCAGCAGGTTGGCGGGCCGGGCGCGTGGCTTCATGAGCCGGCCGGTGCGGTGGTGGGAGCGGCTGCTGGGGTCGCCGTCGCGGGCGTAGCTGTACCGCCGACAATCACCGTCAGCAGGCGTTCCGGCTGGACATGGCCCCGCCAGGCGGCGCGGACCTGTTCGGGACTGATGGCGTTCATGCGCGCGATGTAGCTGCTCAGGTAGTCCAGCGGCAGCCCGTAGAAGGCAATCCCGGCCAGCGCGCCGGCCAGCTTGCTGTTGCTGGCGATGTCGAGGGCAAAGCCGCCGGTGATGTTCTGGCGGGCTTCCTGGAGGATCTGCAGCGGTGGCCCGTCAGTGCTGAAGGTACGCAGGGTGGTTTCGGTGACACTGAGCGCGGTATCGACCTGATCATTGCGGGTTTGCAGGTTGATCAGGAACGGTCCGGCCTCGCGCATCGGCGTGAAGGCACTGTAGGCGCCATAGGCCAGACCACGCTTTTCGCGAATCTCCTGCGCCAGTTGCGACACCAGGCCGTTGCCGCCGAGCACATGATTGCCCAGATACAGCGCGTAGTAATCGGGATCGGCGCGCTTGACGCCGACCTGACCGACCAGGATATGGCTTTGCGTCGAGGGGTAGGCAACGCGCACGGTCCGGCTGGCGGCCAGCGGTGTTACCGGTGGCGGCGGTGGCACTGCTTCACCCGGCGGCAGACCGCCGACCAGAGTATTGACCAGTTGCTCGGCGGCGGGCCGGTCCAGATCGCCCACCAGGGCGACTACGGCATTGGCGGCGCTGTAGTGGCGGCGGTGGAAATCGACGATGGCGGCACGGTCGATGCTGTTCAGGCTGGCCGGTGTGCCATCGGGCGGCGTGGCGTAGGGATGCTCGCCGTACAGGGTTTTGAAAAACGTGTCCTGGGCGATGGCGCCGGGCGACTGGGCGCGTTCCTGCAGCGCGGTCAGCATCTGCTGGCGCACCCGCTCGATCGCGTCCGGGGTGAAGCTGGGTTCCCTGAGCAGCCGGGCGACGGTTTCGACCGCCGGTTGCAGATAGCGCGGATCGCTGAGGCTGCGCAGCGTCACCGCGGCGGCGTCGCGTCGTGAGCTGGTGGCAAAGCGGGCACCGACCTGATCGAAGCGGTCGGCGATGACATCCGCTGACCAGTCGCCGGCGCCTTCTTCGAGCAGGGCACAGGTCAGCCTGGCCAGACCAGGCTGGCTGCCATCGCGAAACGAGCCGGCGCTGAACAGCACCTGTACATCCACCATCGGCAGTTCCCGGGTGGGAATGAAGTAGACCGCTACGCCATTGGCGCTGCGCCAATGTTGAATATCGGGCACGGCGGCGGCCAGGCCGGAGACCAGCATGAGCACGGCGGCGAGCAGGCCGGAGCGCATGAATTTTATGGACATCAGTCGGTTATCCTTTGCAAGATAGGCCAGGCAAAACGGCGGATGCAGCCGGATCAGCGGATCATGTGATCGGTGGCAGTACCGGCCTGTGGCAGGCGCCGCCCTTCCAGGGGCAGCGGTTCCAGTATGGCCACGGTCAAGCGATCGTCAGTCAGATACTGGCGGGCGACCGTGCGCACCTGCTCCGGCGTGACTGCCTGGATCCGCTGTACATAATCATCGAGCCGGTTCCAGCCCAGACCGACCGTTTCCAGAATGCCCAAGCGCATCCCCTGATAGAACAGCGAGTCCTGCTCATAGACATCGCTGGCCACCACCTGGGCGATGACCCGTGCCAGTTCCTCGGGGCTGACCTGTGTCTCGCGCAATGCCGCGACCTCGGCGCGCAGGGCCTTTTCCAGTTCCGCGCTGCTGCGGCCCGGCGCCGGGTTGCCGCTCAGGGTGAATAGGTCATCCAGGCGTGCGGTCGGGTTGTAGTCGGTGCTGGCGGCAGCGGCGACCTGCGTACCGCGAATCAGGTTTCGGCTGATGCGGCTGCTGTTGCCGCCATTGAGTACGCCATCGAGCACCGCCAGGGCATAGGGTTCCCAGTCGGTGCTGGCGGTTTTCAGGGTCGGCACCTTGTAGCCGAGCATCACCGCCGGTACTTCGGCGGGCGTTTTGACCACGATGCGCCGTTCACCCTGCTGTGGCAATTCCGCCACCGAGCGCGGCGGCGTCAGGGTGCTCGGTGGCAGCGGTCCGAAGTGTTTGCTTGCCAGATCGCGCACCTGAGCCGCCTCGACATCGCCGACCACCACCAGCGTGGCGTTATTGGGCGCGTACCACTGCTGGTACCAGCGCTGCAGGTCGCCCGGGCTGATAGCCTGGATATCCTGCATCCAGCCGATGACCGGCTGCCGGTAGGGACTGGTCAGATAGGCGGTCGCCTGAAACTGCTCCCCGGTCAGGGCCTCGGGCTGATCCTCGGTGCGCAGGCGCCGTTCCTCGGCAACTACCTGGGCTTCCTTGGCCACGTCCTCGGGCTTGAGCAGCAGGTGGCGCATGCGGTCCGCTTCAAGGCGAAAGCTCAGTTCCAGGCGCTCCTTCTCAAGAGTCTGGAAATAGGCGGTGTAGTCGTGGCTGGTGAAGGCGTTTTCATCACCACCATTGGCGGCGATCAGGCGCGAGAATTCGCCAGCGGGCACCGTGGGCGTGCCCTTGAACATCAGGTGTTCGAGCAGATGCGAGATGCCCGTCAGGCCGCTCGGCTCATAGCTGGAGCCGACCTTGTACCAGACCTGCGAGACCACCACCGGGGCGCGGTGATCCTCGCGGACCAGGATTTTCAAACCATTGTCGAGGGTAAAGACCTGGACCGGGGTGGCGCCAAAAGCGGGCGCGCCCATCGGTAGCAGCAGGGTGCAAAGCAGCAGGGCGGAGCGGTGCATGGTGATGGTCATCGGGGTGAGCGGGGCCAGGAGACGTTCCGGGGTGAAACAGTGTGACAGACTGAAATGGTACGATAAGTTCCCTCCTTTCTGACCGCCATGATGAATTCCCCATGACCGATTTCAAGTCCGATGCCGACGATACCGCCGCCCCGCCGAAAAAGCCCAGCCTGTTCGAGGTGTTGAACCGTCCGATTCGCCTGCCATCCTTTCGCAGGGATGCCGCGCCCGACCCGGCTGCAATGTCGGCCGGGGATGCCGCGCACGCCGAACATCCGACCCGGTTGCGCGATCGCCTGCGGCGCACCAGCCAGAACCTGGTATCGGGGCTGTCGAGCCTGTTTTCGGGGCGCAAGCTGGACGATGAGGCACTGGAAGAGCTGGAAAGCCGCCTGCTGTTGGCTGATGTCGGCGTGGAGCTGACCGAGCAGTTGATACAGCGCCTGGGCGAACGCATCTCGCGCCAGCAACTGGGCGACGTGCCGGCGCTGTTGCAGGCGTTGCGTGAAGAGCTGCTGGCTCTGCTGAAACCCTGTCAACAGCCCTGGCAGCCTGGTGAGGCGCGGCCCTATGTGATTCTCACCGTGGGGGTCAACGGTGCGGGAAAAACCACCACTATCGGCAAGCTGGCGCAGCGCCTGCAGCACGCCGGCCATTCCGTGCTGCTGGCGGCCGGCGATACCTTCCGCGCCGCTGCCGTCGAGCAGTTGCAGGTGTGGGGCGAGCGCAACCACATTCCCGTGATCGCCCAGCGCAGTGGCGCCGATTCCGCTTCGGTGATCTATGACGCCATTCAATCAGCGCGGTCGCGGGCGGTCGAAGTGGTGATCGCCGATACCGCTGGGCGGCTGCACACGCAGTCGAACCTGATGGAGGAACTGAAAAAGGTTAAGCGGGTCATTGCTAAGACCGATCCGGCCGCACCGCATGAGGTGCTGCTGGTGCTGGATGCCAGCACCGGGCAGAACGCGCTCAGCCAGGCCGTGCAGTTTCATCAGGCAGTCGGTGTCACTGGTCTGGTACTGACCAAGCTCGACGGCACTGCCAAAGGCGGCATCGTCTTTGCCATCGCCCGGCGTCTTGGCCTGCCGATTCGCTTCATCGGTGTCGGCGAGGGTATCGACGATTTGCGACCCTTTGATGCCGCCGAGTTCGTCGCCGCCCTGCTTGATGAGCGCGCCGAGGCTTGAAGTCAGGGTGCAGGTGCAGGCCGATCCGGGTATGGCTCCTTTGCCGCGCGGAACTTGCCACCGGGTTTGGCACTCTCTGCGTGAGAGTGCTAAAATTCACTCTGAATGAATGATATGAGGGGTTCGGTCCGCGAGCCCTGTGCAAGAGGTGTACAGGTTGAAGGAAGGGATGACGATGACGACAACCGCTCTGGTTCCCCGCATGCAGCAACTGCCGGCGCTGGTCGACAGCCTGGAAAACTATATCCAGGCGGTCAATCGCGTACCGGTTCTGAGTGCCGAGGAAGAGCAGGAACTGGCCCGGCGGCTGCAGCTGCGCAACGACCTGGAAGCAGCGCAGCGGCTGATCATGGCGCATCTGCGCTTCGTCGTGCATATCGCCCGTGGCTACATGGGCTACGGTCTGCCACTGGCCGATCTGATCCAGGAAGGCAATGTCGGTTTGATGAAGGCGGTCAAGCGCTTTGATCCGGCGCATGGCGTGCGGCTGGTGTCGTTCGCGGTGCACTGGATCCGTGCTGAAATTCACGAATTCATTCTGCGCAACTGGCGCATCGTCAAGATCGCCACCACCAAGGCGCAGCGCAAACTGTTCTTCAAGCTGCGCGGCGCCAAGAAGCGTCTGGGCTGGCTTAATGGCGAGGAAGTGCAACGGGTCGCCCACGATCTGGGCGTCAGCGCCGAGTCGGTGCTGGAGATGGAAGCGCGCCTGAGCGGTCACGATGTTGCCTTTGATCCGGCGCCGGAAGCGGATGGCGACGAGGAGGAAAGCTTTGCTCCCGCTGCCTATCTGCGCGATGAGCAGGCCGATCCGGCCATGGCCCTGGAGCAGGATGACTGGGACGAGCAGACCTCCAGTCGCCTGAGCGCGGCGCTGGCATGTCTGGATGCGCGCAGCCAGGACATCGTGCGCCGCCGCTGGCTGAGCGATGACAAGCCGACCCTGCACGAGCTGGCCGCCGAGTACAAGGTATCCGCCGAGCGTATTCGCCAGATCGAAAACAGCGCGATGAAAAAACTGCGCGCCGCCGTGCCCGCGCCGGTGTGAAAGCCTGTCTGCGCCAAAACCCGCCCGCGTGGCGGGTTTTTTGCGTCTCCGTTGACCCTGCCGAACTGCTGTGCTGGACACTGCTGCCATGCCTGTTGCCGAACCTCTGCTGAGCCGTGATGTGCCGCTGGATACTCTGAACACCCTGGGCCTGCCCGGCCGGGCGGCTGGTTTTGTCGCTATCCATGCGCCGGCGCAACTGGCCGCCGTGAGGACATGGCCGGAGTGGCAGGGGCGCCGCCTGATCCTCGGTGGCGGTAGCAATCTGGTACTGGCGAGCGATTATTTTGCCGGGCTGGTGCTGCACATATGCATTGCCGGGCGGGAACTCTGCGCGGAGGATGCGGACGCCTGGTATGTGCGGGCCGGCTCTGGGGAGAACTGGCATGCCTTTGTCGACTGGACGCTGGCGCAGGGCTGGCCGGGGCTGGAAAATCTGGCGCTGATTCCCGGCACGGTCGGTGCGGCCCCAATCCAGAATATTGGCGCCTATGGGCTGGAAGTGGCGGAGCGGCTATGGCAGGTCGAGGCTATCGACCTGGACGACGGTGCCACGCTGCGCCTTGATCGCGCTGCCTGCGACTTTGCCTATCGCGATAGCCGCTTCAAGCAGGCCGCCGGACGCTATCTGATCACTGCGGTCACCTTTCGCCTGCCTAAGCGCTGGCAGCCGGTGCTCGGCTATGCCGAACTGGCTCGGCAATTGGATCCTCTCGACCCTGCGACGCTGAATGCGCGCGCGGTTGCCGATGCGGTGATCGCCATCCGGCAGCGCAAACTGCCCGACCCGGCGCAGCTGGGCAATGCCGGCAGCTTCTTCAAAAACCCGCTGGTCGATGCTACCACCTTCGCTATCCTGGCCGCTGCGTATCCCGCACTGCCGCACTATCCACAGGCCGATGGCACGGTCAAGCTGGCTGCGGGCTGGCTGATTGAGCAGTGCGGCTGGAAGGGTAAAAACCTCGGTCCGGCCGGCGTTTATGAACAGCAGGCGCTGGTGCTGGTCAATCGCGGTGGCGCACGCGGCACCGACGTGCTGCGTCTGGCCGGGGCGATTCAGGACGCAGTGCGGGCGCGCTTTGGCATCAGCCTGGAGCCGGAACCGCTGATCGTGTAGCGTCCGCGGCCGGCGCGGCGGCATCGGTGGCCGGGCGCAGCAGCGGTTCCAGTACCCGCCAGACGTTGTCGAGAATGCGCGGCTGTGCCCCGGCGTGTGGATGCAGACCATCATCCTGAATCAGCGCCGGGTTGCCGGCCACGCCATCAAGCAGGAACGGCAGCAGCGGCACATCGTAATGCTCGGCGACGCTGGCGAAGGTGGCCTGAAACTTTTGGGTATACAGCGGGCCATAATTGGGCGGAATGCGCATCTCCGCCAGCAGCACCCGCGCCCCGGCCTGTCGCGACAGCTCGATCAGGCGCCCGAGGTTGTCGGCCATCAGGCTTAGCGACTGACCGCGCAGGCCATCATTGGCACCCAGTTCCAGCAGCACCAGAGCAGGATGGTGGGCCTGCAGCGCCGCCGGCAGGCGACTCAGGCCACCGCTGGTGGTGTCGCCGCTGATGCTGGCGTTGACCACCCGGTGCGGAAAACCGCGTTCCGCCAGGCGCCGCTGCAGCAGGCTGACCCAACCCTGCTCGACCGGAATGCCATAGGCGGCGCTTAGACTGTCACCCAGAATCAAGATCACCGGTCCCTCGCTGCTATGGGCCAAGCTGCCGGGCAGGTTCACCAGCGCCAGCAACCACAGGGAAAACCATCGTGAATGCGTCGTGTTCATCGTCTTCGCAGGCAGTATTGGACTCATCGGAGAACCTGACCATGCCTCTGGATCAGGCGGGACCATCGGCCACTCTGACACCCGTCATCAGCGTACCCAGTGCGCTGGACTTGGACAACTGTTCCGCTGCCTTGCCCGCACCACACCCGCCGATTATCCAGGTAGAACAGCTTGGCAAGCAGGTGTCCAGCCCTGAGGGACCGCTGGTGATCCTGGCCGATATCGGCTTCGCGATTGCCCGTGGCGAATGCGTGGCGGTGATCGGTGCTTCCGGTTCGGGCAAGTCAACCCTGCTTGGCCTGCTGGCCGGGCTGGATACACCGAGTACCGGCCGGGTCTGGCTGGCCGGCGTCGATCTGAACAGCCTTGATGAGGATGGGCGGGCGTTGCTGCGGGCGCAACGGGTCGGCTTCGTGTTTCAGTCCTTCCAGCTGCTTAATGGTCTGACGGCGCTGGAAAACGTCATGCTGCCGCTGGAGCTGGCCGGTCAAAGCGATGCCCGCCGTCAGGCTCTGGAGCTGTTGGAGCGGGTTGGCCTCAAGGCCCGTGCCCGCCATTACCCGACGCAACTGTCCGGTGGCGAGCAGCAGCGGGTAGCCATCGCCCGCGCCTTTGCCGGCAATCCGGATGTGCTGTTTGCCGATGAACCGACCGGTAATCTCGATCATAAAACCGGCCAGCGCATCATTGATTTGCTGTTCGCACTGAACCGCGAGCAGGGCACCACCCTGGTACTGGTGACCCATGATCCGGAGCTGGCCGCCTATTGCGACCGGGTGCTGGAACTGGACGAAGGCCGCCTGCGGGCGCGTTCCGCTGCTGGGGCGCGGGCATGAATCCCGCTGCTGCGATCCGGCGTACCGATCCGGCCGCCCGCGATTGGCGCAGGGTGCTGCGCATGAGTCTGCGCGCGCTGCGCCGCGATATCCAGGCGGGTGAACTGCGGGTGCTGGCGCTAGCGCTGCTGATCGCGGTGGCCAGCGTTGCTGCGGTTGGCCTGTTTACTGACCGGATTCAACTGGCCATGGAGCGCAAGGCCAGTGAGCTGCTCGGCGCCGATCTGGTCATCGCCGCGCCCAATCCGCTGCAGCCAGTCCTATCCGATGCGGCACGGCAGCAGGGCCTGCAAACGGCGGAGACCCTGAGTTTTCGCAGTGTGGTGCTGGCCGGTGAGGAGACGCAACTGGCCGAGGTCAAGGCGGTCGGGCCGGGCTATCCACTGCGTGGCGGTTTGCGCATCAGCGCCGCGCCGTTCGCACCGGACCGGCTGGCCGACGCAATTCCCGAACCCGGTACGGTCTGGCTGGATGAACGTCTGCTGCAGGTGTTGCGGATCGAGGTCGGTGCTGCGGTCGAGGTCGGTGCGCGGCAGTTGCGGGTGGCGGCGGTGCTGGCCGATGAGCCGGATCGGGGTGGTGATCTGTTCAGCATCGCGCCGCGGCTGTTGATGAATCTGGCTGATATCCCCTCGACCGCGCTGGTGCAGCCCGGCAGTCGGGTCGATTACCGTCTGCTGCTGGCCGGAACGCCGGCGGCGCTGGACACGTTCAGAAGCTGGGCAATGCCGCGGCTGGCAACCGGTGAGCGCGTGCAGGGTGTGCGCGAGGCCCGCGCCGAACTGCGCGTGGCGCTGGAACGGGCGCAGCGCTTTCTGCATCTGGCGGCGCTGGTCAGCGTGATTCTGGCCGGGGTGGGCGTGGCCATCGCGGCGCGCCGCTTTGCTGGCCGCCACTGGGATAGCGTGGCGATTCTGCGCTGCATGGGCGCGACCGAGGCGCTGATCGTGCGCCTGTTCACGCTGGAGCTGCTGCTGCTGGCGACGCTGGCGGGCGTGGCCGGACTGCTGCTCGGTTATGTCGCCCAGCACGGGCTAAGTGCTCTGCTCGGCACGCTGGTCAGCAGCACGCAATTGCCGCCGCCATCCTGGCAGCCGCTGCTGCCGGCGTTGGCCACCGGTTTCATTACCCTGCTCGGTTTTGGTCTGCCGCCGCTGCTGCGGCTACGCGAAGTGCCGCCGCTGCGGGTCTTGCGCCGCGATCTGGGGCCGGTCAATCCACGTCTTCTAGCGCTCTACGGTCCGGCGGTGCTGGCGACCGTGGCGCTGCTGGTCTGGCAGGCGGGCGAATGGCGTCTGGCCCTCTATGTCTGCGCCGGCGTGGCTGGGACGGTGCTGGTGCTGACCGTGGCGGCCTGGGGATTGGTCAAGAGTCTGAGCCTGCTGCGCGGCCGGGTGGGCGTGGCCTGGCGTTTCGGGTTGGCCAATATCGCCCGGCGTGGCCCGGGCAGCGCGGTGCAGGTGGTGGCGCTGGGGCTGGGACTGATGGCGCTGCTGTTGCTGACCGTGGTGCGTACCGATCTGCTGACGAGCTGGCGCGATAAGCTGCCTGCCGATGCGCCCAATCATTTCCTGATCAACATTCAGCCCGACGAACGGGCTGGGGTGCAGGCTTTTTTGCACGGCCACGGTCTGGAGGGTGCGGAGCTGTTTCCGATGGTGCGCGGGCGGCTGACCATGATCAACGCCCGGACGGTTGGGCCGGATGATTACGAGAATCCACGGGCTAAGCGCCTGATCGAGCGTGAGTTCAATCTGTCCTGGGCGGAGCGCCCGCAGGAAGATAACCGTATTCTGGCCGGGCGCTGGTGGACGGTTGCCGAGCATGGTCAGGGTGTAGCTTCGGTGGAGGAGGGCTTGGCCAAGGAACTAGGGATTGCCCTGGGTGACACGCTGCACTTCCAGGTGGCCGGGCAGACGGTCAGTGCGCGTGTGCTCAGCCTGCGCAAGGTCGAATGGGATTCGTTCCGCGCCAACTTCTTTGTCCTGTTCCCGCCTGGAGTGCTGGAGAACTATCCGGCCACCTGGATCACCAGCTTCCACCTGCCGGCTGGGCAAAAGGCGCTACTGGCGGAATTGGTGCGCCAGTATCCGGCGGTGACGGTGCTGGATGTCGAGGCGCTGATGGGCAAGGTCCGCGAGATCATGGACCGGGTGATCGCAGCGGTCGAGTATGTGTTCCTGTTTACCCTGGCGGCGGGCTTGGTGGTGCTGTATGCGGCGATCCAGGCTACTCAGGATGAGCGCTGTTTTGAAAGCGCAGTGTTGCGCACTCTCGGAGCACGCCGGGCGGTGGTGCGGCAAAGCCTGCTGGCGGAATTCGCGACCCTGGGCCTGCTGGCCGGTCTGCTGGCAGCGGCGGCCGCCACCCTGACTGGCTATGGGCTGGCTGTGCAGGTCTTCGATTTCCCCTATCACGGTAGCCCGTGGATCTGGCTGCTGGGTGGTGGTGCTGGCCTGCTGGGCGTCGGGCTGGCGGGCCTGCTGGGGGTGCGCCCGGCACTGGCGCAGTCGCCATGGCGGGCCTTGCGCGAACGCTAGGATGGACTGCCGTGGCGGCTGGCCTGATTGCCTTAGCGCAGTTCCAGTTCGCTTAGATGCGGATCGAACTGCTGGATGGCCTCGGCCAGGCTTTTAATATCGGCGGCGGTCGGCGCTGCGTGCTGATCGGCGGGGTTCTGACTGGCGAGCACCAGTCGCGCCAGCCGTTTCAGTTCGCGCAGATCATCGCCCTCGACCGCTTCCATGATCTCGCCACACTCGACCAGTTCATCGAAAAAGGCGCTGCCTTCCTGCTGCGCCCGGGCCAGCGCGCCCAGTCCCGCCAGCCAGATCTGACTGGCCATGGCCAGGGTTTCTTCCACCTGGCGCGCTTCGCGCAACCGCTTTTGCAAGTGTTGGTACGTCATCGCTCGACCTCCTGTGCAAAGACTCCGGAACGGTGGGTCCGTCTCCATCGGTGCCGGGCATTCCCTTCCCTTATTATGCGTAATCCAATGGGCGGATCGGCGAGCGGTTCATTCACTCGCGGCGGGATGCGCCTGTCCAGGCCAGATAGAGCCAGTGTTCGAATCCGCCTTGCAGCCTACTGTAGCGATGGTGGTTAGAATAAACACCCTAGAAAAGCATATTAGGCGATTAAGCAGCTGCAAAGCCTGATTTTTTTAGATCAGGCGACGTAAATTCCGCATTGCACAACAAAAATGCGCCGCCGTTTGTTAAATCAGAATCGGTGTAAACGTGGTTGAATGCATGCCCAGACATGAGCTGCACAGCGGCGGATGGCTTCAGGCGTCGAGCTAGCGATCTGGCCTGACGCGCCCTGACAGCAGCGCGCTTAGCCCAAACAGCGTGCTTGCTGCCACCACCACCGACGGTCCGGCGGGGGTATCCCAGTACAGCGAAGCCGCCAGGCCTGCGCCCACCGCCAGGCAGCCAATGACGCTGGCCAGCAATGCCATGCCCTCCGGCGAACCGGCAAAGCGCCGCGCCGTCGCCGCCGGAATGATCAGCAGCGAAGTGATCAGCAGGATGCCGATGACCTTCATCGCCACCGCGATGACGATGGCGATCAGCAGCATGAACGCCAGTCGCACCGCGAATACCGGCACCCCTTCCACCTGCGCCAGTTCCTCGTGAACCGTGGCCGCCAGCAGTGGTCGCCACAGCAACGCCAGTGCCGCCAGCGCCAGGGTCGCCCCGCCCCAGATCCAGTACAGATCAGCGCGACTGACCGCCAGAATGTCGCCGAACAGATAGCTGACCAGATCGATGCGCAGCGTTTCCATAAACGCCAGGGTCACCATGCCCAGCGACAGGGTGGTGTGAGCGAGAATGCCGAGCAGGGTGTCGGTGGCCAGACCGCGCTGGCGTTGCAGCAGTACCAGCACCAGTGCCACCAGCAGGCAGGTGCTGACCACGCCCAGTTCCGGATTGATGCCCAGCACCACGCCCAGCACCACGCCCAGCAGCCCGGAATGCGCCAGGGTATCGCCGAAATAGGCCATGCGGCGCCAGACGATGAAGGTGCCCAGCGGACCGGTGGCCAGGGCCACACCCAGTCCGCCGAGCAGGGCGCGCAGCAGAAAATCATCCATGGGGCTTGTCATCCGTCACCACCGTACCGTGCAGGTCGTGATGGTGATTATGTTGATGGTGATAGATCGCCAGTCGCCGCGCGCCATCCAGGCCAAACAGGGCCAGATAGGCCGGATCGCGGGCGACGTGGTCGGGATGCCCGGAACAGCACACATGGCGATTCAGACACACCACCTGGTCAGTGGTGGCCATGACCAGATGCAGTTCATGCGACACCATCAGGATGCCGCAACCGCGCTGTCGGCGCAGGTTGCTGATCAGATCGTACAACTCGTACTGGCCGGTCAGATCTACGCCCTGAATCGGTTCATCGAGCACCAGCAGGTCCGGCTCGCGCAGTAGCGCCCGCGCCAGCAGCACCCGCTGCAGTTCGCCGCCGGAGATCGCCTGCACCGGGCTATCGATCACCTGGGCGGCACCGACCTCAGCCAGCAGTGCCTGGACTCGGGCCCGGGGCGCGGGTGTGCCGAGGGTGACGAAGCGTTGCACCGTGAGCGGCAGGGTCGGGTCCAATACCAGCCGCTGCGGCATGTAGCCGAGGCGCGCGCCCGACAGCAGTTCGACGTGGCCGGCGCTCGGCCGCCGCAGGCCCAGCACGATACGCACCAGGGTGGATTTGCCAGCACCGTTGGGGCCGATCAGGGTCACGATCTGGCCGCGGGCAACGTGCAGACTGACCGACTGCAGGATGGCATGGCCACGAATGGCAAAATCGATGTCGCGAACGGTGAGCAGAACCTTAGCGTCCATCGGTAGTGATCTCCGCTGGGCAGTCCGGGCAGCGGCCGAGCATTTCCACGGTCTGGGCAAAAACGGTGAAGCCGCGCGCGGTGGCCTCGGCCTGCAACAGCCCGTCGAGGGTGGCGTTATCCAGTTCATCGACCCGGCCACAGTCGCGGCAGATCAGGAACTGGCCGCCATGCTGCGTGCCGGGCTGATGGCAGCCGGTGAACACGTTCAGCGACGCCAGCCGGTGAATCAGGCCCTGATCGAGCAGGAAATCCAGCGCCCGGTATACGGTGGGCGGCGCACCGGGTCGGCCATCATCGCGCAGCACGTCAAGGATGGCGTAGGCGCCGAGCGGTGCCGGGCTGTTCCAGATGATCTCCAGCACCCGCCGCCGCAGATCGGTCAAGCGCGAGCCGCGCTGCTGGCAAACGGTTTCCGCCTCAGCGAGCGCCTGTTGCGCACGGGCCGCCGCAGGGCAGGGAAGAGAGTCAGGGAGTGACATACGGGACTCCAGCTTGACGGGCAGGTAAATGTGTTATTTTATAACAGTAGTTATTCTATAACATAACCAGGGAAAATCCCATGCGCTTGAACTTGAAGATGTTCGCCCTGCCGCCCCTGGGTCTGGGCCTGTTGCTGCTGTTGGCGCCCCTGCTGGCCCGGACCGCTGAACTGCAGATCGTGGCCAGCATCAAGCCGGTGCATGCGCTGGTGGCGGGGGTGATGCAGGGCGTGGCTGCCCCGCTGCTGCTGGTACCCGGCAGCGCCTCGCCACACGATTACAACCTGCGCCCGTCGGATGTGCGTGCCATTGCGACCGCCGATGCGCTGTTCTGGGTCGGGCCGGATTTGGAAACCTTCTTGGTCAAGCCGCTTGATAATGCCAGGGGCAAGCTGCGCACGGTGGCTTTTCTGGAGACGCCCGGAATGACGGTGCTGCTACTGCGCGAGGGTGGTGCCTGGGAAGCCCATGCGCATGGGGCCGATCATGAGCACGGGCATGAGCATGAGCAAGCTGGCGGGCGCGATGCGCACATCTGGCTGGACCCGCGCAACGCGGTGGTCATGGTCGAGCGCATCGTGGCCGTGCTCGGCGAGGTTGATCCGGCGCACCGTGGCGATTATCAGCGCAATGGCGCCGCTCTGGTGGCGCGGCTGCAGGCGCTCGATCAGCAGTTGGCGACCGAACTGGCACCGGTTCAGCAGCAGCCCTACATCGTTTTTCACGATGCCTATCAGTATTTCGAGCGGCGCTATGGTTTGAATGCAGTCGGTTCGGTGGTGCTGAATCCGGAACAGCGTCCCGGTGCAAAGCGGGTAGCGGCGATTCAGGCGCGCATTCGCGATCTTAAGGTGCGTTGCGTGTTCAGTGAGCCGCAGTTCCAGCCGGCGCTGGTCGAGACGGTTATTGCCGGCAGTGGCGCCCGGACAGGTGTGCTCGATCCGCTGGGCGCTACGCTGCCGGCCGGTCCCGACGCCTATTTTCAACTGCTGCAGGGCTTGGGCGCGGCCCTGCGCGGTTGTCTGGACGCATCCTTTGGAGTTTCATCGTGATTGATTTTGTCTTGATCCACTCTCGACTGATCAACCCGATCAATTCGCGCTTCAACATGGCCCCGCCGAAACATCGACAGGAGGCTTTGCCACTCCACGTTCGCCCTGAGCCTGTCGAGGGGCGCTTAAGTTCGGGGCCTACCGCCCCTACTGCTTTCGCAACGTTACGCTCGGCGGGTTTTACGCGGTACTCCGAGACTTGTTCGCGCAACCAGCAACCCTAACCTGTTGAAGAGTATAGCCCAATGAAGCTCGAATGGCCCGGTGAAACAAAATGATCATGACCCTCGCGTCCTCCGCTCCACCGTATTACGCAACCCGGACTCGGGGGTCGTCCTCCTTCCATGGAGTCCTTCGCAGTCACAGCATGCCGGTTCCAATCCGGAATGATTTGTGCTGTGATGCGCACCCGTCAACCCGGCGCAACTGCGTACCGAGCTGGCGCGTGCTTGCACACACCGTCCAAGAATACAAAAGGAGGATCGCTATGACCGACCAGCTTGCGGAATTCGCGCCCTATGTTCTTGAAGAGGGCGAGGAGTATATGAATGACCGGCAAAAAGCCCACTTCCGCAGCATTCTGGTGGCGTGGAAGCAGGAGCTGATGGAGGAGGGGCGGCGCACCGTCAGTAATCTGCAGGATGAGCCGCTGAATCTGCCTGATCCCAATGATCGCGCCAGTCAGGAAGAGGAATTCTCGATAGCCTTGCGCGCCCGCGACCGTGAGCGCAAGCTGCTGCGCAAGATCGACAAGGCGCTGAACCGCCTGTCGATCGACGAGTACGGTTATTGCGAAGCCTGCGGTATCGAAATCGGCCTGCGCCGTTTGGAAGCGCGGCCGACCGCCGAATTGTGCATCGATTGCAAGCATCTCGAAGAGCAGAAGGAAAAAAGCCAGGCGGCCTGATCTCCGGGGCGTGCGTGCCGGTTGCAACCTAGAGTTGAGCCAGCATTCCTGCGCCGCGCGGCGAGCAGGCCTCCAGCCGGGCCGCGCGCCCGGCACCGGCATAGCCAAGGCTGATGATCAGATCGGCCGCCGGCAGTTCGCCCAGGCCGCGCTCGGGCCATTCGATCAGCAGCGCCGCTTCGCCATCCAGTTGGTCGCGCAGGCCGAGAAATTCCAGTTCCTCGGCATCGGCCAGCCGGTACAGATCCCAGTGAAACAGCCGCCAATCCTGCAGCTGATAAGGCTCCACCAGGGTGTAGGTGGGGCTTTTCACCGTGCCGGCATGGCCCAGTGCCCGCAGCAGGCCGCGCACCAGGGTGGTCTTGCCGGCGCCCAGGTCGCCCTGCAGGTACAGTACGCAGCCGGGCGTCAGGGTCGCGGCCAGCTGCGCGCCGAGCCATTCAGTCGCAGCGCAGTCGTCAAGCAGGCAGTCCAGCATCGTCGTTCTAGTCCGGGTTGACCTGCTGACGCAGGAAGTTGAGCAGATCGCCGGCCAGCAGACCGCGTTCGCCACCGGCCATCGCCGCCCGGTCGCCGGCCCGCCCGTGCACATAGACCCCGGCCCGGGCTGCCACGAACGGATTCAGGCCCTGCGCCAGCAGCGCGGCGATCACTCCGGTCAGCACATCGCCCATGCCGCCACTGGCCATGCCCGGGTTGCCCGCCGTGCACAGCGCCACTTGCCCCTCGCCGCGACTGGCGATCAGCGAGCCGGCGCCCTTAAGCACCGCTACGCCGCCAAAACGCAGCGCCAGCTCTTCAACGGCGGTGAAGCGGTCGGCTTCGACCTCGCTGGGGGTCATCTTCAGCAGGCGGGCCGCCTCGCCGGGATGCGGCGTCAGAATCCAGTTATCGCGGAACTCGGGCGCGACCGCGAGCAGATTCAGGGCATCGGCATCCACCACCAGGGGCAGATCGCTGCTCAACGCCGCGCGCAGCATAAGGCGCCCCCAGTCACCGCGCCCCAGCCCCGGCCCGATCGCGATCACGCTGGCGCGATCCAGCAGCGGCGCAAGCGCCTCGGCCTGTTCAATTCCCTGGAACATCAGCTCGGGACGTGCTGCCGCCTGCAGCCCGGCATGTGCGGCGCGGGTGGCGACGCTGACCAGGCCGGCTCCACACCGGGCTGCCGCTTCCCCGGCCAGACGCGCCGCACCGGCCAGACCCAGATCGCCACCGATCACCAGCACATGGCCGAACTGGCCCTTGTGGGCGCTGCGCGGGCGGCGCGGCAGCAGCTTTGGCAGATCGTCCCCGGCATAGCGCCAGCTGGCCGGATGCAGCGCCGGGTAGATATCCTCCGGCACCTCCAGATCGGCAAAGTGCAAGTCGCCGCAGCAGCTCGGTCCCTGAGCAGTGAACAGGCCCTGTTTCAGGCCGATGAACGTGATGGTGGCCGTGGCACGCACCGCTTCACCGAGTACAGCGCCGGTATCGGCATGCAGACCGGAGGGCAGATCCAGCGCCAGAACGGGCGTCTCCTGGGCATTGATGGCCCGGATGGCCTCGCGCCCGGGACCTGTGACCTCGCGTTCCAGGCCGGTGCCGAACAGGGCATCGACGATCAGTTCGGCCCCGGCCAGAGCCAGAATGCTGAACGGTATGATCGGCACGCCGGCGGCACTGGCGTCCCGGGCGGCACCCAGGGCATCGCCGCGCAGGCGCTCAATCTGAACCAGCGCCAGCACCCGCACATCCAGCCCCGCCAGCCGGGCCAGTCGCGCCACCACATAGCCATCACCGCCATTATTGCCACCGCCGCAAAGTACGACGATGCGCCGCGCGCCCGGCCAGCGCTGGCGCAACAGCGCAAACGCAGCCGCGCCGGCCCGGCCCATCAGCACCGCGCCGGGAATGCCGCGCTCTTCAATGGCAATGCGATCCAGCTCCCGCACCTGGGCGGCGCGGTACAGTTCAAACGGCAATTCGCGCATGGAGCATCTCCTCGGTCGCGATGAGAGAGGGCACAATACGCCGCTCAATAAACCAATTCTAGCCGCTGCCATGCCCGTCGCCGCACCGGATATCCTGCCCGCTACGCTTGCTGCTGCCATTAAGAGTTGGGGGCGGCAACTCGGTTTTCAGTACATCGGCATCGCCGATATCGACCTGACCCTGGCCGAAGCGCGGCTGCTCGACTGGCTGGCGGCCGGTTGTCATGGCGGGATGGAATACATGGCCCGCCATGGGCTTGCGCGCAGCCGGCCGGCGCAACTGGTACCCGGTACACTGCGGGTGATCACGGCGCGCATGGATTATTTTCCTCACGCCGCTGAAGCCTGGGCAGTGCTGCGCAATCCGCGCCAGGGCTATGTGTCGCGCTATGCCCTGGGCCGCGATTATCACAAGCTGCTGCGCCGGCGGTTGCAACAATTGGCCGAGCGCATCACCGCCGCGCTGGGTCCATTTGGCTACCGGGTATTTGTCGATAGTGCGCCGGTGCTGGAAAAGGCCCTGGCGGAAAAGGCTGGCCTGGGCTGGATCGGCAAGCACAGCAATCTGCTCGATCGCCGCGCCGGGTCCTGGTTTTTTCTGGGCGAGATCTATGTCGATCTGCCGCTGCCCGTGGATGCACCGGCCCGTGCGCACTGCGGGCGCTGCCGGGCCTGTCTGGATGCCTGCCCGACCGGGGCGATTGTGGCGCCGTATCGGGTCGATGCCCGCCGCTGCATTTCCTACCACACTATCGAACTGCACGGACCGATTCCGCTGCAGTTTCGCCGTGCCATCGGCAACCGCATCTACGGCTGCGACGATTGCCAACTGGTCTGCCCGTGGAACCGCTTCGCCCAGCCGAGTACGGAAGTGGATTTTCGTGTCCGCCACGGCCTGGATGCGCCGGCGCTGATCGAGCTGTTCGGCTGGGACGAGGCAAGGTTTCTGCGCAACACCGAAGGCAGCGCCATCCGCCGGATTGGCCATGTGCGCTGGCTGCGCAACTGCGCCGTGGCTCTGGGCAATGCACCGCGTGCGGCGGACATTGTCGAGGCGCTGCGGGCGCAGCAGGCGCATCCTGCGGAACTGGTGCGCGAGCATGTGGCCTGGGCGCTGGCGGAACAGATGCGCCCGGGGCAGGCTCAGTAGGCGCTCAGTGACCGGGCGCGGCGCCAGAATCGCCAGCGCGCGGCAGGGCTCACGCTGTAGCAGCAGCCATTGCCCGGATACAGATGCAGCGCCGCCAGTTCGCCACGCTCCAGCCACTGTCGGCACGGCGCGAACCAGTCGCGTTCCAGTTCGGCAACCCGCGCCGCCCAGGCCGGGGCATCATCATCAATCGGGTCGTAGCGGGTGGCATCGAGCAGCACCAGGCTGCTCGGTTCATCGTCGCTGATCGCGCGCCAGTCGGCGGCGTCGTCAGGCAGGGGCTGAATCGCTGCCTGGGCCAGGTGCGCGAGGCCACGCGCCAGTGGATCGCGGGCATAGAGACCGGCTGCAGGCGCCTGGGCGCTGACCGGGCAGGGACCACCACCCCAGAACCACAGGCCGTTGAGCAGGGGCAATTGCTGTTCTTCCCGCGCCCGGTTGACCGGGTGGGCGTGGAACAGCATCTGCACCTCGGTCATCAGGGTGCGCCAGCGCCGCGCCGCCGAACCCTGCGGCAGCAGGGCATTGATGTCGCGGCCAATCACCTCGGCCAGCGGTCGGGTGCGAATGCCCGGATCAGCAGGCAGGCGCAGGTACCAGCGCTGCGGATGCGGCACGTCCAGTTGCAGGCCATCAGTGGCGAAGGTGTGATCGAAGGCGGCGGCCAGCAGGGCGGCTTCGGTGGCGTCGATGGCCAGCGCCCGGGCATCGGCCAGCAGCACGCCATGCAGATCGGCGCGCAGATGCACCGGGTCGGCGCGCAGCCACCAGCCTTCGCCATCGACAGCGCCGCCATCGCCGAGCCGGGTCAGCGCCGCTACCGGTTGCTCGACTTCAGCAGCGACCGGCAGGCCGAACAGTTGCAGCAGCAGGCTTTCGGGGTCGGCGGCTACCGCATGTGAGCGGGCGCGCGCCAGCAACCATTCCAGGGCGGGTGCCGTCGGCGCGCGGTCGATTGGCCGCGGTCCGGTCAGCCCCGGAACGACCAGGTGCAGCGTAGTTGCGCTCATCACTCCAGGCCCAGGTGCTCCAGGCGGATCCGGGTCACCGGGGCATGGATGCTGTCCAGCGCTTCGATGGCGGCAATCGCTTCGTTCATCCAGCGCTCCTTGACCTCATAGGTGAGCAGGATGATCTGCGCATCGCTGGCGCCGGGCAGGGGTTCCTTCTGCAGGATCGCCTCAATGCTGATGCCGCGGTCAGCGAGGATCCGGGTCACGTCGGCCAGCACACCGGGGCGATCCAGAGCCTGCAGGCGTAGATAATAGGCGGTTTCCACCTCTTCGATCGGCAGCACCGGCAGATCGGACAGGGCATCAGGCTGGAAGGCCAGATGCGGGACGCGGTTGTCGGGATCAGCGGTCAGGGTGCGCACCACATCGACGATATCGGCCACCACCGCCGAGGCGGTCGGGTCGGCACCGGCGCCGGCGCCGTAATAAAGGGTTTGCCCGACGGCATCACCCTGCACCAGCACCGCATTCATCACCCCATTGACGCTGGCCAGCAGTTGCCGTTGCGGGATCAGGGTCGGATGCACCCGCAGTTGCGCACCGTGCTGGTCACGCCAGGCGATGCCGAGGTGCTTGATGCGGTAGCCGAGTTCTTCGGCGTAGGCGACATCTTCGCGGGTGATGCGGCTGATACCTTCGATGTAGACCTTGTCGAACTGCAGCGGAATGCCAAAGGCGATTGAGGCGAGAATGGTCAGCTTGTGAGCGGCGTCGATGCCCTCGACATCGAAGGTCGGATCGGCTTCGGCATAGCCGAGCGCCTGGGCCTCGGCGAGCACGTCCGGGAAGTCGCGGCCCTTGTCGCGCATCTCGGTCATGATGAAGTTGCCGGTGCCGTTGATGATGCCGGCTACCCATTCGATGCGGTTGCCGGCCAGGCCCTCGCGGATCGCCTTGATGATCGGGATGCCGCCGGCGACCGCCGCCTCGAAGCCGACCATGACGCCATTGGCGCGCGCGGCGGCGAAGATTTCGTTGCCATGCCGGGCGATCAGCGCCTTGTTGGCGGTGACCACATGTTTACCGTTGGCCAGCGCCCGCAGCACCAGGCTGCGCGCCGGTTCATAGCCGCCCATCAGTTCAACAATGATCGACACCTCGGGATCATCGACCACTTCCAGCGCCTCGCCGGTCAGTTTCATCCCGCCGGTGTTGGCGGTGGTGGTGTCGAGATTGCGGGCAGCGGCGTGGGTAATGGCGATTTCGCGCCCGGCACGGCGGCTGATTTCCTCGGCGTTGCGCGCCAGCACACGGGTGACGCCGCCGCCGACCGTGCCCAGGCCGAGCAGGCCAACTTTTACGGGAGGATATGCACTCATGGGATTCAAACTCCGGTCGCGGTCGTCAGGGGAAAAGGTTTAGCTGTCCCGGCTGTCTTTGCGCAGCATCTCGCGGATGCCGCGCAGCGCCTGCCGGGTGCGGTGTTCATTTTCGATCAGGCCAAAGCGGACATGGTCATCGCCATAGGCCCCAAAGCCGATGCCCGGCGACACCGCGACCTTGGCCTCGGCGAGCAGTTTCTTGCAGAACTCCAGCGAGCCCAGCGGCCGGTATGGCTCGGGGATCGGTGCCCAGACGAACATGGTGGCCTTGGGTTTTTCCACTGCCCAGCCGAGTGCGTTCAGCCCGTCGCAGAGCACGTCGCGGCGCTTGCGGTACAGCTCGCAGATTTCGCTCACGCAGTCCTGCGGCCCTTCCAGTGCGGCGATGGCCGCCACTTGGATCGGGGTGAACATGCCATAGTCGAGATAGGACTTCATCCGTCCGAGTGCCGCGACCAGGGTCGGATTGCCGCACATGAAGCCAACCCGCCAGCCGGGCATGTTATAGCTCTTGGACAGGGTGAAGAATTCCACGGCGATGTCCTTGGCACCGGGCACCTGCAGGATCGAGGGTGCGACGTAGCCATCGAACACCAAGTCGGCATAGGCCAGATCGTGAATCACCCAGATTTCATGCTCGCGGGCGATGGCGACGACCTTCTCGAAGAATTCCAGCTCGACGCATTGTGTAGTGGGGTTGGCCGGGAAGTTCAGCACCAGCATTTTCGGCCGCGGCCAGGAGTCCTTGATGGCCTTTTCCAGTTCAGCGAAGAAGTCCACGCCCGGCAGCAGCGGCACATGGCGGATATCGGCGCCGGCGATGACGCAGCCATAGGGATGAATCGGGTAGGCCGGGTTTGGCACCAGCACTGCATCGCCCGGACCGAGGGTCGCCAGCGCCAGATGCGCCAGGCCTTCCTTGGAACCGATGGTGACGATGGCCTCGGACTCGGGGTCGAGATCTACGGCGTAGCGGGTCTGGTACCAGTTGCAGATGGCGCGGCGCAGGCGCGGGATGCCGCGCGATACCGAGTAGCGGTGGGTGTCCGGGCGCTGGGCGACTTCGACCAGCTTATCCACGATATGTTTGGGCGTGGGCTGGTCAGGGTTGCCCATGCCAAAGTCGATGATGTCCTCACCGCGGGCGCGCGCCTGGGCCTTCAATTCGTTGACGATGTTGAAGACGTAGGGCGGCAGGCGTTTGATGCGTTGAAAATCGGCGTTCAAGCGTGCATACCTGAAAATGCGGAATCGGAAGGTCGCCGCCGCGGCGGATCGTACCGGATACGGGGCCGGGACGACGGAACGGACGGTGAGCGGGCGAATGCTGGAGTCTAACCACAAGCCCTTGGGGCTGTCGAGTTAGCCACGCGGCCCGGTACGAGTCGGGGTCAATAGCCCGCAGCCCGGCCACCCGGCTGGCGGCTGTCGGGAAAGCCCTGCAGACCGCTGGGCGTATGTACGATGCTCTGGGTACTGCCCATGGTGTCCTGCACCACCACCGTATGGCCCAGCTCCTTGAGCAGGCGCAGGGTGTCCGGGCTGAGTCCTTCCTCGACGCGCAATTCGTCCGGCAGCCACTGATGATGCACGCGCGGCGCTACCGTGGCCTCGGCGATGTTCAGACCGTGATCGATGGTGTTGAGCACGATCTGCAGCACCGTGGTGATGATGCGGCTGCCGCCGGGGCTGCCGGTGACCAGCAGCACCTGCCCGTCCTTGAATACCAGCGTTGGGGTCATTGAGCTGAGCGGGCGCTTGCCGGGCGCGACGGCGTTGGCGGCGCCGCCGATCAGGCCAAAGGCATTAGGTGCGCCAGGCTTGGCAGCGAAATCGTCCATCTCGTTATTGAGCAGGATGCCGGTGCCGGCAGCGACGATGCCCGAGCCATAGGCGAGGTTGAGGGTGTAGGTGACGGCTACGGCGTTGCCATCACGATCCATGATCGAGTAGTGGGTGGTCTGGGTGCTTTCCGCGCCTGGCGGCTGGCCGGGCTTGATGCCTGCCGCAGGCCGTGCCCGTTGTGGATCGATCTGCGCTGCCAGTTGCCGGGCGTAGGCTTTGCTGGTCAGGCCGGCTACCGGCACGCTGACGAAATCGGGATCGCCGAGATATTCGCTGCGATCGGCATAGGCGAGTTTCATCGCCTCGGCCATGCGGTGAATCGTGGCGGCGCTGTTATGGCCGAGTTCGGCCAGCGGCCAGGTTTCCAGGATATTGAGCATCTGCACCAGATGCACGCCGCCAGAACTGGGCGGCGGCATGGTGACGATCGCGTAGCCGCGATACTGGCCGCGCACTGGTTCGCGCACGATGGCCCGGTAGTTCTTCAGGTCGTCCAGGCTGATCAGGCCCTGATGCGCCTGCTGATCGGCGACCAGTTGCTGCCCGATCGTGCCTCGGTAGAACGCATCGGGACCGTGTTCGGCGATCTGTTGCAGTGAGGCGGCCAGATCAGCCTGTACCAGGGTATCGCCGGGCGCATAGGCGCTACCATCAGCCTTGAGGAAAATGGCGCGGCTCGCCGGCCAGGGTGCCAGATGGCCGTGGGCGTTGCGCAGCGATTGTGCCAGTTCGGTATCGACTACGAGGCCCTGCCGCGCCATCCGCGCCGCCGGTTCGACCAGTTGTCGCCAGGGCAGATGTCCATGGCGGGCATGCGCCAGCGCCAGTCCGGCCACCGTGCCCGGCACGCCTGCCGACTGATGGCTGTAGCGGATGCGGGCGGTATCCACCTCGCCCTGCGCGTTCAGGTAGAGATCGCGACGGGCGGCCGCCGGTGCGGTTTCGCGAAAGTCGATCGCTTCGCTGTGCTGTGTGGCGGCATCGTAGCTGAGCAGGAAACCGCCGCCACCGAGATTGCCGGCCTGCGGCAGCGTGACGGCCAGGGCAAAACCGACCGCTACCGCCGCATCGACGGCATTGCCACCCTGGCGCAGGATATCCAGACCGATCTGGCTGGCGCGCGCTTCCTGACTGACCACCATGCCCTGGCTGGCCAGCACCGGGTGCAGACGGTCGCGGGCATTGTAGAGCGCCGGTTCGGCTCCGGCGGCGCGCAGCAGGAGCAGCAGACCCAGCAGCACCCACGGCAGATGGATGAATCGCATGGATCGCAAGGCAGGGAATGGGTGCACGGGTGTCTCGGCAGGGTCAATGGCCGCCGCGCCTTGCCACCGGGCGCGGCGGTGGCAGCCTAGAACAGTTTGAGCACGGCGCCGACAATAGCCGCGCCGGCGCCGAGCAGGGCGATAAGGCCCACGACCAGCGCCAGGGTGGCCCGCGAGGCCGAGGCGCTGTCGGCACCGGACTGCTGGCCGGACTGCTGTACGGTGCGCTCGGCGGTTTCGCGCGCGATGGTCTCGATCACCGGCTGGATGCCGCTGCGCACGATTTGGACCACCTGCTGCTTGAACTCCGCCGATCCGGTCAGCATGCCGAGTGCTTCCCGGGCCTGGCGACCGACCTGGGTCTCGATTTCCTTGAGCAGCTCGTCGCGGTTCATTTCCAGGCCGCGGGCGACATTGCGCTGCGATACGCCTTCGCTGACTTCGCGGGCGGCCTGCTCGGCCACGGCGCGGGCACTTTCCTGTGCGGCGGAGCGCGCGGTTTTCTCGGCAGTGCCACGGGCTATTTCGGTCGCGACCTGCTTGGCCGCTTCCTGTGCAGCCCGTACGGCAGCATGCGCGGCCCGCCGGCCCAGATCCTCGGCGACGCCGCGGGCAGCCTGCATGGCGATCTCACGGGTCAGGTTGGGCACCATTTCCTGGATGATGTCGCGCGACACCTTTTCGGCGGCAGCCCAGGCGACGCGCTCGGCGATCTGTTCGACCTCGCCGCCGCTGATGGCGGGTTCCAGGCTGAGCGGTGCGCGGCTTGGCGCAGGCGTCGGTGCGGGTGCGGGTGCGGGTGCAGCGGGTGCTTCCTTCTCGACGATCAGCGGCTTGGGCATCGTCGGCGTCGTTGTTTCCTCAATGGCAATAGCGCCGGTTCCGGTGTCGACCATGGCCAGCACCGCATCGAGCTGATCCGGGGTGTAGGGCTTGGAAAGAAAACCGACTGCGCCACTGTCCTTGGCATCGCGCTTGTCTTCATCGGTGGCGTTGGCCGAGCACATGACAATCGGTGCGGCGCCTGAACGACTCTGGCTGGTGATGGCGCGGCTGGTTTCGAAACCATCCATGCCGGGCATCATCACGTCCATGAAGATAATGTCGGGGCATTTGTTGTCCAGATACTTGATGCAGTCCTCGCCCGACCCAACCCAGTCTACTTCGATGCTGCGTTCCAGCAGCAGTTTGCGCAAGGTCAGGTGGGCGACCTTGGAATCGTCCACCACCAACGCTTTCTTGATGTTCATGCAGGCCTCCTACGGCATGAGAATCATTAGGGGATCGTAGTGCGTTTCGTGCGACCGCGCCGCTGAATTTCGCGGCAGTCGCCGGGCGGGGAACCGCATGCATGGAGCGGGGCCGGGCGGGCGCGGTCATTTGCGGCTATTGTTGTGCGAGGGCCGGGAACCCGCGTGGCATCTTAAATTGCCCCGTTGCCCTCAAATCCCAGGCTATTACTTTAAGCCAAATCCCGTGGAGGAACCATGTCATGAAGAGAACCCTGGTCGCTTTGCTGGCTCCGCCGGCTGCTGTTGTGCACTACGGTGCTGCAGCGCATACGGCAGCGCCGATTGGCGTGTTCTGGCTGGCCAGTCTGGCCGCCATCGCTTATGGCCTTGCTGACAGCAGCGCAGGGCTGCTGCTGGGGGGCGTGCTGCTGTGGCTGGCGGCTACGGTCTGGGCCCGCCTGGTCATTCGCGGTGTGGAGAGCGATCTGCTGCACGGCCCGGACAGCACGCACGATCATCAGGTGGAAGCGCGCCTTGATGATCCTGATCCAATCAGCGAGACGCGTAATCCGCGCTGAGGCTGCAGAGCGCGGTAGCTGCGGCGTCGGGACCCACTCGGAGGTCCCGGTCGTGGTCTCAGGGTTGTTCGTCCGTCGCTTCCTTGGCGCGGGGCAGCAGATCCTCGCGGCTGATGCCCAGGTACAGGGCCGTAGCGCTGGCGATGTAGATCGACGAATAGGTGCCGACGACAATGCCGATGATCATGGCGATGGAGAAGCCGCGCATCACCGTGCCACCAAAGAAGTACAGCACGATCACCGAGAGCAGGGTCACGAAGCTGGTCATGGTGGTGCGCGACAGGGTTTCGTTGATCGAACCGTTCATGATCTCGACCACTGTGCCCTTACGCCGCTTGCGGAAGTTCTCGCGGATGCGGTCCAGCACGACCACAGTATCGTTAACCGAGTAGCCGATCACCGCCAGCACCGCCGCCAGCACGGTCAGGTCGAATTCAATCTGAAACAGCGAGAACCAGCCGATGGTAAAGAGCACGTCATGCACGGTCGCGGCGATGGTGCCCACCGCCAGACGCCATTCAAAGCGGAACATGACGTAGACCAGAATGCCAGCCAGTGCGCCCAGCGCCGCCAGGCCGCCCTGTTCCACCAGTTCCTGACCTACCTGCGGGCCGACGAACTCGGCGCGCACCAGAGTTGCGCCGCTGCCGTCGGGCGCGGCCTGCAGGGCATGCAGCACCTCGTTGCTCAGGGTGGCGGCATTGCGCTGATCATGCGGTGGAATGCGGATTAGCACCTCACGGACGGTGCCAAAGTGCTGGGTCTGGGCATCGCCGAAACCGGCTCCGGCCAGAGTTGCGCGCACCGTGGGGATTTCCACCGGCTGCGGGTACTGTACCTCGATCACCGTGCCGCCGGTGAAGTCCAGCCCCAGGTTCATGCCCCGGATCAGCAGTGAGCCCACCGCGATCAGCAGCACCGCGATCGACCAGCCCATCGCCAGCCTGCGCCAGCGCATGAAGTCGATTTTCGTGTTGTAAAAGTCGAATTTCCACATGGCGGTTGTCCTTGCGCGCTCAGACCGACAGGGTTTGCAGCTTGCGGCCGCCGTAAAGAAGATTCACCAGCGCCCGCGACCCGGTGACCGCGGTGAACATCGAGGTCATGATGCCGATACTGAGGGTAACCGCGAAGCCCTTGATCGGGCCGGTGCCGAAGCCAAACAGCATGATCGCGGCGATCAGCGTGGTTAGATTGGAGTCGAGAATGGTGTCGAAGGCCCGGTCGAAACCGGCGTGAATCGCTGCCTGCGGGGTGTTGCCGTTCCGCAATTCTTCACGGATACGTTCATAGATCAGTACGTTGGCATCGACTGCCATGCCCATGGTCAGGACGATGCCGGCAATGCCAGGCAGGGTGAGCGTGGCCTGCAGCATCGACAGCGCCGCCACCAGCAGCACCACGTTGGCGGCCAGCGCGGCGCTGGCGATAAGCCCAAAGCGGTTATAGCGCCAGGTCATGAATGCGGCGATCACCAGCAGTGAAAGCGCCGCGGCGTTGAAGCCCTGGGTGATGTTTTCCTTGCCTGCGCTCGGGCCGACGGTGCGTTCCTCGATGATTTCAATCGGGCTGGCCAGGGCGCCGGCGCGCAGCAGCAGCGCCAGATTGCGGGCTTCGCGGGTGCTGTCCAGCCCGGTGATCTGGAAGCGCCGGCTGAGGCGGTCGCGGATGGTGGCGACGTTGATCACTTCCTCGACGGTGTAGGCGGTCTTTTTCAGCTCACCGTTGATGCGCTTGGTTTCGGTCTTGTTTTCGATGAACACCACGCCCATGCGCTTGCCGATATTGTCCTTGGTGGCGTCCTCGAAGCGCTTGGCGCCCTTGCCATCCAGGGTGACGAACACCGCCGCGCCGCCGCTTTGCTGGTCGAGTCCGGAAGCGGCGTCGACGATCGAGTCGCCGGTCAGCATCACCCGCTTTTGCAGCAGCACCGGCCGGCCGTTGCGATCCTTGTACAGGCGTGAGTTGACCGGAATGCGCCCGCTGCTGGCGGCCTGATCCCAGTCGTTTTCCTCGTCAGCGAGGCGGAATTCCAGCGTGGCGGTCGCGCCGAGGATTTCCTTGGCGCGGGCAGTATCCTGCACGCCGGGCAACTGCACGACGATGCGGTCAGCACCCTGCTGCTGGATGATGGGTTCGGCGACGCCGAGTTCATTGACCCGGTTGCGCAGAGTGGTGATGTTCTGCTGCAGGGCAAAATCGCGCTTTTCCTTGATCTCAGGCTCGCTGAGCTTGAGCAGCAGGCTGAGCGCATCGGGCTCGCTCTGGGTCAGGTTGGACAGGTTCTTGCGCAGCAGCGTAGCGGCCTTGTCGCGCTCGGCGCCGTCCTTGAACTCGACCCGCACACCACCGCCGGCCGCGCGTCCGACTGAGGCATACAGCACCTTGTCATTGCGCAACTGGCTGCGAATTTCGTCAACGTAGCTGTCCTCGATCTGCTTGACGGTGGCGTCCATATCCACTTGCATCAGGAAATGCACGCCGCCGCGCAGGTCTAGACCGAGATACATCGGATTCAGGCCGAGCGCGCGCATGAAACCCGGGGCTGCCGAGGCAAGGTTCAGGGCCACGACGTAATCGCGGCCAAGGCGGTCCTTGAGGATATCGGCAGCCTTGAGCTGCAGTTCCGAGTCAGCAAAGCGGATTAGCAGACGCCCGTTTTCCAGTTCCGTGCGCTTGTAGGACAGGCGGTCGGCATCAAGCAGGCCGACTACCCGGTCACGCAGAGCGGCATCGATCTGGATGGTTTCGCGGGTGCCGGAGATCTGCACCGCCGGGTCTTCGCCAAACAGATTGGGCAGCGCAAAAAGCAGTCCCCAGAGCATTACCAGCCCGATGAGCAGGTATTTCCACCAGGGATATTGATTCAGAGTGTATGGAGTGGCCATGGCACGGCGGT
>RXIX01000006.1 GCA_003989075.1 Candidatus Competibacteraceae bacterium | reverse complement strand
ATCAACGAGGTGAAATCACCGGAAGCACCCTTGACGTGCCGCTGTTCTTCAATGATGAATTCAGTGATGGTGGTACCAATTGGCATGGTGCGTGTCCCTGGGTTGTGCGAAGCCGGCGCGGCCGGGCAGGTTCACTGCTGGACCGCGTGAATGATTATACATTCTATACAGTGGACCTACTGCACGCGGGGTTTTCCGCGCTTTATGCCGCACTGCGGCATGCGCTGCTACACTATTAAAATCATGTGGCCATGCAAGCGGGTCATCCGGGAAGGAGGATGCCATGAAGGGTACGACAACGGTGTTTTTCAACGCGCTGCAGCCTGGTGTCAGGCTGGTGGTCAAGGCACGACAGGAGGGGGTCGCCCAGTGGGAAAGCCTGGTGGCATTGCAGATGAACAGCCTGCGTGCCTATGTCGATCTTGGACTCGCGCAATACCGGGTCGCGGCGCAGATCAGCAGTCCGCAGGATCTGTGTGAGGCGCTGGATAGTCAGATTGCCGTGTTCAGCTTTCTCGGTCATCGGCTACAGGATGACAGCCGGGCGCTGCTGGAATGGCAGCAGAGCACCCTGGCCCGTAGCTACGCCCTGTGGCGCGCCGGTCTGATTGCGCTGATTTTCCGGTATTGATCGCACAAAAAAACGTATCTTATGCGAGACATCTTGACGCCCTGACACTACACGCCGCCGCCGAAATTGGCTATGCTGAGAGCTTCCATTTCAGCTCAAAGTAAGCAATTCCATGACACGGGCCAGAGTTCTGGTGGCGATTGTTCTATGGCTGGCGGCGACTGTCGGGCGCGCCGACTTTACCACTGGCGCGGCGGCGTTTGTCCGGGGTGATTATGCGCTGGCACTGGCACACTGGCAGGCGCTGGCAGTTCAGGGTCAGGCCGAGGCCCAGTTCAACCTTGGGGTTCTGTATGACCAGGGTCTGGGTGTGGCGCAGGATCATGCCCAGGCCGCTCGCTGGTATCAGCGGGCGGCCGAGCAGCAGCATGCCGGGGCGCAGTTTAATCTCGCCGAGCTTTACGCCAGTGGTCTGGGCGTGGTGCAGAGTCATGTTATAGCAGCCAGCCTGTATCGGCGCGCCGCGCTGGCTGGACTGGCTGAGGCGCAATTCAACCTTGGCGTGCTGTACGAGGATGGCCAAGGCGTGGTGCAGGATTTTGGCGAGGCGGCCCACTGGTATCGGCGCGCGGCCGAGCAGGGCTATGCCCTGGCGCAGAATAATCTCGGCGTGCTGTATGCCAATGGTCAGGGGTTGCCGATGGACCGGGTGACGGCCTTTGCCTGGTATAGCGTTGCTGCGGCCCGCGGCAATGCCAAGGCAGCCCATAACCGCGAGCAGATCATCAGGCTGCTCAGTCCAGCGCAGCAGGCGCAAGGCCAGCGCCTGGGGACGGAATTCATCCGCGACTACGGCATCTCCGCGCCGTAGCCATTCGGAATCGGACCAGGTCAGACGGTCAGGACAGCCAGAGCAGGAAGCCCTGCGGCGCACGGGTCAGGGCAACGCTGACGATGTAGCCCAACACCAGCAGGGCGGCGATCCAGGCCGTAGCGCGCAGTGGCTTGTTCGGACCATAGTGCAGGGCGATACTGCCGAGGATGATGTACACCACCAGCCCGAGCAGCTTGGCGGTCAGCCAATTTTGCACGAAGGGATACTGATGCAGTATCAGGGTCAGGCCGATGGCACTGACCAGCAGCACGGTATCAATCACATGCGGTACGATCCGCACCCAGCGCTGTTGCAGGCGCGGCGAATCGGCCAGCATCCACAGGCCGCGCAGCATGAACAGGCTGAAGCTCAGGGCAACGGCGGTCAGGTGCAGGTGTTTGAGCGCGGGATACACGATCGGGAATCTCCGGGAGCGGTTTGGGTTGTGCCGGGCTTGGCCATAGTCGAATTCATTGCAGCGAGACAATCAGACCATCGAGAGCCGGAGGTGTGCGATGCCCATGCATGTTTGTAACGGTGCGACGCTGATGTGCAGTTTCGGGGTCGCGCCCAGCGTCCTGACTGTGCTGCCGCTCAACCGGACCCTGACCAGCAATATGCCGGCGGCCAACATCATGGATCATATCCCCATGGTCAACATCATGCCGTTTGGCATGTGCATCACGCCGAGCAATCCGGCGGTGGCGGCGGCGACGACGGCGGCGATGGGTGTGCTGACGCCGATGCCCTGCGTGCCGGTCACGCCCGCGCCCTGGGTGGTCGGCTCGCCGACGGTGCTGCTTGGCAACATGCCGGCGCTGAATAATACCTCAACGCTGATGTGCACCTGGGGCGGGGTGATTACCGTAGTCCAGCCGGGGCAGTTCACCGAGCAGATTCCCTGAACGCTACGGAATCATTAACAGGTTTGGCTGGACCGGAAGCAGCGGCTGGTTTCGATCACCTGCCGGCCATGCTACGCAGCTTTGCGGTGAGATCCAGGATGCTGAACGTGTGTTAGCACCGTTGTCAGGCTTCGATCCCCCTTCTCTTTGGCCATGGGTTAAAGTTGCTGCTTCCATTGAAATGAAGACCCAGTGGGGCGGCTGTAATCACCGGGCTGGCACGATCCGCTTGAATACCGAACTGGTCAAGAAGCCTTAGGACTTGCTGGAATACGTCGTGGTGCATGAGATGCTGCACCTGATCGAACCAAGCCATAGCCCACGCTTCATTGATCTGCTGGACAAGCATTACCCGAGCTGGCGGGAGGCTCGGGCTGAACTCAATGAACTACCGTTGGCGGCAGAATCATGGGAGCCTACGAGATAAGCAGGCTGCCATGAGACAGGCATGCAGCGCGAATGTCTGAATGCGGTCTTCAGCCCCGACCCCTCTCCGCAGGGGCAAGGGGCGCCGGTCACCGAGTGCGCACCCAGTGCTGAAAACGATACGGCCAGGCGTGCGCGGCGTCTGCCGGATATGCTTCGTCCGCGACCAGTTGCCACTCGCCCGCGTCCCAATCCGGGAACCAGGTATCCCCGGGCACCTCAGCCTCCACCCGGGTCAGGCAAAGCCGTTGTGCCCTCGGCAGCGTCTGCCGGTACAGCTCAGCCCCGCCAATCACCATCAGCTCAGGCACCGCGCCCGCGACATCCAGCGCCGCATCCAGACTGTGCACGACCACGCAGCCCGGCGCGCGATAGTCACGGTCCCGGCTGAGCACAATCATCCGCCGACCCGGCAAGGGCCGGCCAATCGATTCCCAGGTGCGCCGGCCCATCAGCAGCGGCTTGCCCAGCGTGCTCTGTTTGAAAAAGCGCAGATCCGCCGGTAGATGCCAGGGCAGGCGATTATCGCGGCCAATCACCCGGTTGCGCGCCAGCGCAGCGATCAGGGTCAGGGTTGGGGTCATGCTGGCACACTCATCATCGGCGTGTCAGGATCATCAAGGCGAATCGCGGTCAGCCGATTACCCCAGACACAACCGCTGTCGAGAGCATGAATACCCGGCGCGCGGTAATAGCCCAGCGCCGCCCAATGGCCAAACACGATATTGAGATCGGCATTGCGCCGGCCCGGCACTTCGAACCAGGGCAACAGCCCCACCGGCTGAGTGCCGGGTGGCCCCTTCTCGGCGAAGGACAGCGTGCCATCGGCTGTGCAAAAGCGCATCCGGGTCAGGGCATTGACGGTAAAGCGCAACCGCTCGTAACCACTCAGCGACTCATCCCAGCGGCGCGGCTCACCACCAAACATCTGGCCGAAAAAGTCACGACTGCCCGGGCCGCGCAGCACGACTTCCACCTCTGCGGCGCAGCGCTGCGCCAGAGTCAGATCCCACGCGGGTGGCAGACCCGCATGTACCATCGTGAAACCCAGTCCAGCATCGTGGTGCAGCAACGGACACTGGCGCAGCAGCCCCAGCAGCTCAGCGCTGTCTGGAGCGTCGAGAATGCTGTGAAACGTGTCCTTGCGCTTGGGCTTGACCTGTCCAGCAGCCACCGCCAGCAGGGTCAGATCGTGATTGCCGAGCACCGCGACCACCCGTGATCCCAGATCACGCACCAGGCGCAGCACCTCCAATGAATGCGGGCCCCGGTTCACCAGATCACCAACCAGCCACAGGGTATCGGTGGCCGGATCGAAGCGCAGCCGGTCCAGCAGTCGCCGCAGCGGCGCGTAGCAGCCCTGAATATCCCCGATCGCGTAGATGGCCATGTCAGTTTTTGACGGTGGGCACTGCTGCCGGAGCAGCAACAGCCGGAGCGGGTGCCGGTGCCGGAGCAGCAGCCGGAGCGGGTGCCGGTGCCGGAGCAGCAGCCGGAGCGGGTGCCGGTGCCGGAACCGGTGATGGAGGCGGCATCTGCGCCAGGATGCGGTGCGCCACGCCCTGATAGTCCTCATCGAAATGATGGTCACCGGGCATTTTCACCGGGATGACGCCCAATTCGGCGAGCTTCGGGCAGGGCGTTTCGTCCTCATCGGCACCGTAGACACACAAGCGCTTAAGCGCGGACAGCTTTTCCAACTCCGGGCGCACCGGCTGATCACCGGCTGCGGGATCATCGCTGATCCAGTTGTCGATATGGAACTCGAAGGCGGCGTAATCGGAAAGACTCAGCAGCGCAAGCAGATCAATCCGCTGCTGCAAATCCGGCGGCAGGCGGTTCAGGACTGCGGGCAGCACATCCGCGCCGAATGAAAAGCCGATGATCACCACCCGGTCCTTTTTCCACTGCCCCAGGTAATGGCGCAGCACCCGTTCCAGGTCCAGAGCCACCTCATCCGGCTGGCGGGCTTTCCAGAAATAGCTCAGCGAATCCCAGCCAATCGTCGGCAGACCATACTTGGCCAGCTCAGCGGTCACGGCACGATCAAGCAGCGCCCAGCCACCATCGCCGGAGAACATCACCGCCAGTTGCCGGCGTTCGGGACCAGCGCTCACCGGTACCTCGGTCAGCGGGACGCCGCTGATGCTGGCATCGGGCTGTACCTGCTTGACGATGCTCGGGTCCAGCCACTGAAACAGCGCCGCAAGCTGCGGTTGCAGGTCGGTCAGACCGTTGGCACCGGGCATTTCGCTCAGCCGTGCCAGACCGGTGCCACGCACGAACTGTGTCGCCGCACCGGCATCGCAGGCTGGCCGGTTCTGGAATACAAACCAGGTGGTCGGCAGACGGCTCACCGCTTTGAGCAGCACACCGTGATTGTTAGGCAACGGACTGGTTTCCAGCGCCGCGACACCGGCACACAGCGGCTTGCGCAGCGCCAGTTCCGGGCAGAAATCCACCGCAACCCCGGCATGAAAGCGTTCCGCCGGAGCCTGGGCCAGCGCTGCATAGCCCAGCGCCGCACCGGCGCCAACCCCAAACACAACCGGCGCCAGATGGACCGCCGGCGGATAGCGCTGTTCCATGAGCCGGTTGAGCTGCTCGAAGGCGGTCGACAGGTCAATACAGGGCGCGTCGGCGCGGTTGAGCAGGTCGAGATAGCTGTTCAGGTCGATGCCGGCTACCACATAGTCGTTATCAGCAATCTCCCGCGCCACACCGGTCAGCGCAGCGTTCCAGCCGTCGTTGCCGGACAGGGCCAGCACCACACCCTTGGGTTCCCCGCTGGGACGCTGGATGCGCAGCGTGCCAAAGTCGGGCGTGTCCAGGGTTTCCGCGATCGGATCAGCGGCGGCGGCAGTAGCCAGCAGGGTCGCGGCCAGACAGGAGAGGAGAAAACGCATGCGCATGAGAATATTTTATTAACCTTTTGTATTGCATTGTTTATTTTCCAATGGCACCCTTGAATCCACCGGCGATCAGCGCGGTCAGATCCGCCAGTACTCGCGGTAGGACCATAATGCCGTTGGGCAGGGCCAGATAGCGCGCTTCCCACTCGGGTGAAAACTTATCCTTGTATTGATGCAGGCCGCGGAAATTGTAAAACGCCTCACCGCGCCCGAACACCAGCGCGCCAAACCGGTTCCACAGCGGCGCAAAACTGCGGTTCTGCAGGCCGGCCAGCGGTGCCATGCCCAGGTTGAACCCGATATAACCCTGGGCGCGACCCCAGAGCATCAACTGGATGAACAGATAGTCCATCAGCCCGGCCGGACTTTCGGGCGTGAAGCGCATCAGATCCACCGACAGTTCGACGTCGCCGCCCTGCCAGAGATTGGCGAAGGCAACGATCGTCGTACCCTGACGAACGATCGCCAGCGGGCCACTCTGCAGGTAATCCTCATCGAAAAAACCCAGGGAAAAGCCCTTTTCACGGGTGTTCTTGTGGCTCAGCCAGGCATCGGACACCTGCCGCAGTTGCGGTAGCAGCGCCGCTATTGCCGGGCCATCGAGGATCTCGAAGCGGTAGCCGTCGCGCTCCAGGCGATTGACCGTATTGCGCAGGGTCTTGCGCGCCTTACCCTCCAGCGAGAAATCGGCCAGTCGTACCCGTGCCTCCTCACCGAACTTGAGCAGGGTCAGGCCCAGTTCCACATACAGGCCCAGATGTTCCGGATGCACCTGATAGAACACCGGCCAGCCGCCGTGACGCTCGCACAGTTCGCGAAATCGCCAGGCCAGTTCGCGGCGCTCGGTTTCATCGGTGGCCACCGGATCGCCCATCGCCACCCAGCTGCGCCCCTCAACGCCGTACATCAGGAAGGCATCGCGGCGCTCGTTGAACAGCAGCGCCTTGTCGCCCAGCCGCGCCAGATGCGCGTAGGTGCAGGAATAGGCCATGGCCAGTGCCTGGATCGTGGCGCGTTCGGCAGCACTCGGCGCCACCGGCTCGAATGGCGCCGGGCGCAACAGCTTGGCAATGCTGAAAAACAGCACCACCGCCAGGGCACCCACCATGGCGCGCAGGAAACGCGGTGCCTCGCCTTCGCCGCCAAAGCTGAATTCCCACCACAGCGCGTTCGAGTATTCGACATGCTGATAGGAGAAGAAGCCCAGCCAGATCGAGCAGGCCAGCACCACGATAATGGCGATGATCCAGCCCGGCGTGAAGCGCTCGCCAAACAGCGAGGCGTGGCGGTAGAACTGTGCCCGCGACGGCAGCAGCCCGGCCAGCAGCACGGCGAGAATGATCGCTTCCTCGTAGTCGCCACCCTTGAGCAGCGAGGCGGCGGTGCCGGCACTCAGAAACCCCACGGCCAGCATCCAGGCGGCATCCAGGCGGCGCTGCAGACTCCGCGCCAGCAGCAGCAGGCCCATGCCCATCAGGCTGCTGATGAAATGCGAAATTTCCAGCACCGAGAGCGGGATTAGCTCTTCCATCCAGGCCAGCCGCGCTTCCACCGCCGGCGTCGCGGCCGAGAACAGCAGCACCGCGCCGCTGATCAGCGCCAGCAGCGCAAACAGTTGCGGCAGCAGCACCGGCACCCACGGCCCGATCACGCGCGGCAGCCACAGCACCCGTTCCTTCTGATGGCGCAGTTCGTAAAGACCCAGTGCCAGCGCCGCCAGCGCCAGCGGCAACAGGTAGTAGAGCAGCCGGTAGGCCAGCAGTGCGCCGAACAGATCAGCGGCCGGCATGCGTCCCTTGAGCAGCACCAGCACCAGCGATTCGAAGACCCCCAGCCCCCCAGGCACCTGACTGATCAGGCCGGCGATCTGCGCCACCATGAACACGCCAATCACCTGGCCCAGGCTGAGCACATCCGCCGGCATCAGGGTGTGCAGCACCACCGCCGCCATGATCCAGTCCAGCGCGCCTACCGCCAGTTGCGGCAGCGCCAGGCGCGGCCGCACCATCGGCAGTTCCCACGGCCCGATCCGCAGCGGCTGCCGGCGCAGCAGGCCCAGCAGCAGATAGGCCAGCGGCAGCGCCAGCAGCAATAGCCCCAGCGGGCGGGCGCCCAGATCCAGGCCGGGAATGGCGCCCATGTCCAGAGGATCCAGCACCAGCACCGCGCCGCCCACCGCCAGAATGCCCAGCCACAGGGTCAGCGTAGTGAACAGGATGATCCGCGCCACATCCACCGCGCTCAATCCCCAGCTCACATACAGTCGGTAGCGCAGCGAACTGGCGGTCAGCATCGACAGACCCACCGAGTTGCTGAAGGCATAACTAACCAGTGCGGCAAAACCAAACTGGCGCCAGGGCAGTGGTCGGCGGATATAGCGCAGCGCCAGCCAGTCATAGCCGGTCGTGACCAGATAGCTCAGCGCCGTGCCCAGCAGGGCGGCCAGCAGTTGCCCCGGCGACAGGTTCCGCAGCGCGGTCACCACGTCCGCATAGCGATATTCGTCCAGCGCCTGATGCAGCACCCACAGCGCGGCCAGGAACAGGCTCAGGCCGATGGCCGGACCAAGGAGACGCGCCGATACCGTTTTCATCTTCGTGTTCAACGCGGGCGTACCCTGTTGGTGCGGCAGAGGATGGGGGCCGGCAGTGCCGGCCCTGTCTCAGGTCTCAGGTTTCAGGGCGTGCGGCGCAGACGGATATTGAGATCACGCAACTGCGCATCCGTGACCGGCGCCGGTGCCTGGGTCAGCGGACAGGCGGCGGTCTGGGTCTTGGGGAAGGCCATCACTTCACGAATCGACTTGGCGCCAGCCATCAGCATGACCAGCCGGTCGAGGCCAAAGGCCAGGCCACCGTGCGGCGGGCAGCCAAACTTGAGCGCGTCGAGCAGGAAACCGAACTTGGCGCGCGCGTCCTCGGCGCTGATGCCGAGCAGCTCAAACACCGCGCTCTGCATCTCCTGACGGTGAATACGCACTGAGCCACCGCCGATTTCGGTCCCGTTCAGCACCATATCGTAGGCGCGCGACAGGCAGCGCTCCGGGTTGGCGCGCATCTCAGCCGGGTCATCGTTGCGCGGTGCGGTGAAGGGGTGGTGCAGGGCATTCCAGCGCTGTTCCTGCTCATCCCATTCGAACATCGGGAAGTTGACCACCCACAGCGGCGCCCATTCGCCACTGACCAGACCCAGATCATGGCCGACCTTGATGCGCAGCGCGCCGAGGGCATCGTTAACCACCTTGGCCGAATCGGCGCCGAAGAAAATCAGGTCGCCATTCTCGGCGCCGGTGCGGCTGAGAATCTTGGCCAGTACCTCGTCGGGCAGGAACTTGACGATCGGCGCCTGCAGGCCGTCGCGGCCGGCGGTGACATCGTTGACCTTGATATAGGCCAAACCCTTAGCGCCATAACGGCCGACAAACTCGGTGTAGATATCGATCTCGCGCCGGCTGAGCGAGCCACCGCCGGGCACGCGCAGCGCCGCTACCCGGCCACGCGGATCCTGGGCCGCCGCTGCGAACACCTTGAAATCGACGCTGGCCATCAGGTCGGACAGCTCGGTCAGCTCCAGCGGGATGCGCAGGTCCGGCTTGTCGGAACCGTAGCGCTGCATGGCCGTTTCATAGGGCATGCGCGGGAACGGGTCGGGCAGTTCGACCTGCAGCGCCTCGCGGAACAGGGCGCGGATCATCGCTTCCATCAGGTCGGTGATCTGCTGTTCGTCAAGGAAGGAGGTCTCGATATCGAGCTGGGTGAATTCCGGCTGACGGTCGGCGCGCAGATCCTCATCGCGGAAGCAGCGCACCACCTGATAGTAGCGGTCGAAGCCGGCCATCATCAGCAACTGTTTGAACAACTGCGGCGATTGCGGCAGGGCGAAGAAATTGCCCGGATGGGTGCGGCTCGGCACCAGATAGTCACGGGCGCCTTCCGGCGTGGCCTTGGTCAGCATGGGGGTTTCGATGTCCATGAAACCGTGCTGCTCCAGAAAGCGGCGCAGGGTGCTGATGACCCGGGTGCGCAGCCGCAGCCGATCCTGCATCAGAGGCCGGCGCAGATCCAGATAGCGATAGCGCAGCCGCACTTCCTCGGAGGTGTCATCATCGTCGAGCTGGAAGGGCAGCGGCTCGGCGCGGTTGAGAATCTCGACCTCGCGGGCCAGCACTTCCACCGCGCCGGTGGCCAGATTGGCATTCTCGGTGCCTGCGGGGCGCCGGCGCACCCGGCCGGTCACCCGCAGCACATATTCATTGCGCACGCGCTCGGCGTGGGCGAAGGCGTCCGGCACATCAGGATCGATGACTACCTGCACCAGGCCCTCGCGGTCGCGCAGGTCGATGAAAATCACGCCTCCATGATCGCGGCGGCGATGTGCCCAACCGCAAAGCGTGACGTCTTGATCGAGCAGGCTATCGGTGACCTGGCCGCAATAATGGCTGCGCATGGTGTCTGGGTTCCGTACGTGTGGCAACAAACAGGACTGGGAAGAAATGGGCGGGCCGGGCCGGCGCGCGAGCCATGTCCGGTGAATGGAGGCAGAAATGGTACGGATTCGGACTCCTGGCCGCAACCGGAGTCCGGCATGTACGCTGGCGTTCTAGCTGGCCGTACCTGCGGGCGTCGGGCAGGCGCCACAGCCGCCGGCGCCATCGCAACTGCCGCTGGAGGTGTCGCTCTTGGCCAGGTTCTTCTGGTTGCCTTTCTTAAAGTCGGTTTCGTACCAGCCGCTGCCCTTGAGGCGGAATCCGGCCGCCGAGATCAGTTTCTGCAAGCGCGGCTGCTTGCAGGACGGGCATTCGGTCAGTTCGGGGTCACTGAGTTTTTGCAGCGCTTCCAGTTCATGGTTGCAGGACTGGCAGCGATATTCGTAAATCGGCATGGCGCACCTCGCGGGCAGGCTGATGGCAAGGGGAGGTTTAAAGTGTCTATCGTTGTGGGGATTGCCGCGCCGAAATTCAAGGGCCGGCTTGTCAGGTGGCGCGGGATTCCCGAAACCGATTGCACCTTACTGAACGGACGCTGGAATATGCAACCCGGGTCAGGCGCGGGCCAGCGGTCCTGATTGCGGATCTACTCTTGAACCTTGGAACGGAGCACGTGCCATGTCTGATGTCCTGTCCCCGGTTTCCCCGACTCTGCGCGGTCAGGTGGCCCTGATCACCGGCGGTGGCCGGGGTATTGGCGCCGCGACTGCGCAAGCGCTGGCGCGCAAGGGCGCCCATGTGGTGATCGCCAGCCGCAGCGCTGCGGAACTGGATGCAACGGTGTTGCAACTGCGCGCGGCGGGCCTGGCGGCCTCGGCGCGGGTGCTGGATGTCGCCGATGAGGCGGCGGTGGATGCGGTTTTTAGCGATATCGCCGCGACCCTGGGCCGGCTGGATATACTGGTCAACAATGCCGCCATCCTGCTCAGCGCGCCCTTTGCCAGCATGACGATGGCCGATTGGGATCGGCTGATGGCGATCAACCTGCGTGGCGCGGTGCTGTGCGCGCGACAGGCCTTCCGGCTGATGATGGTGCAGGCGCATGGCGGCAGTCTGGTCAATGTGTCTTCGCTCGGCGGCATCGCCAATACCGTCAAGTTCCCCGGCTATGCTGCCTATACGGTCAGCAAGTTTGCCCTGAGCGGCCTGACCGAAGCACTCGCCGCTGAGGGCAAGACGCATGGCATTCGCGTCAATGCGGTTGCTCCGGGCGCGGTTGATACCGCCATGCTGCGTCAGGCCGCGCCCCATCTGCGCACCCGCACCGGTCCGGCTGAGATCGCGCGGATCATTGCGTTCCTCTGCGATCCTGGCGAATCCGGTTGCATGACCGGCGCTATTCTGCCCATCGACAGCAACCTGTGACGGACCAGGCCGCTAGGTGGACAGCTCCAGCGGGCTGTAATGCCAGTCGCGCAGCCAGCCTTCGACCGCTGCCGCCATCAGCGGTGCGCCGATAGCCGCGCCCTGTAACTGGTCGCAGCCATAAGCTTGCAGGAATTGCCACTGCTCGCGGGTTTCCACCCCGCTCCCGAGCACGCACAAATCCAGATACTTGCCCAGACCAATGATCGCCGCGACCAGGGCATCGTGACGCTGCGACTGTGTCAACTGGCGTACCAGGCTGCTGGCGATCTTGATCTTGTCCAGCGGCATCTGCTGCAGATATTCCAGACTGGAATAGCCAACGCCAAACTCGTTCAGCACCAGACGCACGCCAATACGCTTGAGCTTCGCCAGCAGCGCCAATGCCGTCGGATGGGTCATCAGCGCTTCCTCGGGCAGTTCCAGTTCCAGTTGCGCCGGGTGCAACTGGTGCGCGGCGAGGATGGCTGTGATCCGCGTCGGCAGAGTGTCCTGCGCCAGTTGCGTGCGCGACAGGTTGACCGCCACACTCAGCGCTCGACGCGCGCCTTCGCCGCCATTTTGCCAGGCGCGCAGTTGCCGGCAGGCATTATCCAGGATCCAGTCACCGATCGGTATCATCAGGCCGCTCTGCTCGGCGACGTCCATGAACAGCTCCGGTGTCAGCAGGCCACGCTGCGGATGCTGCCAGCGCAGCAGCACCTCGAAACCGATCGGCTGTCCGTGACTGACGGCAATCTGCGGCTGATAGAGCAGGATGAACTCATCGCGTTGCAGGGCGGTGCGCAGCTCGATTTCCAGATGCATGCGTGCCAGCGCGGTTTCGCCCATGGCCGGCTCGTAGAATCGGCAGATACCGCGGCCATCGCTCTTGGCTTTGTACAGGGCGGTATCAGCCTGACGCAGCAGGGTCGCGACATCCTGACTGTGTTCGGGGTACAGCGCCACGCCCACGCTTAACGAGATGTGCAGACAGTGTGCATCGATATGAAACGGCTGGGTGATCGTCTCCAGCAGTTTGTCGATGACCTGACGCACCGCGCTGATGTCCTCGATGTTCAGCAGCAGGATCACGAACTCGTCACCGCCGATGCGCGCTACGGTATCGCTCTGGCGCAGGCAGGCCGCCAGCCGTTGCGCGGTTTCCTGCAGCAGGCGATCGCCGATGGCATGACCGAGGGTGTCGTTGATCGGCTTGAAGCGGTCCAGATCAATGAAGAGCACTGCCAGCCGCTGCTGCTGGCGGTGTGCCTGGCTGCAGGCCTGTGCGAGGCGGTCCTCGAACAGCGCCCGGTTGGGCAGGCCCGTCAACGGATCGTGCTCGGCGAGAAAGCGCACCTGCCGCTCGCGTTCGCGCAGTGCTTCTTCCAAAACCTTGCGCGCGGTGATGTCGCGGATGACCAGGATTGCGCCGACCACGCCGCCCTCGTTGTCAAGGATTGGCCCGACGTGGGTGTCGTACCAGTGCAGACTGTTGAAAGGACCGATCGCCAGGGCTTCGTGGCGGTTGGGCTGGCCGCTGTCGAGCACCTGGCGCAGCGAGTCCGCTACGGTGGCACGGCTGGTCGGGTCGACGTGATCGAGAATGGGCGTTGCGATGAACTGCCCGGAATCCAGACCTTCAGGAGCATGGTTGAGCGTGCGAATCCTTAACTCGCGATCCACGGTCATCATCATGTCCGGGACGGCGCTCAAGTGTGCCGTGGTGTCCTTGAGGGTGGATTCAGCGTGGCGCAGATCGGTGATGTCACTCAGCGCGAAGCGATATTCCTCGGCCTGATCGGCTACGGTCGGCGCGCGGGTGCCGTTCAGGAGCACACAGCGCAATGCGCCGGTCGCTGGCCGCAACAACACTTCCAGTGGTGGCACACCTGTCTTGGCCTGCAACAGGCGCACCCGATAGGCGATGTAGCGGTCGCAATCTACCGCAGCGATAAAGTTCGTGAAGACCTGACCGGGTAGTTTGTCGCGGTTGATACCGAGCAGGGCCGCGCCACACTGGTTGGCTTTGACAATCACGCCCTGGGCATCCAGGGTCAAATAGCCGACCGGGGCAAAATCATACAGATCGGTGTAGCGATCGAGCAGGCCACGCAGGCGCTGCTCGGCGGCACGCAGTTCCTCATTCTGCAGTTCCAGTTCGATCCGGTGCACATGCAGCTCGTGCTGCAAGGACTTGACATCACTGGAAATCAGCAATGGCTGTATCAGCTTCTTTTGCAGCAGCGCTTCCGCCCGATGGCGCAAATTCTTGTTGCGGTGGCTGCGTGAGATGAAAGTCATAGGAAGTCTTCGCATATGAGGAATTCATAATTAAGCGTCGTTTATATCTCCGCTCGAACAAGCATCAATAAATGCTTTATAAACAGGACGTTCGCTTACCTTGCTTTTTCCGTCATACCCGCGAAAGCGGGTATCCATTCTTTTCAACAAGCTACTGGATTCCCGCATACGCGGGAATGACGGAAAGCGAAAGTCCCGATAGAAATAAATATAGTTCAGTACAGCAGATGCTGCATTGCAAGAACGGATGTATCAGGATGATGTATCAGGATATGGATGCCGGATCAAAGGTCACCAGCAGCAGCGGTGCGCCGCCCTCCGGCGCCCGGATGGGTTGAGCGGTCAGCCGCAGCGCCGGGCCGGTACTATTGGGTATGGCCGATGGCAGCTCCAGGGTGCGTGGCTCCGGCGTCTGGCTTTCATCGGCCAGCAGGGCCTGCAAGGGCCTCAAGTCTGCGGACTCATGTATCAATTCACGCAGACGATAATCGCTTGCATCAGTGGCCTTGATCTGGCCGTATTGGCGAAATGCACGGTTGGTGGTGACGATCCGCATGTCGCTGTCCAGCACCGCTAGCGGCGCATCAAACAGATCAACGATGTTGGCTATCAGGCTCTCAGCCCGCACCCGCGCGGCCTGGATATCCTGCTGAGCCTGCTGTAGCTGCTGCTGTACCGTCTTCTGCTCACTGATATTGGTGAAGGTCAGCATCACGCCATCAATGACGTTATCGGCGGTGCGATAAGGACGGATACACATCCAATACCAGCCGCCTTCCCGGGTCTGCACTTCGCACTCGCGGCTTGAAAGCTGATCCAGGACTGCGCGCACATCATCCAGCAGTGCGGGATAGTTCAGCTTGGAGACGATATCGCTCAGCGGGCGGCCCAGGTCGCTGCCGATCAGGTTGCTGATGCGGGTGGCGGCTGCGTTGAAGCGACGGATGTGCAACTGGTTGTCGAGGAAAATAATGCCGATATCGATGCGGCTAAGCACATTGTTTAAATCGTTGTTGACCTGCAGCAGCTCCGCGATTTTCTGCTCGTGCTCGGCGTTGAGCGTCACCAGTTCTTCATTAACCGATTGCAGTTCCTCGCGTGAGCTTTCCAATTCCTCGTTGGCACTCTGGATTTCCTCGTTGCTGGATTTCATTTCCTCGTTGGATGCCTCCAGATCCTGAATGGTGGTCTGCAGGTATTCGCGGGTGGCGCGTAATTCCCATTCCAGGGTGGCGATGCGCTTTTCGGCACTGGCCGAGGCACTCGGTGGCGCGCTGCTGCTGTCCAGGGTCTCAAACTGGATGATGTTGAGTTCCGGCGCGGTCGCCACCTTGGGCAGCGGGTATACGCTCAGGCGGATATTCTGAAACCCGTCATGACCCTGCATGCGGACGTGCTCGTAAATCACCGGTTCGCGACCTATCTGCGCCTGACGCAGGGCGGCACCGAGGAAAGAGCTCAGACCCTCGCGCGCCAGACGCAGCACGTTGCTCTCAATGCCTTCACCGCTGGCCAGCTCCAGGTATGCCCCAGTGCGGCCATGCACATACAGGATGTCGCCTTGACCATTTACGAGCACACAGGGCGGCGCGCGATCCAGGAGCCATTGCTCCAATATCTGCCGAATGTTGATTGCGGGTTCTGGAGACGTTCTGGCCAGTTCGGAATTATTGGGTATCCTGTTTAAATCTAAAACATTCGTTGCTAGTGAGCGTGGTTCGGAATTGGCGATACGCTGATAAATTTTCCACTGGCGATTGATCGGCGTGAACAAATGAGGGAAGGCATCAGCGTTTTCCGAGTTGCCCAGGAACAGAAAACCACCCGGCTTGAGCGCGTAGTGCAACAGTTGCAGGACTTTTTTCTGCAGCGGCGACTGCAGGTAGATGAGCAGATTACGGCAACTGATCAGGTCAACGCGGGAAAAAGGCGGATCCTTGATCAGGCTGTGCGTCGCGAACACCACTGAATTGCGGATTAGATCCTTGACCTGATAGCCGTTTTCGTCCAGAACAAAAAAATGCTCCAGGCGCTCGGGGCTCAGGTGGGCGGCGATGCCCAGGGGATAGTGACCGAGCCGGGCGCGGCCGATCGCGGCGCGATCCAGATCAGTGGCGAAGATCTGCACCGGGTAGATGTTATGGGTGGCGTTCTGATACTCGTAGAGCAGGATAGCGATCGAGTAGGCTTCCTCGCCACTGGCACAGGCTGGCACCCAGACCCGAATCGGCTCCTCGGGTGGGCGCGCGGTGAACAAAGGCGGCAGGGCAAGCTGCCCAAGTGTCTCGAAGGCCTCAGGATTGCGGAAGAACTCGGTGACGCCAATCAGGAACTCCCCGGCTAACAGGTTCACTTCCATCGGCATACGCCGCAAATACTGGTAGTAGTCCTCAATCTGCTCAATTTGCTGTACTGCCATACGTCGGCTAATACGCCGCTGGACGGTTTTCTGCTTGTACTGGGAAAAGTCATGACCGGTCCGGGCGCGTAACAGGATGAAAATCCTGTGCAGCGCGCTATCTGCCGAGGGCGCCATTCAAGTCTGCACCGTGTGTTTAAACAGGTGTAGGCAACGCAGCAGATAGGCGGGCATCTGTTCCGGCGGCAGAATCTGGTCGATGCAGCCGGTGGCGATGGCGCTTTGCGGCATGGAGGCATGCGCGGCGGTGGCCGGTGTCTGGGCCAGGGTCAGGCTGCCTTCAGCCTTGAGGATACGTACCCCTTGAGCGCCATCGCTGCCACTGCCTGATAGAACAATGCCCACAGCGTGTTCGCCTTGGTCCTGGGCCAGTGACTGGAAAAAATGATCAATGACTAGGCGTGGTCCGGGCAGGTTGTCCAGCGGTGTCAGGTGAAAAACACCATGCAACAGGTCGATGTTGCAGTTTGCCGGAATGGTGTAGACGTGATTGGGTGCGGCGCGCTGGCCTTCTTCGATCTCCTGCACTGGCAAGGTCGTGTGGCGCTGGGCCAGTTCCGCCAGCAGGCTGCGCTGATGGGGATCGAGGTGCTGCACCAGCACGAAGGCCAGGCCGGTATCGACCGGTACTGCGGCCAGAAATCGGGCGAATGCATCCTGGCCACCGGCAGATGCACCCAATGCAACAATGCCAGGCCCCTGATCAGGATCGATATTCAGCGTGCTTGCGAGTGTGGTATTGGCCATGGTATCTGATATCGAGTGGATGATCATGTTATTGGGTATGTTCTAAAATGATACTTTTCTTTGATCATGAAAATAAAATGATTTTTTAATGGCTGCAACTTTTATAGTGCATGCGCGCGCTGTGAATTATTGACCGTGCAGGGGCCCGGCTCCACACATCCAGCCTGGGTCGATCGCCGCTGTACAAACCACGATTGATCCCGTATCGTGCCGCGCCTGAAATGCAGACCGCTGCCCTTTTTTCACCAATCCGCCCGTGTGTTGCCGTGCGTGTCGGAGCAGGATCCGCTGGCCAGGGCAACTCGCCACCGCCGGGTGACCGCCCGGCAATGTGCTGCATCCGCCTACCGGAGAACTGGCCGATGACGACTACCCTGCCTACTCCCTATTACCTGATCGATGAAGCGCGGCTGCGCCAGAACCTGGAGATCATCCAGCAGGTGCGCGAGCAGTCCGGCGCGAAATCGGTGCTGGCCCTGAAGTGCTTTTCGACCTGGTGCGTGTTTGGCCTGATGCGTGAGTACATGGACGGCACCACCAGCAGCGCCCTGTATGAAGCGCGGCTTGGCTATGAGGAATTCGGTGGGGAAGTCCATGCCTATAGCGTCGGCTTCTCCGACAGCGACATTCAGGCGGTGAAAGGCTTCGCCGATAAGGTGATCTTCAACTCGATTTCGCAGTTGCAACGCTATCACGCCGAGGTGCGCGACCTGCAGATCGGCCTGCGCGTCAATCCCGGTATCAGCTATTCACATTTCGATCTGGCCGATCCGGCGCGACGTTATTCGCGGTTGGGCGTGCGCGATCTGGATGCGCTGCTAGCGGTCGCGCCCCTGATCAAGGGCGCCATGTTCCATTTCAACTGTGAAAACGACGATATCGACAATATCACCGCTGCCATCGACCGCATCGGCGAACAGTACGGGCCGCTGCTCGACCGGCTCGATTGGGTCAGCCTTGGCGGCGGTCTGTATTTCACCAAGGCCGGCTATGCGCTGGACCGGTTCTGCGCGCTGCTGAAGGGGTTTAGCGAACGCTTTGGCGTGCAGGTTTACCTGGAACCCGGCGAAGCGGCGATCACCGAGAGCGCCGAACTGGTGACGACGGTGCTGGATGTGCTGCACAACGAAATCGACATTGCCATCCTCGACGCCTCGCTACAGGCGCATATGCCCGATCATCTGATCTATGGCACCACGCCGCGGCTGAATGCGCCCGCACCGGGTCCGCATCGGGTCATGATCGCCGGCCGCTCCTGTCTAGCAGGTGACATATTCGGTGAGTATGCTCTCGAAGCCCCACTGCGAGTGGGCAGCGAAGTCCGCATCGCCGACGCTGCGGGCTATACCATGGTGAACAAGAACTGGTTTAACGGCCTGCCCATGCCCGCTATTGTCGTGCGCCGACTGGATGGAACGCTGGAGCGCATCCGCAGTTTTGCATACGACGACTTCAAGCACAGCCTTTCCTGAATCTTAGGAGATCTGACTGACATGAAAAAAAACGTACTGATCATCGGCGCCGGCGGCGTCGCCCATGTCGCTGCCCACAAGGCGGCCATGCATAATGACGTACTCGGCGATATCTGCATTGCCTCGCGCACGGTGGCCAAGTGCGAAGCGATCATCGACAGCGTGCAGCGCAAGGGCCATCTCAAGGATGCGTCGAAAAAGCTTTATGCGCGCGCGCTGGATGCTCTCGACATTCCGGCCACGGTCAAGCTGATCCGCGAGACGAATTCCGGGATCGTCATCAATCTGGGCAATGCCTTCGTCAATATGTCGGTGCTGGAAGCCTGCCTGGAAACCGGCGCCGCCTATATCGACACCGCGATTCACGAAGACCCGGACAAGGTCTGCGAGAACCCGCCCTGGTACGCCAATTACGAGTGGCAGCGCAAGGACCGCTGCGCGGCAAAGGGCCTGACCGCCATTCTCGGCGCCGGCTTTGATCCGGGCGTGGTCAATGCCTACTGCGCGCTGGCGGTCAAGCGCTATTTCGACCGGATCGATACCATCGACATCCTTGACGTCAATGCCGGCAGTCACGGCAAGTATTTCGCCACTAATTTCGATCCGGAAATCAATTTTCGCGAATTCATCAAGGTCTGGACCTGGATCGACCGCCAGTGGCAGGAATACCCGACCCACTCGGTCAAGCGCGTCTATGACTTCCCGGTGGTCGGTCCCTGCCCGATTTACCTGAATGGCCATGATGAACTGCATTCACTGTCGCAGAACATCGACGCCAACAGCATCCGCTTCTGGATGGGCTTTGGCGACCATTACATCAACGTCTTCACCGTGCTGCGCACCCTCGGCCTGCTCTCGCACCTCCCGGTGACCCTGAGCACCGGTCAGGAGGTCGTGCCGCTGAAGGTGATTAAGGCGCTGCTGCCCGATCCGCAGACCCTGGCGCCCGGCTATACCGGCAATACCTGCATAGGCAACTTTGTCAAAGGCTGGAAGGACGGCAAGCCGCGCGAAGTCTTCATCTACCAGGTATCCGACCACAAGAAATGCTACGAGGAAGTGGAATCGCAGGGCATCAGCTACACCGCCGGTGTGCCGCCGGTCGCAGCCGCCATGCTCATCGCCCAGGGGCCCTGGGATGTGCAGCGCATGGTCAATGTTGAGGAACTCGACCCGGAACCGTTCATCGCCCTGCTTGACCAGATCGGCCTGCCTACCGAAGTGCGCGAGATCGAACCCGGTAGCGCGGCGTCCTTCAATGGCACGGTGCGGGCGCTGGAGCAGGAACTGGCCGAATCGACCGCTACGGTCACGGTGTCGGCCGCCAACCCGATGATCGCCCTGCGCAAGCCGAGTGCCACGCCGCCGCCGGCTGTTTGATCCCATAGCCGCAAAGCATCGCCCAAAGGCTTTTCGGCCCCGTGCCGGATAGCCTTTTTGCATGCTGGCCATTGCGCGCTTTCCGTATTGAATGAAGGTGTACCGCCATGTATCAGAACTACTATTCTCCCGCCGAGTGGGACCGGATCCTGAGCTTTGCGCAGACCAGGGAAACCCCGTTCCTGATTGTGCTGCTCGATCGGGTGCGGCAAAAATTCGAGCAGTTCCGCACCCACTTTCCCAGCGCCAAGATCTATTACGCGGTCAAGGCCAATCCCGGCAGCGAGGTGTTGACCCTGCTGCGCGATCTGGGCTCGTATTTCGATATTGCCTCGGTGTACGAACTCGACAAGATGCTGGAATTGAATGTGGCGCCCGAGCGGCTGAGCTTTGGCAACACCATCAAGAAGGCGCGCCATGTTCGCGAGGCCTATGAGAAAGGCGTGCGCCTGTTCGCCAGCGATTGCGAGGCCGACGTGCGCAATATCGCCCGTGAGGCGCCCGGTTCACGGGTCTTTTTCCGGGTGCTGATGGATGCGCTGACCTCTGATTCAGATTGGCCTTTATCGCGCAAATTCGGCTGCCAGCCGCGCATGCTGATTGATCTGGTGGCACTGGCTGCTGATCTGGGACTGGACCCGTATGGGATTTCCTTCCATGTCGGCTCGCAGCAGCGCGAAATTCCGGCCTGGGATGCGGCGATTGCCCAGGCGCGCCATCTGTTTGACTGGGCAGCGGAAAAGAACATCCGCCTGCGGGCGATGAATATGGGCGGTGGCTTTCCGGCTGATTACCTGATTCGCTGTAATCCGCTGTCGGTGTATGCCGAGGAGATCAACCGCTATGTGGACCTGCACTTTGCCGATGCCGTTCCGGACATCTATCTGGAACCGGGGCGGGGTCTGGTCGGTGAGGCCGGGGTGTTGATCAGCGAAGTGGTGTCGATTGCTAAAAAATCGAAAACCGATCTGAAACGCTGGGTCTATACCGATGTCGGCATTTTCAATGGCCTGATGGAAACCATTGACGAGTCGATCAAGTATCCGGCTTATACCGTGAAAGGCGGTGAAAGTGGCGATGTCATCCTGGCCGGGCCAACCTGTGACAGTCTCGACATTATCTACGAGCACCACAAGTATCAGTTGCCACTCTCGCTGGAAAGCGGTGACCGCATCTATTGGCTGTCCACCGGCGCCTATACTGCGTCCTACAGTTCGGTAGAGTTCAACGGTTTTCCGCCCCTGCGCACCTATTACCTGTAGCCGAAGAAATTATTAACTCATGCAGCAGCATGGACCCTGCGACTTCGCGCAGGGTGACAGCCACTCCGTACAGGGGTGACAGCCACTCCGCGCAGGGCAACAGCGACTTTGCAAAGAGCAACTGGATCAATGTCATTCCGCGCGCAGTCGCGGAATCCATCTTCGGGAAGGCGCAATGAACAAAGTCGCTTATGTCTACATCCTCGCCAGCAAGAAAAACGGCACGTTATACACAGGCGTTACCAGCAACCTTCAACGCCGCATGTATGAACACAAGCATCATTTACTTGAAGGATTTAACAGCAAATACGATATTACGAACCTGGTTTGATTTGTTCAGGGCGAAGACATTGCCGCGGCTATCGAACTTGAAAAGAAAATCAAAAACCGTAGCCGACAATGGAAAATCGACTTGATCGAAAAAAAGAATCCGAATTGGAATGATCTTGCGGCAAGCTGTTGAGCGGTATTTTGGGTTGGCCTGAATGGAAAATTGAAACTGGAATTAATCGTTAAAGATTGCTGATTCCTGGTTCATTGAGACGCCTATCGCGTAAAAAAAAAGCCCTGAATAATCAGGGCTTTATAAGTTACTGGCGGAGAGGGTGGGATTCGAACCCACGGACCCTCGCGGGTCAACGGTTTTCAAGACCGCCGCAATCGACCGCTCTGCCACCTCTCCAAGGCCACCCAGTATAACGATCCCGCACCGGCTTGCGCCAGTGCGCTCCGCTCAGGGCAGTGCGCCGGCGTTGCTCGGCGGACGACTCCAGAACAGTGCATGCAGACGCAACAGGGTTTCCGGATCGGCGATCAGCTCACGCCGCTGCGCCGCGCTCAGGCTATCCGGTCCTTCCTCTTCGAGCTGATGTATCAGCCCTTCCAGATAATGCCGACGGCGTCGATTGGGCGGCTCGCGCTCCGGCAGCAGCGAGCGGTGCAGGGCGTTGACGTAGGGATCAGTGAGCGCCTGCAGGAAGCGGCTGGTCGGTGGCTCACGCAGCACCGCCAGCACCGCTTCGCCGCCGGCCATCTCCGCGTCCAGATAGCGCAGCACCGACGCCGGCATGGTTTCATCCGGGGTCAGGAACAGCCCCAGCGCCCGCGCCCGCTGCCCGAGGGCAATGCTGCTCGACAGCATCGACACCGGAATCGACAGGGCCAGCCCGACCAGCACCGGCGTGAACCACCAGAAAAATGACGGCACATACTGGTAGCTGAGCACGCCGGCAACCAGACCGATCAGAGTATGGCTGCCGTGGGCCAGCGCTGCCTCGCTGAAGCGGGTCATATGATCGCCGCGCTGCTGCGGTGGCCAGCCCACCGCCCGACGCATCAGGATGGCCAGCACGAACTTGGTCTGGAACAGCATCAGCACCGGCGCGGTCAGCACCGAGAACGCCGTCTCCAGCACCACGCTGGCCGTGGCCGCCAGCATGCCGCCATGCGCGCGCCGCCAGCGACTGTCCTTGAGCAGCAGCAGCAGCGCCAGCAGCTTGGGCAGGAACAGCATGATCAGGGTCACCAGCAACACAGTGGTCATTTCCACGGCGAAGGAGACCGGCCATACCGGCATCCAGTTATCGCCAAAGAAATACACCGGCCGCTGCTGGGCCTGGATGAAGGCCTCCACCCCGGTCGCGATCAGAAACAGCAGCCACAGCGGCGAAGCGGCATAGGACATGACGCCCATGAAGAAATGCAGCCGGCTCAGGCCATTCCAGCCATGCGCCAGCGCCAGACGCAGATGCTGCAGGTTGCCCTGACACCAGCGGCGGTCGCGCTTGGCGTAGTCAATCAGAGTCGGCGGCAGTTCCTCGAAACTGCCATCCAGATCATAGGCCAGCCACACCTCCCAGCCGGCCCGCCGCAGCAGCGCCGCCTCGACGAAATCATGGCTGAGAATCTCGCCGCCGAACGGCTCGCGCCCGGGCAGCTTGGGCAGGCCGCAATGATCGAGGAAGGGCTGCACGCGGATGATGGCGTTGTGCCCCCAGTAGTTGCTCTCACCGAGCTGCCAGTAGTTCAGGCCAGCGGTGAACATGCGCCCGTAGATGCGCCCGGCAAACTGCAGAATGCGCGCAAACAGTGAGCTGCGGTTGACCGCGATCGGCGGAGTCTGGATGAGCGCCACGCCTGGATGCTGCTCCATCAGCCGCACCATCTCCACCAGGGTTTCGCCCTGCATCAGGCTGTCGGCATCCAGAACGATCATGTAGCGGTAATGGCGGCTCCAGCGCGTGCAGAAGTCCTCCAGGTTGCCGCTCTTGCGGCTGGTGTTCTCGGGCCGGTTGCGGTAGAAGATGCGCCCCTTGCCGTTCAGCGCCCGCACCATGTCCTGCCAGCGCAATTCTTCTTCCACCCACACATCAGGATCGCGGGTGTCGCTGAGCACGAAGAAATCAAAATCGGCCAGCCGCCCGGTATCAGCCAGCGAGCGATGAATGGCACGCAGGCCGGCGAACACCCGCTCGGAATCCTCGTTGTAGATCGGCATCAGGATTGCGGTGCGCGGAGCCGGCGCGCTCGCAGCCGGCGGTGTGCCCGGCTGGCGCGAGATTGCCCAGCGGTCACGACCGAGCAGGATGATGAAAAAGCCCATGAAGGCAGTCCAGAACGACAGGCTGATCCAGGCTACCAGGATGGTGTACAGCAGCAGCAGCAGCAGTTCCATCGGGCTCAGGCCATCGCTGTGGAAGGCGCTGGCCAGCAGCCCCAGCGCCAGCAGCGTGGTCAGGATCGTGAGCAGGAAGAACACCACCCGCCGCAGGGTGTGTCCGATGATAGAAGTCCGCGCGGGTTTAGCCATGAACGGTTCCAGTCGGGTCGCTCCGGTCAGGTGGATGAGGTTGGCCGCGCCAGCCGGCGCAGCGGTCCCAGCAGGGAAAACAGGCTGATACGCTGCGTGGGCATGACCGCCGGACGCGCAGCGGGCACGGGCACGGCCTGAGCGGCGCGCAGTGCTTCCCGCAGCGCCGCCGGCATGCCCGATCCAGCCAGCAGCGCCGCCGGCCAGTCGGCCGGCACTGCGCCACTGAGCAGCGCGGCCCGCGCCGCTGCCAGGGCCGTACCGCGCCGCTGCAGGGCCAGTTCCGCCATCAGCCAGTCATCGAGCAGCGCACCCGCCGCCGCAATGGCCTGCTCCAGCAGGCTCAGGCCCGGTGCGCCGGGGCGGTTATGCAGCCGTTGCAGGGTCCGCGCGGCAAGCTGGCTGGCCTGGGTTGTATCGCTGACACCCAGCGCTTCCCAGTAGGCGCCCAGCCGGTCGAGCAGTTGCTCATCATCCAGCGTGTTAGCCGCCGCCGGCAGAAAAGGCCGCGCTACGCTCACTTGACGCTGGTCCACTGGTAGCTCCAGGTCTCGGTCAGGACATCGTTGCCCAGCTTGAGGAACGCGCGCAGTTCTGAGGGCGCATCATCCTGCGGCATCAGCTCAAAGGACAGCCGCCAGCCCTGGGTCTGCGGGTTCTTGTGCACCACTACGTTTTGAATCTGCCCGGTCGAGCCGCTGACCACGGCGCTCACCGCCGCGTCGGCGGGCAGCCGGGTCAGGTTATCGCCACCGAAATCGATGACAAAGCGCCGCCGTGTGTGATCCAGATCGCCCGTGCCACCGGCTCCGGCCCGGCTGGCCAGGGTCCGGCCGCCCGACGACAGGCTGGGCAGATCGCGGAAGAAGGTCAGTCGATAGTGATATTCGAGCTGCTGACCGGCTTCGACCGGCTTTTCCGGCACCCAGAGTGAGGCGATGTTGTCGTAGCGCTCCGCTTCGCTGGGAATCTCGATCAGCTGCACCGAGCCCTTGCCCCAGTCGCCAATCGGCTCGACCCAGACCCCGGGCCGGCTGTGGTATTGGGCTTCCAGATCCTGATAGTTCTCGAAGGCGCGATCACGCTGCAGCAGGCCAAAGCCGCGCGGGTTATTGTCCTGATAGGCGCTGATGCGCAGCCGCGTCGGGTTGTTCAGCGGCCGCCAGATCCATTCACCGTTGCCGGCGGCAATCAGCAGACCGTCGGAGTCGTGCACCTGCGGACGAAAGTCATCAAAGAAGCGCTCATTCAGCGCGCCATGGAAGAACATGCTGGTCAGCGGCGCCACGCCGAACTTCTGTACCCGCTCGCGCATGAACAGGTTGGCCTTGACCTCGATCTGGGTATTGACGCCCGGGCGGATCACGAAGCGGTAGGCACCGGTGACGCTCGGGCTGTCCAGCAGCGCGTAGGCGGTCAGCTCGGTGGCGTCCTTGCCGGGCCGTTCCAGCCAGAATTCGCGAAAGCGCGGGAATTCCTCGGGCTTGGGCAGGCCAGTATCGATCGCCAGACCGCGCACCGACAGGCCGTAGTTCTGGTTCTGACCGATGGCGCGGAAATAGCTGGCGCCGAGAAACACCGCGACTTCGTCATAGTGGCTGTCGGTGTGCAGCGGATAGAGCACCTTGAAACCGGCAAAGCCAAGATCCTTGGGCAGGTTGTCCGGCACCGGATTCTTGCCGTAGTCGAACAGGTCGTTGGCGTATTCGGCCGGCTGGTTCTCGCCATCGCTGACGATGTTGATAGCGACCGGCTGGTTGAACAGGAAGCCCAGCGGCGCGAACTGGATTTCGAAGGGCAGCGCCTGGTCGCGCCACAGGCTGCGTTCGGCGCGGAAGCGGATATCGCGGTACTGGTCGTAATCCAGGTTCTTCAGGAACGCCGGCAGCTCGCTGGCCGGTGCCTGATAGGGCTGGTTGGCCAGCACTTCGGCGCGCCGGCGCACATCGGCAAAGTTGAAGCGCTTCGGCGGCGGCGTGGTGGCGGGCGTGGATTCAGGTACGCTCGGTGCGGCAAAGCCGGCCATCGGACTGGCGCACAGACTTGCCAGCAGAACAACACTCAGGAACATGCGGAGTTTCACGGTGCGAGGGCTCCGTTGGCGTTTCGGTTCGATGGAGTTCAAGTTATTGCTTTTGGGGGGAAGGTCTAAACGCGCTATTGTATTGCGCTCCGGGCGTTCCGACTATCGTGTTCGTAGTATCCCGAAGGACGCGGCGCCCGCAATGGCCGCTTTCATACTCTGGAGACGATCATGCAACTGCGCGACCCGGGCCTGTTCCGGGAACACTGCTATGTGGACGGTGGCTGGATCAGCGCCGCGAACGGCGCCGCCCTGCCCATTCACGATCCGGCCAGCGGCGAACGACTCGGTCAGGTGCCGGCCTGTGGCGCGGATGAAACCGGGCGCGCCATTGCCGCCGCCGCTGCTGCGCTGCCGGGCTGGCGGGCACAAACCGCCCAGGCGCGCGCCACGATCCTGCGCCGCTGGTTCGAACTGCTGCACGCCCATCAGGAGGATCTGGCCTGCCTGATGACCCGCGAGCAGGGCAAGCCGCTGACCGAGGCCCGTGGCGAGATCGTCTATGCCGCCAGCTTTCTCGAATGGTTCGCCGAGGAGGGCAAGCGCGTCTATGGCGACACCATTCCCGCGCCGCAGGCCGATAAGCGCATTCTGGTGCTCAAGGAGCCGATCGGGGTGTGCGCGGCGATCACGCCGTGGAATTTTCCGGCGGCGATGATTGCCCGCAAGGCGGGCGCAGCGCTGGCTGCCGGGTGCACGATGATCGTCAAGCCGGCGCCGCAGACGCCATTCTCGGCGCTGGCGCTGGCGGTGCTGGCCGAGCGCGCCGGACTGCCCGCTGGGGTGTTAAACGTAGTCACCGGTCCCGCTGAGGTCGTCGGCGCGACCCTGCTTGACCATCCTGAGGTGCGCAAGCTCAGCTTCACCGGTTCGACCCGCACCGGTCAGTATCTGATGCAGCGCAGCGCTGCCACGCTCAAGCGCCTGTCGCTGGAACTGGGTGGTAATGCACCATTCATCGTCTTTGATGATGCCGATCTCGACGCGGCGGTGGCCGGGGCGCTTTTATCCAAGTACCGCAACAGTGGCCAAACCTGTGTCTGTGCCAACCGCTTCCTGATCCAGGATGGCATTTACGAGGCCTTCGCTGCGCGGCTGAGCGCCGCGGTGCGCAGCCAGATCACGGTCGGCAATGGTCTGCAAGCGGGCGTGACCCAGGGACCGCTGATCGACGCAGCGGCGCTGGCCAAGGTCGAGGCGCATGTCGCTGATGCCGTGGCCCAGGGCGCTACTGTGCTGACCGGTGGTCGCCGCCATGCCTTGGGCGGTACGTTTTACGAACCGACCGTGCTCAGCGGCGTGACCGCGAATATGCGCGTGGCGCGTGAGGAGACCTTCGGCCCGGTGGCGCCGCTGCTGCGCTTTAGTGATGATGCCGAGGCGATTGCACTGGCCAATGCCACCGAGGCCGGGCTGGCTGCCTACTTCTTCAGCCGCGACCTGAGTCGGGTGTTCCGTGTCGCCGAGGCGCTGCAGTACGGCATGATCGGCATCAACACCGGGCTGATTTCCAACGAGGTGGCGCCGTTTGGCGGAGTCAAGTGCTCCGGCTTTGGCCGCGAAGGCTCACGCTACGGCATCGATGAATATCTGAACCTGAAGTATCTGTGCATCGGCCTGTAGCCGCGCCTGCGGGATCGGTGCCGTTCGCCAAGAATCGAATAACACATAGAACAACGCTATAACGTCGCGTGCATGCCCACATGAACCCATACCAGGAAGTGATCTACGTCAGCCTGCTGCTGCTTGGCATCCTGGCCACGTTTGTAACTGCGGGCCTGCTGCTGTGGCTGAGCAATTTTTCCCGACTGGCGCCGCGTATCCAGGCCCTGACCCAATTCTCGCCGCAGGTGGTGGCAGTGGTCGGCATCCTGTTTGCCCTGTACACCACCTTTTTCGCCAGTGATATCTGGAATATCCGCGACCGGGCACAGACCGCGATTCTGCAGGAAACTGAGGCGTTGCGGGGCCTGTTTCGCCTCGCCGAGCAGCAGCCGGCAGCGATTGGCGCGCCGATCCTGGCCGCGATCCGTGACTACGCGCGCCTGACCAGCGAGGTCGAGTGGCCGCTGCTCGCCCAAGGCCAAACCAGCGATCAGGTTCTGGATGGCTGGCGACGCCTGCTCGGTGCGGTGCTGGCTGAGCCGGTGGTGCGCGGTGTGCCACTCAGCGTGCATACCGTGATGCTGCAGGATGTGGAACGGGTGCAGGTGGCGCGCCATCAGCGCCTGGCGCAGAGCCGCAAGCATGGCGATCCGCTGAAATGGTTTGCCGTTGCCTGCCTGGGTGCACTGACCCTGTTGACCATTGTCCTGGTACATCTGGAGAACTGGCGTACCCAGGCTGTGGCGCTGCTGATCTATTCCTGCGCGGTATCGGTCAGTTTTGCCGCTGCCTACCTGCAGCGCAGTCCATTTCAGGTGTTTATTCTCAGCCCGGCACCGATCGCCGAATTGGTCACGCTGCCCGCTCTGCCGGCAGCGCGCTGAGCATGGGAACAGGGCAGGGACTCACTCGCCCAGCTTGGGGCGCAGGCTGTCGAGCACGCTGCGGAAGGCTTCCTGGTTGCGCGGATTGAGTTCGCTCAGGGCGCGATGCGCTTCGAAGACAATCCGCGTCAACTGCTCCTTGGCCGGTGGCTGGATCGCCAGCTCACGCAACGCTGCGGTGATGGCCTCGCCGGTATCGCGAATATTGAAGATGTCGTAGAAGCCCAGGTTATCGAGCACCTGATTGACATCGGGATGGGTGGATAGAAGGGTGGTGCGCCGGGCAAAGCGCTGGCGGCTGAAATTGGCGATCTTGGCCAGCAGGCCCAGGCTGGTGCTGTCGATCGATTGCGTATCGGTCAGATCGACGATGATGTCGTCGCAGTCGCCGTGCGCGAACAGATCATCGAGAAAATCGCCCAGTGTGCATCCCATGGTATAGCGGATGTCACCGACCAGCTTGAGGATATAGGTCTGGTTCTGCTTGACGTAGAACGCTGCTCCCGCCTCCATCGCCATCACTCCGCGCGCTTGACCAGCAGCAGGGTGACATCGTCAGGCAGCAGCCCGATGCGGTCCAGGTCCAGGGTCTGGACCAGAGTGTCGATGCTCAGATTGGTGTCGTGGATCAGTTCCAGCAGGAACTGCTGTTTCTCGCGCAGGGTCTGCTGCGGCAGGGTTTCCAGAATGCCATCGGAAATCAGCGCCATAACGAAGCGCGGCGGCAGCTCCATCGCTTCGGTCTGGTAGCTGGCGAAATCGAACAGCCCGATCGGCAGGCTCTTCTTGCCGATATAGCGGGCCTGCTCACCATCGAACAGAATCGGAAAGGGAAACTGGCCACCGCTGCTGTAGCGCAGCCGGTTGGCCGACCAGTCGATCACGCCGTAGAACATGGTCAGGTACTTGTCCATGTGGCAACCGAAGATCTCCCGGTTCAGTCGCCCGAGGGTCTCGGCCGGGTTGAGGATGCCCTTGTCGCGGTTTTGCCGGTGCAGCTCCCGGTAGCGGCCGATGTAGCTTTTCAGCATCACGGTGACAAAGGCTGAGGATACGCCATGTCCGGAGACATCGGCGATGTAGAAACCAAGATGGTCGCCGTCGATGGCGAAGTAATCGACGAAATCGCCGCTCAGATACTGCGAGGTCAGCAGATGGCGGCTGAACTGGTAATTGCGGTACTGCTTGTCGTTTTCCGGCAGCAACTGAAACTGGATGCGCCGCGCCGCCGCTTCATCCTCCTGCAACTGGCGCACGGTCTGGCGCAACTGCTCATTGACCATTTCCAGGTGTTCGCGGTGCTCGCGGTTCTCGCGCCGCAGCCGCGCCCGCTCCAGGGCGTGATCGATGGCGTGTTCGAGCATCGCCATGTCTTCGATCGGTTTGGTGACATAGTCCCAGGCACCGAGCTTCAGGGCCTGGATGGCATCGCTCATGCCGCCCATGCCTGACACCACCAGGATCGGCAGTTCGGGGAATTCGCGGGTCACCTGGGCGAGCACCTGCAGGCCATCCATGCCTGGCATGCGCAGATCGCACAGCACCAGATCGGGATGGGCGTCGCGGCAGAGCTGGACGCCGGTGCGTCCATCACTGGCCTGAATCACTTCGAAGCCGCTGTCTTCAAGATAGGCGGTGATGATCTCGCGCACCAGCGCTTCGTCATCGATCGACAGGATGCGGACCGGGCGTTCGTTCATAGGCATGCGTTCCGCGCGGCCAGATGCCCGGCCAGGGCTGCCAGCGGCGCCATATCATTCAGCGGTTTGCGAAAAACCCGCCCCTCGTCCAGGCCCATGGCGCGCAGATCCTCGGGCAAGCTGTAGCTGGAAGAGCCGGTGTGGATCAGGAATGCCATGTCGGGATAGAGCCGGTGCAGGGTGCGAATGGCGCTGTTGCCGTCCATGTCCGGCAGTCGCATGTCCATGATGCACACCGGGCAGGCATGACCCGCGCGCAGCCACGCCAGGGCCGGGCCGACGGCCGCGAATGCCGCTGCCTGCAGGCCTTCATCTTCCAGGTACACTTTCAGATTTTCGCGGATCATATCCTCATCATCGACGATCAGCACCCAGGTCATCACAGCATCCTCCGCCGCAACGGCAGGCGAATACTGAAACAGGCGCCATGCCCGGGCTTTGATTGCACCGACAGCCGGCCATTGTGCTGCTCGGTGACGATGAAATAAGACACCGACAAGCCCAGACCCGTACCAATGCCGACATCCTTGGTGGTAAAAAAGGGCTCGAAGATGCGCTTGATGGTTTTTTCATCCATGCCGGGGCCGTTGTCAATGACTTCGATTAAAGCATAGTCCGGCTCGCGCCCGGTGCGTAGGGTAATGGTCGGACTCGGCGTGCCGTCGTCTGCCATGGCCTGGGCAGCATTCTTGAGCAGGTTGAGAATGACCTGCTCCATCTCGGTCTTGTCGCAGTTCACCCGGCGCAGCCCTGCATCGTATTGGCGCTCGATAATGATACGCTTGAAGTCGTATTTCTTTTTCAGATCGTAGTCGCTCGCGGCCAGGCGCAGCACGGTTTCCAGCATGTCCTCCAGATCAACCGGACCAAAATGCGATTCGCTGCGCCGACTGAACGAGAGCATGTCGGCGACGATCTTGGCGGCGCGGGTGCCGGCTTCGCGCACGCCCTCCAGGAAGTGCAGGATGCGGCGCTGTTCCAGGTAGCGGTTGAGCTGTTCCAGATCAAGGCCGATGGCGGCGGCGACGGCGCGGTTCTGCGGCATGCCCGGATCGATGCGCCGGCGGATATTCTGGCAGCCCTGCAGGATTGCGCCCAGCGGGTTGTTGATCTCGTGGGCCATGCCGGCGGCCAGCCCGCCCACCGAGAGCATTTTCTCGGTTTGCACCATCATCGATTCGATGCGCACCCGGGCGGTGACATCATCAACCCGGATCACCGCGCCACTGGCGCCGTCCGCCACCAGAGGATAGACCATCACATCGGCGTAGCGCAGTTCGCCCTGGCTGTCCAGGGTCATGCGCGGGGTCTTGATCGAGCGCCCCAGACGGATCGCCTGGCGGATCTGTTCGAACTGGCTGTCGAGTTGCGGGAACAGATCACCGAAAAAGCGCCCCTGCGCCGCTTCCCAGCTCACGCCGCTGGCCTGCTCGGCGGGCTGGTTGAGCACGGTGATATAGCCCCAGGGATCGACGCCAATCAGCATCGAGGGCATCGAGTCGATAATGTTCTTCAGATAGTGGCGCATGCGCGCCACCTCTTCCTTGGCATTCTTCTGCTCGGTGATGTCGATGGCCACGCCCAGCACCGCAGTTTCGTCAAGGCTGGGTTCATTGAACGGAATCTTGATGGTCTGCAGGGTGCGCACCTGGCCGGTGTGGTCGGTGAACGATTCCTCGGCGATGTACTTGGAATCGCCGCTTTCGATCACTTCGCGGTCATCGGCCAGCATCCGTGCCAGTTCCTCACCCGGGTGATGGACCACGGCATGCGGCTGGCTGACCAGTTCCTCCACGCTCAGGCCATAGGCGGCGGCGACCGCGCGGTTGGCGAGCAGGAAATGACCACGGCGGTCCTTGGCGAAGATCATGTGCGGCACCAGATCGATGATCCGCCGCAGGCGCAACTCGCTTTCGTGCAGCGCCGCTTCGGCGCGCAACTGCTCAGTGATATCGGTGCCGGTGCCGCGATAGCCGCAAAAGCGCCCTTCGTGGTCGAACACCGGCTTGCCGCTGATTTTCAGGTAGCGGCTGTCGCCGCTGCGGATGCCGATACCGCTGCCGGTGCGGTAAATGAAATCGCGAAACGGATGACGCCGCTCCAGCAGGGCGCGATGCTGGCGCCATTTTTCGCGTTCGGCGGCGGAATCCTGCTGCGCCAGCTCCCAGCGGGCGCGATTGAGCACGCTCTGCGGGGCAATTCCAGTCAGGGCGTAGAAGCGCTCGGAAAGATAGGTGAAGCGCAGATTGGCATCCATTTCCCAGATCCAGTCGCTGGCTGCCTCGGTAACATCGCGAAAACGGGTCTCGCTCTCGCGCAACGCCGCTTCTACCTGGCGGCGCTCGCTCAGCTCCTGTTGCAATTGGCGGGTGCGCTGCGCGACCTGCCGGCGCAGCAGCCACGACCACAGCAGCGCCGCGACGGCGATCCCGGCCAGCAGCACCAGCAACCATAGATAGGGCAGCAGGGTGGTCCAACTGCCCATATCGATGCTGCCGAACCAGCCGACCGGTCCATTTCCAGTATCCACGCAGGTGTCTGCATCACCGGCGGCGCTGGCCCACGACGCGGCCAGCAGCGTCAGCAGCAGGCACAGGCAGCGGGCCAGGATGCGATATGGCACCCGGCGCGAGGACAGTGAGGCGGCGGGTGTGAGGCGGGCCGGGTGTCGGGGCCGAATGTCCACGGTGGCGCTAGCGAGCCGATTCCGGCAAAGCCACGATGTGTTGGACGCGCTCCGCCGCCGCCAGCAATACAGTAAGCTCCTTGTCCAGCAGGGCCAGCTCTTGAGCGGCGCCGGCGTGATCACCGTGCCGCTGGCGCTGGATGATCTGGTCGGCGATGGCGTGAAAGCGACTGTGGGTATCAAGCAGCAGGGCCAATTCGGGGCGCTGGCGATATGCACGGCCCCGCCGCTCCAGCCAGTGCATGAAACAGTCGCCGTGCTCGCTGCTGTGGCGGGTCAGAATGCTGGTCAGGGTCGGCACATCCTCCTCATGGGTCAGCGCCCGGCGAATCCGCTGTGCCCAGCGCCGGTGTTCAATACCCAGGGCCAGCAACGGAAAATCGGCCCGTGGCCAGTAGTGCGTGGCCAGGGCGCACCAGCGTGGATCAGGCCGCCAGCCTGCGCGCCACACCGGCACCTGCGAGCCGGGCATCGCTGGTGCGATGATGAAGCCCTGCGCCTGATCACAGCCCAGTTGCAGCAACAGCGCACCCTGCTCGACCTGCTCGACGCCCTTGGCGATCACCTGCCGCTGGAAGGTCTCGGTCAGGCCGATGATGGCTTCGATGATCGCCAGATCCTCGGTTTCGTCGAGCATGCTGCCGATCAGGCTGCGATCGATCTTGATGTCGTTAGCCGACAGGCGGCGGAAATAATGCAGCGAGGAATGCGCGGTGCCAAAATCATCGAGCGCAACGCGCACGCCGAGCCGCTGGCAGGCGCCGATAATCTCGATCATCTGGGCCAGCTGATCCAGCGCCGCGCTTTCGCGCAGTTCCAGTACCAGCCACTGCGGCTGCACCGCAGGGTAGCGGGCCAGCAATGCCCGCAGGCGGGCGATGAAATCAGGCTGCCGCAGGTGGCGGGCCGCGATGTTAACGCTCAGCGGCAGCGCCTGGCCAAGGGCAGCCCATGCATCGAGCTGGCGCAGCGCCGTTTCCAGCACCCACTCGCCGAGGCTGATCATCAGATCGCTGTGCTCGATCCCGGGCAGGAACTCATCCGCCAGCAGCAGGCCGCGCTCCGGGCAGGGCCAGCGCAGCAGGGCCTCGACACCGGTCACCGTGCCGCGGCGCAGATCAACCTGGGGCTGATAGTGCAGCACCAGAGCGTTCTGCTGCAGGGCCGCCGCCAGCTGTCCGAGCAGCGTGCTCTGCTGCTGGACCTGCTGGTCGCGCTCCCGGTCGAACAGACGGTAGCGGTTGCGGCCGGCCTGCTTGGCAGCGTACATCGCCTGATCGGCGTGGCGGATCAGGGTATCGGCGTCGACATGGTCGAGCGGATAGAGACTGACGCCGAGACTGGCCGAAACCGTGACCTGCTGCCCGGCGATGGTGAACGGCGCGGCCAGAGCGGCCAGAATCCGGTACAGGGCGCGCTCGCAGGCATTCAGATCACCCAGATCGTTGAGCAGCAGAACAAATTCATCGCCGCCCAGACGCGACAGGGTATCGCTGCTGCGCAGTTCCGCGCCCAGGCGCCGCGCCACCGCGATCAGCAGTTGATCGCCGGCGGCATGGCCAAGACGGTCGTTGACCGGCTTGAATCCGTCCAGATCAAGATAGCCGACTGCCAGCAGGCTGGCGCTGCGTTCGGCGTTGGCGATGGCCTGGCTCAGACGATCGCTGAGCAGCGCCCGGTTGGGCAGACCGGTCAGCGGGTCATGGAAGGCCAGCCGTTCGAGCCGCTGCTGGCTGTGTTTGAGGGCGGTGATGTCGGCGAACACGTTGACGTAGTGCGTCACCTGGCCCTGATCGTCGCGCACCGCCGAGATGCTGGCGATTTCGGCGTAGATCTCGCCGTTTTTCTTGCGGTTCCACATCTCGCCAGTCCAGAAACCGTCGCTGTTCAGGGCCTGCCACATGCCGGCGTAGAAGGCGCGCTCATGGTGGCCCGACTGCAGCAGGCGTGGATTCCGCCCGAGCACCTCGTCGCGGCTGTAGCCGGTCAGGGTAGTGAAGGTTTCATTGACTTCGATGATGTTGACCGCAGTGTCGGTGATGACGATGCCATCATGGGCATGGCGGAATACGCTGGCCATCAGGCGCAGGCGCTGTTCGGCGGCGCGGCGCTCGGTGATGTCGTGGATGATCGAGTACAGCAGCGAACGGCCATTGAACTCGATCGGCCCGGAATGCACCTCGACATCACGCAACTGGCCATTAGCCAAGCGGTGACGGAAAAAGAACTGGTAGCGGTTGTCCAGCTGGGCGCAGGCCATTTCGGTGCGCAACTGCTCCGCGCTCAGAGTGTTGATATCGCCGATATGCAGCGCCCGCATCTGCGCAGCACTGTAACCGTAATAGGCGCAGGCGGCGGCATTGGCCTCGATGATGCAGCCATCATTCGGATCGATCAGCAGCATCGCCACCCGCGCCGATTCGAACAGGGTCCGATAACGGGCTTCGCTGCGCGCCAGGGCGTCCTCAAGCTGCTTTTGCAGGGTGATGTCCTGCTTGACGCCCAAGTACTGAACGATGCGGCCTTCGTTGTCGCGGATCGGGCTGATGATGGCCTGTTCCCAATACAGCGAGCCATCCTTGCGCCGGTTGTGCAGCAGTCCGCTCCAGGTTTTGCCGGCGGTGACCGTGTCCCACAGGGCCTGGTAGGTTTCGGGACGGGTCACTCCGGACTGCAGAATGCGCGGGTTCTGGTTGAGCACTTCGGCAGCGCTGTAGCCGGTGACACGGCTGAAGCAGGGGTTGACGTACTGAATGCGGGCATCAAGATCGGTGACCACGATCGACACCGGGCTTTGCTCGACCGCCAGCGAAAGCTGCCGCAGACGTTCCTCCGTGGCATGACGGTCGCTGATGTCGCGCGCCACGCCCAGTACGCCGAGCAGACTGCCATCATCGCGGCGCAGCGGCACCTTGGTGACTTCGACCCGGCGCGGGCGCCCATCCGCATGCTGCATCCACTGTTCGTAGCGATGCGGCACGCCGGTCGCGGCGACGTGCTGATCCTTGCGGCGATAGGCCGCGGCGGTTTCGGCGCTGACGAAATCGGCATCGCAGCGGCCGAGAATCTCCTCGGCCGGCGCACCGTAATAGGCGGCGACCGCCGGGTTGCAGACCAGGAAGCGGCCGTGCAGATCCTTGAGCCAGACCAGATCGGGAATCGCCGCATACAGGCTGCGCAGCAGCAGGCGCTCCTCGGCCAGTTGCTGGATGATGGCGCGGCGCGCGCTGATATCGGTGTGCGTACCCAACAGGCGCGTCGCTTCGCCCTGTTCATTCCGGCTCACCACCTGGCCGCGCCCCTGCACCCATATCCAGCCGCCATCGGCGCGCTGGTAGCGAAATTCGACGCTGAAGCGCTGGCCGCTGCGCAACTGCGTGGCCACCATCTCCCAGGCTGTGGCGCGATCCTCGGGATGAATCAGGGTCTTCCAGGTGGCCAGATTAAGCGGAAAGGCATCCGGCGCATAGCCGAGCAGGGCGTAGCTGCGCGCATCCCAGTCGATGCGATCCGCGACACGGTCCCAGTCCCAGACGCCATCGCCAATCGCGTTTATCAACTGCTGCAGGCGTTCGCAGTCGGCATGTTTCAAGGGCGGGGGCATCGGGTTCAAGAGTCAGGTCCTGGAAATGGCACAGCTGGCATCGGCAGCATTCATCATGGAAACGGCGAGCGCGGCCAGCCCCGCAAGGGCGCGTAGAATCGGGGCACAACAGGCGCAGGATGGGACGGCGGGACGCTGGCTTGCGAAACACCGATCCGGGCAGTGGCTTGCAGCTTTGCCAAGTACTAAGGCTGTGAAAACCTAGCACAGAACAGGGCAATCGGATAGGCTCTTGCGCTGATGGCTAACCAGAGACGCAGGACAATCGGGGGGTAATGATGATGGCGCTAGGGCCGGTAATGCTGGGTGTGGAAGGGCTGGAGCTGAGCGCCGAGGAGCGCGAGCTGCTGCGCCATCCGCAGGTCGGTGGCGTCATCCTGTTCACCCGCAATTACCACTCGCCGGCGCAGGTCGCGGCGCTGGTGGCGGCGATTCACGCCCTGCGCCAGCCGCGGCTGCTGGTGGCGGTCGATCACGAGGGCGGCCGGGTGCAGCGCTTTCGCGAGGGCTTCACCCGCCTGCCGGCGGTGCGGCGGCTGGGCGAGATTTACGACCAGGAACGGATGCGCGCCAAGCAGCTGGCCCGGGTCAGCGGCTGGCTGATGGCTGCCGAGTTGCGCGCGGTCGGGGTCGATTTCAGCTTTGCTCCGGTGCTGGATCTCGATCACGGCGTCAGCGGCGTGATTGGCGACCGCGCCTTTCACCATGATCCTGAAGCGGTCGCGGATTTGGCCCACGCCTACATGAGCGGCATGCAGAAAGCCGGCATGGAAGCGGTGGGCAAGCACTTTCCCGGCCATGGCGGGGTTGCGGCCGATTCACATCACGAATTGCCCATCGATCCGCGTCCCTACGAGGCGCTGGCCGACGCCGACCTGCTGGCCTTTGAGCGCATGATCCACTACGGGCTGGCGGCATTGATGCCGGCGCATGTGCGCTATCCGGCGGTCGATGCGCAGCCGGCCGGCTTTTCCGCACGCTGGCTGCAGGATATCCTGCGCCGCCACTTCGACTTTCAGGGCGTGATTTTCAGCGATGACCTGGACATGGCCGGCGCCGGCGTGGCCGGTGGTCCAGCCGAGCGGGCTCGTGCCGCCCGCGCTGCCGGCTGCGATATGGTGCTGGCCTGCAATGATCGCCGTGCCGCCATCGCCATCATCGAAAGTCTGCGCGAGCCGCTCGATCCGGTCAGTCAGCTGCGCCTGATCCGCCTGCACGGGCGTGGTCACCCGGCCGGAGACTACCTGCGGCACCGCCCGGAATGGCGGCGGGCCGTGCATCTGGTGCAGGACTATGATGCCTTTCCGCTGCTGGATATGGATATCTGAACGCTGCAAACGGCACCGCCGTGCCGGCTGCCGGACTGCTCCGCAGTTGTTGCAAACCTGACCCGGAGAATGCCCCATGGCCCGTAAGCTGCTGATCCTCATGGTCAACACCGACCCGCGCGATGCGACGGCACTGTGCGCGCTCTTAACGCAGGCCAGCGTCGCCGCCGCCATGAATTACCCTGTCGAGATCATCCTGTCCGGGCGCAGCGCGGAACTGGCGATCAAGGGCGTAGCCGCGCAGGTCGCACTCGCCGACGATCCAAGCCGCACCGTTCAGGACCTGATCCACAGTGCCCGCGAGCTTGGGGTCAAGCTGAAGGTGTGCACAACCTCGGTGGAACGCTGGGGCGATGATCTGCTCGATGCGATCGACGGGATTGTCGGTGGCGCCTATCTGATCAGCGAGGCCATGGACGGCGAAACGCTCACCCTGAGCTATTAACTCCCTGAATCACCTCACGGATTTCAGTCCGTATTCTTTGCTCTCTGGAACTTGTCATGCCGTCGATAACCGCTGAACAAGCCCGCGCCGTGCTGCGCGAGGCCGAGTTGCTGTGCACCCCGGAACAGATTGATGCTGCCCTGGATCGCCTGGCCAGCGCCATTACCGCCCGCCTGGAGCATTGCGATCCGCTGGTGCTGGTGGTGATGAGCGGCGCCTTCATCCCGGCGGCGCAATTGCTGGAACGGCTACAATTTCCATTGCAGATCGGCTATCTGCACGCCACCCGCTATCGCGGCACCACCCAGGGCGGCGCGGTAGACTGGATTGCGCCGCCCCGTCCCGACGTGGCGGGTCGGGTGGTGCTGGTGGTCGATGATATTTTCGACGAAGGCGATACCCTGCGGGCGATTCTCGATCAGGTGCGGGCTCAGGGCGCGGCGGCGGTGTATAGCGCGGTGCTGGTCGATAAACAGCATGACCGCAAGGTATCGGGCCTGAGCGTTGACTTCGTCGGTCTGCAAGTACCGGATCGCTATGTGTTTGGCCGCGGCATGGATTACCAGGAATACTGGCGCCAGTTGCCGGCCATCTACGCAGCCCGTGATTGAACCAGGAGGATTCTCCATGCTGCCTGCCCTGGCCATCATCGGCGGTACTGGCCTGACCGCGCTTGACAATCTGCTGATCAACCGCCGCGAAACCGTGGCTACGCCCTATGGCGTGCCGTCCAGCCCACTGAGCTGGGGCACGCTGGCCGGTCGCACTGTGGTTTTCCTGGCCCGGCATGGCGACCGGCACAGCCTGCCGCCGCACCGGATCAATTACCGCGCCAATCTGTGGGCGCTGCATCAGCGCGGTGTGCGGCGGATCATCGCGGTGGCGGCAGTCGGTGGCATTCGTGCCGACATGGCGCCCGGTGTGCTGGCTTTTCCCGATCAGATCATCGATTACACCTGGGGTCGGGCCAGTACCTTCTTCGAGGATCACCCGGCGCCGGTTACCCACATCGACTTTACCGAGCCGTATTGCGCCACCCTGCGTGCACGCCTGATTGATGCTGCGCGGATGCTGAACCTGGAGGCGGTGTGCGATCCCTGCACCTATGCCGCCACCCAGGGGCCGCGCCTGGAAAGCGCTGCCGAGGTGCGGCGGCTGGAACGGGATGGCTGCGATATCGTCGGTATGACCGGCATGCCGGAGGCGGCACTGGCCCGCGAACTGGAGATGCGCTATGCCGCCTGCGCGGTGGTCGCCAACCGGGCGGCGGGCAAGGTCGCCGGCCCGATCACCATGGCCGAGATCGAAAGGAACCTGGTGTCAGGCATGGTGCAGACGCGGATGCTGCTGGAGCGGGTGATATCGACCCTGGACGAGACTGAGATTCGGAGTAGCTGAAGCTCAGCCGGCGCGCAGCTGCTGGCCGCTGCGCAGATCGCGAATCGCGGTGGGCCGTGCCGCGCCGCCGGTCGGACCGGGCAGCAGGCCGTCGAGGGCGCGTCCCAGCTGGATGCGCACCGCGCGCGCACTGCGCAATGCGGGCCGGCCACTGCGATTGGCGCTGGTCGATACCAGGGGATGCCCGCAGGCCCGGCACAGCGCCGCCGCCAGTGGATGCGCGGTCACCCGCACCGCCAAAGTGGCATGGCGGCCGCGCAGCCAGCGTGGGGTCGCTGTCGGTGTCGGCACCAGCCAGGTATGCGGGCCGGGCCAGCTCGCATCGAGCCGGGCCTGCTCCGTGGCGCTGAGCGGCATCATGTAGGGCGCCAGTTGCGCCGCGTCGGCAGCAATCAGAATCAGACCCTTATGCGCTGGCCGGCGCTTGAGCAGCAGCAAGCGCCGCACTGCATCCCGATTGCGCGGGTCGCAGCCGAGACCGTAAACCGCTTCGGTGGGATAGGCAATCAGGCCGCCGGCCCGGACCATCCTCGCTACGGCGCGTATCCGCAGTCGATCCATGTCAGCTTCCGCTGGAACGCTTGGACCGGGTCGTGGTGGCGGCGCGCCGGCCGGCCGGCTTCTTCTTCTCCGGTGCTGCGGCCAGCAGGGCCTGGCATTCAGCCAGTTCCAGACTGCCCGGTTCGCGATTCTTGGGCAGGCGCACGTTCTTCTGACCGTCGGTGATGTAGGGGCCAAAGCGGCCGTTGAGCACCTGAATCGCCGAGCCGGGGAAAACACGCAGGATCTTGTTGGCCGCTGCTTCCTGATGCGCGGCGATCAGTTCCAGCGCCTGCTCGCGGCTGACGGTGTAGGGATCCTCTTTCTTCAGCGAGACATACTGTTTGCCGTAGCGCAGATAGGGACCAAAGCGGCCGATATTGGCCTGGATGGGCTCACCGGCGGCGGTGCTGCCCAGATCGCGCGGCAACTGGAATAGCGCCAGGGCCTGTTCCAGGCTGATGGTGTCGAGGCGCTGCTCGGGGCGCAGGCTGGCAAAGCGCGGCTTTTCCAGGTCTTCCTTGATGCCGATCTGGGCGAAGGCGCCAAAACGGCCCATGCGCACCGATACCGGCTTGCCGCTCTTGGGATCCTGGCCGAGTTCGCGGCTTTGCACTACATCCTGCCGCGAAACGTTCTCGGCAGTTTCCTCGACGCGCTGCCGGAACGGCTCCCAGAAGCCCCGCAGCAGTGGCAGCCAGTCCTCCTCGCCGCGCGACACCGCGTCCAGTTCATCCTCCAGATGAGCGGTGAACTCGTAGTCGATGTAGCGGGTGAAATGCTGGGTGAGGAAGCGGTTGACGATGCGGCCGATGTCGGTGGGCGTAAAACGGCGACTCTCCAGCACTGCGTATTCGCGGGTCAGCAGGGTAGACAGAATCGCCGCGTAGGTGGACGGCCGGCCAATGCCGTGCTCTTCCAGCGCCTTGACCAGACTGGCTTCGGAATAGCGCGGTGGCGGTTCGGTGAAATGCTGTTCCGGGCGCAGCGTCAGCAGATCCACGACATCACCCTCGTGCAGCGGCGGCAGGATGCGGCCTTCGTCATCCTCATCCGGATCATCGACGCCCTCGCGATACACGGCGATGAAACCGGGGTCAGCCAGGGTCGAGCCGGTAGCGCGGAAGGTATTGCCCGGCCCGCAGCCTAGATCGACTGCGACCGTGTCCAGGGTGGCAGCGATCATCTGACAGGCAACGGTGCGCTTCCAGATCAGCTCATAAAGCGCGTGCTGCTCGGCGCTGAGATGAGCGCGCACCGTTTCCGGGGTGACATCGACCGCAGTGGGCCGGATCGCCTCGTGTGCTTCCTGGGCGTTCTTGGCCTTGGTCTTGAAGATGCGCGGCACCGGCGGCAGGTTATGGGCACCGTAGCGCCGGGCGATCAGGGCGCGAATCTCGGCGAGGGCTTCCTGGGCGAGATTGACCGAGTCGGTGCGCATGTAGCTGATCAGGCCGACTGCACCGCTGCCGGTGTCGATGCCCTCGTAGAGCTGCTGGGCGACACGCATGGTGCGCTGGGCGGAAAAACCGAGCTTGCGCGCAGCTTCCTGCTGCAGAGTTGAAGTGGTGAAGGGCGGCGCCGGGTTGCGCTTGCGCTGCTTATGCTCGACCCGGATGACGGACAGCCGGCCAAGGGCATCGGCATGGGTCGCCGGTCCCGCCACCTGGGCTGCTGCCTGCAGCGCCTGTTCCAGGAGGTGCGCGCGCTGACCATCGGTGATGCTGAACTGGCTGAGCTTCTCACCGGCGAACTCGACCAGCCGCGCGGTAAACGGTGCGCCGCTGGCCGGAGCGGCGTCGGCTTCCAGGGTCCAGTATTCCTGAGTCTGGAAGTTCTCGATCGCCTCCTCACGCTCGACGATCATGCGCAGCGCCGGCGATTGCACCCGGCCGGCGGACAGTCCGGGGCGGATCTTCTTCCACAGCAGCGGCGACAGGTTGAAGCCCACCAGATAATCCAGGGCGCGGCGGGCCTGCTGGGCGTTGACCAGATCCAGCGACAGGGCGCGCGGGTGGGCGATGGCGTCGCGCACCGCCCGTTGGGTGATTTCATGGAACACCACCCGCTGCACCGGCCGGTCGTCGAGCAGCGTGCGCTGGCGCAGAATCTCGCACAGGTGCCAGGAGATCGCCTCGCCCTCGCGGTCGGGGTCGGTGGCCAGATAGAGAATTTCGGCCTTGGCTGCCGCCCTGGCGATCGCTTCGACGTGACGCTCGTTCTTGTCGATGAGCTGGTATTTCATGGCGAAGTCGTGCTCGGGATCGACCGCACCCTCCTTGGGCACCAGATCGCGCACATGGCCATAGGAGGCCAGTACCTCGAAGTCCTTGCCCAGGTATTTCTTGATGGTCTTCGCCTTGGCCGGCGATTCCACGATGACCAGGTTTTTGCTCATGACCGTGTTGCGGGTAGCTGGGTAGGGAAAGGGCGCCGCGGCGGTATCCCGGCCGCGATGACGGCGTCCTCCGCTAGGACCCGCCGCAGGGACGGGAATTCCGAAGAGAGGGCCCGGAAAATTCTGGATCGCTTAGTGCAGGTAGCTGGGCGCGTCGTCGAATACCAGGTCTTCCATCCAGGCGTAGGCTTCTTCCTGGCCGGGCTGGTTGAACAGCACCATCAGGATGATCCATTTGAGTTGATGCAGGCTGAGTTCTTCAGTTTCCAGCGCCATGACCCGGTCAATGATCAGCTCGCGGGTTTCCAGGTTAATCACGCCGCCATGCTCCAGGAACAGCAGGAACCCGCGGCATTCGGTATTGAGTCGGTCCAGTTCCTGTTCAATATAGATGCGGCAGGAACCGGCATGGACCGGCATCGGCGCGTCCGGGCGCTCAATCAGGCCATCAAGCCATTCAAAAGCCTGCTGAATCTCCCGCGAGGGAAAACCGGCGGCGAGCAGCTCGGTCTGGATGGATTCCCGGTCGGGGTCGGTTTCCGCATCGTCCATGTAGTTCTGGAACAGGTACATCAGCACGTCCAACACGTTTTCTTTCATTAATAGTGCTCGCTTCGCAAATGCAAAAGCCCCGGCCTTGCGGCAGGGGCGCGGGCGCGCGATAGGCGATGGGGGGGGTTCAGACGTGCAGGCGCCGGTAAACGCCGCCCGGAACAGCCGCCACATGGCCTTTCAGCTCCAGCATCAGCAGCATGGAGGAAACCACTTCCGCCGTCAATCCGCAGCGTTCCACCAGGAGATCAACGCCCGCAGGCTGTTCCCCCATGGCCACAAGCAGTTGACGGTAGTCTTCATCGAGCGTTTCCGGCGCTGCGCATGCGGCTGCAGACGGCGCGGATGGGGTACGATCAGGCGCTGTGAGCGGCGCGCCGCTGGTCAGCGCGGCCAAGGCACCGAGTTCCTCCAGAATCTGATCAGCGGCTTCTACCAGCTTGGCCGTGCCCTGCCGGATCAGGGCGTGACAGCCCTTGGCGAGCGGGTTGTGAATCGAACCGGGAATGGCGAACACCTCGCGGCCCTGGTCGAGTGCCAGGCGCGCGGTGATCAGGGAGCCACTGCGGGTTGCGGCCTCCACCACCAGCACGCCCAGCGCCAGGCCGCTGATCAGGCGATTGCGCTGCGGGAAGTTTTCTGCAGTCGGCGGCGTGCCGGTCGGCAGTTCCGAAACCAGCGCGCCGCGTTCGGCGATGGCGTGGGCCAGATCACGGTGCCGGGCCGGATAGACCCGATCCAGGCTGGTGCCCATCACCGCGATGGTGCGCCCGCCGCTGTCCAGGGCGCCCTGATGCGCGGCAGCGTCGATGCCCAGGGCCAGGCCACTGGTGATCAGCAGACCGGCACCGGCGAGGTGGGCAGCAAACTCCCAGGCAATCTCGGCCCCGCCGGGCGTCGGGTTGCGGGTGCCGACCATGGCCAGTTGCGGCGCCCGCAGACTGTCCAGGTCGCCATGCACGAACAGCAGCGGCGGCGGGTAATCGATCTGCTGCAGCAGCGGCGGATAGCGCGGATCGCTGCGGTCGAGCAGATAGTTATCCGGCCGGCGCAACCAGGCCAGATCCAGTTCAACCTGGCTCCAGTCGGGCGCCTGCAGATAATCCAGCGCTGCCGGGGGCGCGCCAGCCTGACGCTGGGCGTCGCGGTCAGCGGCAAACACCGCCTCGGCCGAACCAAAGGATTCCAGCAGCCGGGCAAAGCGCGCCGGGCCGATGCCGGGCGCGCGCAGCAAAGCCAGCAGCCAGGCCGGGTCGCCGGCGGGCGGGGAAACGTAACGGTTCAGGGCGTCGTCACCCGATCATTCATGCGGATAGCGCGTTCGGCCTGCATCACCAGAGCGTAGCTGACCAGATCGTGGATCTTGTACAGCATCAGCAGCCCGGCGCGTTCGCCGGGCAATTGCACATCATTTCCGGAGATCGGATCGACAACCGTGCGCGGCTTACCGTAGATAGCCAGCACATGGCCCGGCTCCATGCCTTCCTGGGCGCCGAGATTGACGATAACGCTGCTGTACTGGGTGATCTGCGTCACATCGGGATCGAGCTTGGCGATGATGAGGCCCTCGGTATCGGGCGGCACCGGATGTGGTTCGAAGTTGTACAGCTCACGCTCCTCGTCAACCGGCAGCAGCCGGTCGCCGGCACGCACCGGGCCGATCACCTCGCTGAGCAGGAAGCTGGCCGGGTCCTCGTCGCGTTCCAGCACCGCCACGCCCAGATACAGGCCGGCGACGCCCAGAGATTGGCCGGAACCGGGGTCGAGCAGCGCCTCGCCGGGGCGGAACACCTGATAGCGCGGCTGGTCGAACAGAGCACCGCGGGCATAAACCCGGTCGCGGTTCGTATAGACCACCTGATTCTCGTCGTCAGCGATGATGTAGGGCATCTGCTGCCACTCGCGCTCGCTGAGGATCTGCGCCCGGGTCAGGAAGGAATCGATGGCGTCACGCGGTACCGGCGGGATCGGCTGGGTGAGCGCCTCGGCGCGCACCTGCGGCGACAGCTTGAGCAGCGGCACGTCCTCGCGCTCGGCTACCTGCAATTGCGGCTGGCCGTCGGCGGTGTAGCTGAAGCGCAGCACATCGCCCGGATAGATGCGGTTAGGATTGCGCAGTTGTGGATTCTGGCGCCAGATCTCACGCCACTGCCAGGGTTTTTTCAGGAAGCGTGCAGCGATGCTCCACAGGGTATCACCTGGCGCCACCGTGTAGGTCTCGGGGCGATCCGGACGCACAGCCACGGCTTCGCTGGCAGCGGTCGGTGCTGTGGCGGGCGGAGTCGGCGCGGCAGCGCTGGCGCCCAGTGGGGGTGGTGGCTCGGCCGCGCCGGGTGTGCCGGCAGCATCGGTGGCCGCTGGATTCTGGGCGCAGGCGCCAAGCAGAACCACGAGCGCCAGCGACAGAGCCGGTCCAAGGGGCCTTGAGGAACGCGGGGTGTTCATGGTCCTTGCTCATCCTCCGGAGAAGCGGGCGGGAGTGTAGCGAATCGCTGCCATCGCGCAAAGTATAGCCGCCGCGCGCGGGTTTCTCGTATGATTTCCAATCGGCTAACTGCTGCCTCATTGAGCGGGGCACCCACGGAGTCGCCAATGTCACAATTGACCATCCTGCATTTTCCCGATCCGCGCCTGCGCAAATCCGCGCTGCCGGTTGAAACGGTTGACGACAGCGTGCGCACCCTGGTCGACGACATGCTCGAAACCATGTATGCGGCGCCGGGTATCGGTCTGGCGGCGACCCAGGTGAACGTCCAGCGCCGGATCATCGTTATCGACGTATCCGACGCCAAGAATCAGCCGCTGGTGCTGATCAATCCTACCCTGTTGGAACGCGAGGGTGAGGATGACATGGAGGAGGGCTGTCTGTCAGTGCCGGGCTTTTATGAGACGGTGCGCCGCGCCCAGCGGGTGCGGGTCAGCGCTCTGGATCGCAGAGGCGATGCCTTTGAAATCGACGCCAGCGGCCTGCTGGCGGTGTGCATCCAGCATGAACTGGATCACCTGGATGGCCGGCTGTTCGTCGATTATCTATCGACACTCAAACGCGAACGGATTCGCAAGAAGCTGGAAAAGCAGTCCCGTCATGAATCGCGCGCGTCCTGATTGATGGGCGCCGCTGCCACCGCGGCCGGCCCGGCCGCTTCACCGGCGACCCGGCCATCCGGGCTGCGCCTGAACTGATACCCGTATGATGAGCTCTCCGCCGCGCCTGCTTTTTGCCGGCACCCCCGAATTCGCCGTGCCCAGCCTGGATGCCCTGCTGCGGGCCGGGTATCCACTCAGCGCAGTTTATACCCAGCCCGACCGGCCCGCGGGCCGGGGTCGTCAGCCGCGCCCAAGTCCGGTCAAGCAGCATGCGCTGGCCGCCGCCCTGCCGGTCCATCAGCCGATCACTCTGCGCGATGCCGCTGTGCAGGCTGAACTGGCGGCGCTGGCCCCGGACCTGCTGGTGGTGGCGGCCTATGGCCTGATTCTACCGCCGGCGGTGCTGGCCATCCCCCGGCTGGGTTGTATCAATGTCCATGCCTCGCTGCTGCCGCGCTGGCGCGGTGCGGCGCCGATTCAGCGCGCCCTGCTGGCCGGTGATGCCGAAAGCGGCGTGTGCATCATGCACATGGAAGCCGGTCTTGATACTGGGCCGGTGTACGCCCGCGCCGCCTGTCCGATCGCGCGCGGCACGACCGCCGGCGCGCTGCAGGAGCGTCTGGCCGTGCTCGGTGCCGAAACTCTGCTGGCGGTGCTGCCGGCGCTGCTGGCCGGTCACCTCCAGCCGGAACCGCAGGACGCCACCCTGGCCATCTACGCGGCCAAGATCGATAAGGCCGAAGCAACCCTGGACTGGTCGCGGCCCGCTCTGGATCTGGAACGGCAGGTGCTGGCCTTCAACCCGGCGCCGGTGGCGCAGACGCCGCTCGATGATGGCCTGATGCTGCGCATCTGGCGGGCTCGCGCCGAGGATGAAGGCAGCAGCGCGCCCCCGGGTACGGTGCTGCGGGAAACCCGCGAATCCATCGTGGTAGCCACCGGTGCCGGCGTACTGCATCTGCTGGAACTGCAACTGCCCGGCGGCCGCCCGCAGCCGGCAGCGGCGTTCCTGAATGCCCGCCGATTGCTGGGCCGGCGTCTGGGCGGGATGGCATGAGCGCGGCTAACATGCGCGCGCTGGCGGCCCGGACCCTGGCCGCGGTACTCGGCGAGGGCCAGTCATTGGCCAGCGTGCTGCCACCGGCGCTGGCGCGGACCACACCACGCGATCGCGGCCTGCTGCAGGAACTCTGCTATGGCGTATGCCGCTGGCAGCCGCAGTTGCAGGCACTGCTGGATCTGCTGCTGCAGCGACCGCTGGCGCCCGGTGAACACACGGTGCGCGCCCTGCTGCTGGTGGGCCTGTATCAGCTCTGGCATCTGCGCATGCCCGAGCACGCCGCCGTTGCCGAAACCGTAGCCGCCGCGCATACCCTGCAGCGTCCCTGGGCGGTGGGTTTGAGTAATGCACTGCTGCGCAATGCTGTGCGCCGGCGTGCTGAACTGACTGCGGCCCTGGCGACCCGCGAGGACGCGCAAACCGCGCACCCGCGCTGGCTGCTGCAATGCCTGCGCCGGGACTGGCCGGACGACTGGCCCGATCTGGTCGCTGCCAACAATGCCCGGCCACCATTCACCCTGCGGATCAACACCCGCCAGCACAGCCGCGCCGATTATCAGGCGCTGCTCGCCGCATCCGGACATCGCGCTGCGCCGGTCGCGGGCGTTGACAGTGCCTTGATTCTGGACGAGCCGGTTGAGCCGCTCACGCTGCCGGGCTTCGCCACAGGCGCGGTTTCGGTGCAGGATGCCGCCGCGCAACTGGCCGCGCCGCTGCTTGCCGCCGAACCCGGTCAGCGGGTGCTGGATGCCTGCGCCGCGCCTGGCGGCAAGACCGGGCATCTGCTGGAACAGGTTTCCGATCTGAAGCTGACTGCCCTGGACCAGGACCCGGCGCGCCTGGAACGGGTGCGGGCCAATCTGCAGCGCCTGGGCCTGAGTGCCACGCTGCTGGTCGGCGATGCCCGCGCGCCGGCCGGCTGGTGGGACGGCCAGCCCTATGACCGCATCCTGCTCGACGCGCCCTGCTCGGCCAGTGGTGTGATCCGCCGTCATCCCGATATCAAGCTGCTGCGGCGCGCGACCGATATCGCCGCGCTGGCCACGCAACAGGGTGAACTGCTTGCCGCACTCTGGCCACTGCTGCGGCCCGGTGGCCGGCTGCTGTACGCCACCTGCTCGGTACTGCGCCAGGAAAACGAAGCCGTCATCGCCGCCTTTCTCGCCGCGCATGCCGATGCCCGCGAGGTGCCGATCGTCGCCGACTGGGGGCGGGCGCTGCACCACGGGCGCCAGATACTGCCCGGCACGGCGGGCATGGACGGCTTTTACTATGCCGTGCTGGTGCGGCAGACCACGGACGGAACATCGTGACCGCTGCCTGCTTTCCCCAGCGGTTTGGCCATCTGAGCGGCGCTGTGCTGTTCGGCGCGCTGGTGCTGCTCGCCCTGCTCGGCATACGCAGCGCCTGGGCGGTGGGTTTCGAGGTGCGCGAAGCCTCGACCCGCCTGGAACAGGGCGTCTACCGTCTGAATGCCAGTATTGAATATCGCTTCAGCAATGCGGCTCTAGACGCCTTGCGCAATGGCGTTCCGTTGACCGTGGAATTGCAGATGGAGGTGCGGCGGCGCCGGCCCTGGGTCTGGGATGAAACCGTCTACACCCTGGCGCAGCGCTTCCGCCTCGAATATCACACCTTAAGCCGCCAGTATCTGGTCAACACGCTCAATAGCGGTGAACGCCGTGGCTTCACCACCCTGGGTGCGGCGCTGGAGTTCATGGGTCAGGTGCATGATTTTCCGCTCCTGGACCAGAGTCTGCTGCCGGCTGATGGGCGCTACGAAGGCGCGCTGCAGGTCCGACTTGATCTGGAGGCGCTGCCGGCACCGTTGCGACTGTTTGCCTATCTGTCCGAGGACTGGCGTCTGAGCAGCGAATGGTTCACATGGCCGCTCTGATCCGGCGTCTGGCGCGCGGCCAGGGCCTGACCCCGGCGCTGCTGCTGTTTGGCCTGCTGCTGGTGCTGCTGGTGTTGCTGGCCTGGGCGAGCACCGCCGCGGTGCAATTTGAACGGCTGTATTTCTGGCTGCTGCCGGTCAGCGCGCTGGGGCTGGCGGCTCTGGCAGCGCTGATTGTCTACAACCTGGTCGGGCTGCTGCGCCTGTACCATCGCCAGGTACCTGGCGCACGCCTGACTCTGCGTCTGGCCGCCATCTTCGCGGTACTGGCGATCGTCCCGGTGGCGATGGTCTATGGCTTCTCGCTGCATGTCCTGCAGCGCAGTATCGATAGCTGGTTCGACGTGCGCGTCGATCGCGGCCTGGAAGACGCCCTGGAACTGAGTCGCACGGCGCTGGATCTGCGCATGCGCGCGGTGCTGCGCCAGACCACCCGTATCGCCACCAGCATCGCCGAAAGCGAAGGCGAGCAGATCGGCCGGCGCCTGGATGAACTGCTCGACATCGGCGAGGCCGACGAGCTGACCCTGTTCGATGACAGCGGGCGCATTGTCGCCACGGCCACGGCTGACCCGAGCATCATCCTGCCTAATTCGCCACCGGATACCGTGCTGCTGCAGGTGCAGCAGGGGCGCAATTACGTCAGCCTGGAGCCGGGGCGCGATGCCGGTTTTCATATCCGCGTGGTGGTGCCGGTCAGCGGCATGAACAGCGATAAGCTGCTGCTGCAGGCCCTGTTCCCGGTCACCGACCGCCTGAGCCTGCTCGGTGACGCGGTGCAGGAGGCGGTCGACAGCTACAAAGGTCTGATGTTTCTGCGCACGCCGCTCAAGGCCAGTTTTACCCTGACCCTGTCGCTGGCGCTGCTGCTGGCGGTGCTGGCGGCGTTCTGGGCAGCCTTTTACACCGCGCGACGCTTGGTGCAGCCGCTGCGCCATCTGGCCGCCGGCACTCAGGCGGTGGCCGCCGGGCAGTTTGACAAGCAATTAGCGCGCGCCGGCAGCGATGAACTCGGCTTCCTGGTGGAATCCTTCAACCAGATGACCCGCAATCTGGCCCAGGCCCGCGACATTGCCCAGCGCAGCCAGGAATTGCTGGAAAGCCAGCGCGCCTATCTGGAAACGGTGCTGGCGCGACTGTCCTCAGGGGTGATGACGATCGATTATGCCGGGCGGCTCAACACCAGCAATGCCGCCGCCAGCCAGATTCTCGGCGTCGACCTGCAGGCGCTGATCGGCGCCGACAGCCAGCGCATCATCGCCGAGCACCCGGTGCTGCAGGACCTGATCGATGCGATCGGTCCGCGCATGGCGCAGGGCGGTGACTGGCGCCAGGAAATTGCCTGGTTCAGCGGCGCTGGGCGGCGCATCCTGATGTGCCGGGGCAGCGCGCTGCCGGATGCGGTCGGCCTGCGCGGCGGTCACGTGATCGTTTTCGACGACATTACCCATCTGGTGCGGGCCGAGCGCGATGCGGCCTGGGCCGAGGTCGCACGGCGCCTGGCCCATGAGATCAAGAACCCGCTGACGCCGATCCAGCTGGCCACCGAGCGCATCCGCCACAAGTACCTGAAGCTGTTTGATGCCGAACAGGGCAAGATCCTCGATCGCGGCACCCACACCATCATCCAGCAGGTGCAGGCGATGAAGGAGATGGTAGATGCCTTCAATGAATACGCCCGGCCGCCGCGCCTGCAACTGGCGCCGCTGGAACTGAACGAGTTCATCACCGAAGTGCTCTATCTGTATCGCGACTATCCAGCCGGGGTGGAAATCCGCCTTGATCTGGCTGATGAACCGCTGCGCATCCACGCCGACAAGGTGCGCCTGCGCCAGTTGCTGCATAACCTGGTCAAGAACGCCATTGAGGCCATGCGTGACGGCCAGGGCTCGACCCTGTGGATCGCCACCCGTCGCGAGCACGCCGTCGGCGCCGACTGTGTCGAATTGAGCGTGCGCGATAATGGACCGGGCTTCCCCGACACGATTCTCGGCAGCGCCTTTGAACCCTATGTGACTACCAAACCCAAGGGAACCGGGCTAGGATTAGCGATTGTCAAGAAAATCGTTGAGGAACATGGCGGCTGGATTCAGTTGGAGTCCCCTGCGGAAGGTGGTGCCCGGGTGGCAATCTGGCTGCCCCTGCACCAGGATGGCACCGGCGCGCATCCTGCTTCCGCGCCCCAGGTTGAGCCGTTGAATCCCGATAAGGAGACCGGATGAGTGCGCCTTACATTCTGGTCGTCGATGACGAACCCGACATTCGCGATCTCGTCAAGGAGATTCTCGAAGACGAAGGGTACGCCGTGGCGATCGCCGAGAACGCAGCTGCCGCCCGCGAAGCGCGCCGTGCCCAGCGTCCTGACCTGATACTGCTCGATATCTGGATGCCCGATACCGACGGCATCACCCTGCTCAAGGAATGGAGCGAGGGCGATCATCTGCCCTGTCCGGTGATCATGATGTCCGGGCACGGTACGGTCGAGACCGCAGTCGAGGCCACCCGGCTGGGCGCCTATGACTTCATCGAGAAACCGCTGTCGATGGCCAAGCTGCTGCTGACCGTAGAGCGGGCCCTGGATGCTGACCGGCTGGCGCGCGAGAACCAGAACCTGCGCCGCCAGCAGCGCATCGTCGCCGAGCCGGTCGGGCGCAGCGACGTCGTGCAGCGGCTGCGCGCTCAGGTGCTGCGCATCGCCCAGCACGATGCGCCGGTGCTGATCTTTGGCGAACCGGGCACCGGCAAGGAGGTCTACGCCCGCTTCCTGCACGCGCACAGCCCGCGCCGCAGCGGGCCGTTCATCGATGTCGGTGTCGGCTCGATCGCCCGTGAGAACGCCAGTCTGGAACTGTTCGGCTCCGAGCAGGGCGACCGCATCCACTACGGCCGCCTGGAACAGGCCAGCGGCGGCACCCTGTTCCTCGACGAGCTGGCCGACATGGATTCGGAAGCCCAGTCCAAGCTGGCCAGCGCCCTGGAAAACGGCTCCTTCCTGCGCATCGGTGGCAAGGAACCGGTGCGGGTCAACGTGCGCGTGGTGGCCGCGACCCACCGCGAGCTGGATCAGGAAGTAGCAGCCGGGCGTTTTCGCGAGGATCTGTACTATCAGCTCAACGTGGTGCCGATCAAGCTGCCGCCGCTGCGCGAGCACATCGAAGACGTGCCGGAGCTGCTCAACTACTACGTCAACTACTTCGTCGATCAGGAAAGCCTCATCTACCGCCATTTCACCCTGGCGGCCCAGAACCGGCTGCGCAACTACAGCTGGCCGGGCAACATCCGCGAACTGAAGAACCTGGTGCAGCGCCTGCTGATTCTCGGCGGCGACGAGGAAATCGCCCAGGACGAGGTCGATGCCGCAGTGCGTGGCGCGACCAATACCAAATCGCCGGATGTCGGTAGCATTCCGCTCAACCTGCCGCTGCGCGAGGCGCGTGAACAGTTCGAACGCGCCTATCTGATGCAGCAGTTCCGCGAATGTGAGGGCAACGTAGCGCGTCTGGCCGACCGGGTCGGCATGGAGCGCACCAACCTCTATCGCAAATTGCGTGCCCTGGGGATCGACCCCAAGAAAGCTCTGGACGAATGAACGCCAGCGGAGGCTGCCTGTGAAGATCGTGATTCTCGGTGCCGGCCAGGTCGGCGGTTCGGTGGCGACCATCCTGGCCAGCGAGGCCAACGATGTCACTGTGGTCGATGCCAACGCCGAACGTCTGCAGGCCCTGCAGGACCGGCTCGATATTCGTACCATTCGCGGCCATGCCTCCTATCCGGATATCCTCGAACAGGCCGGTATCGCCGATGCCGACATGCTGATCGCGCTGACTGATAACGACGAAGTCAACATGATCGCCTGCCAGATCGCCCATACCCTATTCAACACCCCGACCAAGATCGCCCGGGTGCGCGCCGGCAGCTATATCCGCTACCAGGGCACCCTGTTCAAGGACGATGCGCTGCCGATCGATGTGCTGATCAGCCCCGAACAGCTGGTCACCGACTACATCCACCGCATCATCGAACATCCCGGCTCGCTGCAGGTGCTCGACTTTGCCGAAGGCCAGGTGCGACTGGTCGGCGTCAAGGCCTACGAGGGCAGCGCGCTGGTTGGCCAGGCCCTGCGTACCCTACCCGAGCATATGCCGGGCATCGAAACCCGGGTGGCGGCGATCTTCCGCCAGGGCAGTGCGGTGATGCCCGAGGGCAACACGGTCATCGAAGCGGAGGACGAGGTCTTCTTCGTCGCCGCCCGCAAGAACACCCGCGCTATCGTCAGCGAGCTGCGCAAGCTCGACCGCATGGTCAAGCGGCTGATCATTGCCGGCGGTGGCCACATCGGCGCCCGGCTGGCGCAGGCGCTGGAAGAACGCTTCCAGGTCAAGGTCATCGAGCGCAACCCTGAGACCGGCCGGAGTCTGTGCGAGCGGCTCAGCCGCGCCATCGTCCTGCAGGGCGACGCTGCCGACGAGAACCTGCTGCGCCAGGAGAACATCGAGCATGTCGATGTGTTCTGCGCGGTGACCAATGATGATGAAGCCAACATCCTCTCGGCGATGCTGGCCAAGCGCATGGGCGCGCGCAAGGTGATGGCGTTGATCAACCGGGTGTCCTATGTCGAACTGGTCGAGTCCTCGGGCATTATCGACATCGCCATCTCACCGCAGCAGGCTACCATCGGCAGCCTGCTCACCCATGTGCGCCGCGGTGACGTGGCCAAGGTGCATTCGCTGCGCCGCGGCGCCGCCGAAGCCATCGAAGCGGTCGCGCACGGCGACTACAAGACCTCCAAGGTAGTCGGACGGCGTGTCGAGGAAATCCGCCTGCCGCCCGGCACCACCATCGGCGCCATCGCCCGCGGTGACGAAGTGATCATCTGCCACCACGACACCATGATCGAATCCGAGGATCACGTGATCCTGTTTCTGGTCGACAAGAAGCGGGTGCCCGAGGTGGAACGACTGTTCGCGGTTGGCGCTACCTTCCTGTGAAGCAAGGCGCCGGGACGCGACCGGGCGCGCGCCCGCGCTGGCAGCGCGTGCATGGAGAAGTGTTAGAATGAGGCTACCCCATACCGCAACCGGCAACCGGGGCGTCGCCCCGCCAGAACATCAAGACCACCAGGCGTTGACAGGATCCCGAACATGACCGCATTGAACTTTGAACAGGCCCGCTACAACATGATCGAGCAGCAGATCCGGCCCTGGGATGTGCTGGATCAGCGGGTGCTGGATACGATCGCCAGCATACCGCGCGAGGATTTCGTTCCGGAGCGCTATCGAAACCTGGCGTTTTCCGACATCAACATCCCGCTCGGCCAGGGCGAATGCATGCTCAAGCCGAACCTGGAAGGCCGGATCCTGCAAGCACTGGCCGTGCAGCCGGGCGATAATGTCCTTGAGGTTGGCACCGGCAGTGGCTATCTGACTGCCTGCCTGGCGAGCCTGGCCGCCAATGTGGTCAGCGTCGATATCGTCGCCGCCTTCGTCGAGGCTGCGCGCAACCGTCTCAAGGCGCACGGTATCCACAACGTGGTGCTGCACACCGGCGACGCCAGCCACGGCTGGGGCGAGCACCGCTATGACGCCATTGCTGTCACCGGTTCGGTGGGTGAAGTCGCCGAAATCTGGCGGCGCAGCCTGAGCATAGGTGGGCGCCTGTTCATCGTGGTCGGTCAGCCGCCGGTGATGGAAGCGCTGCTGATCACCCGGGTCAGCGAACAGGAATGGCAGCAGGAAAGCCTGTTCGATACCGAACTGCAACCGCTGCGCGGCGCAGCTCCGGTGCGCAGCTTTACCTTCTAGGAGCTCTGCGTGCGGCAGCTATCGCCGGTTGATCTGCAACGGCGCCTGGGACAGAACCCGGCGCCGCTGCTGCTGGATGTGCGCGAACCCTGGGAATACGCCATCGCCCGTATCGACGGCTCGGTCAATATGCCGATGAGCGGTCTGGGCGCGATCTGGCGCGATGCGCTCGATCCGGCGCGTGAAACCGTGGTGATCTGTCATCACGGCGGGCGCAGTTTCCAAGTGGCGCTGTTCCTGGAGCGGGCCGGCTTCGCACAGGTGGCCAATCTCGACGGGGGTGTCAATGCCTGGGCTGAGGAAGTCGACCCGGACATGCCCCGTTATTGATCGCGCGGACCAGCGGTTTTCATGGCCGTTGCTGCTCTGGTATATTAGCGTTTACTGAAATACTTTGAAGTCGCGCAAGGGGAGCCTGTCAGCCATGTCCAAACTGCCTCGCCTGGTCCTGGCCGGGATCGTCGCCGCGCTGTGCGCTCAGCCGGCAGCCGCGGAAAATCTGCTGGATGTCTATCGCCAGGCCATGGAAAGCGATCCAGTGCTCAAAGCGGCGGTAGCCTCGCGTGATGCCGCGCAGGAGGCCAAGCCCCAGGCGCGTGCTCTGCTGCTGCCGAGCATTGGCGCATCGGTCGAGCAGGGGCAGACCTTTGGCATTGCCGGTTCGCAGCGCGGTAACGATTCCTACGACAGCCACAACTACGCCATCGCCCTGCAGCAGCCGATCTATAACCGTGCCAGTCAGGTGCAGCAGCGTCTGGCTGAGGCGACGGTCAGCCAGTCCGATGTTGATCTGCGCAACGCCGCCAATGAACTGATCCTGCGGGTCGCACGTGGCTATTTTGGCGTGCTGGCGGCGATTGATAACCTGACTTTTGCCACCGCCGAGAAGAACGCCTTCGCCCGCCAGCTCGAACAGGCCAACCGGCGCTTCGAGGTTGGTCTGGCGACCATCACTGACGTCTACGATGCCCAGGCGCGTTTTGATGGCGCGGTGTCCAGCGAAATTGAGGCCATCAACACCCTGGCCGATGCCCGCGAGGCGCTGCGCCAGCTCACCGGTCAGGAATACGTCCAGCTCAATCTGCTCAGCGAACGCATGCCGCTGGCCCTGCCCGAACCGCAGGACGCCGAGATCTGGGTGCGCATGGCCCTGGAATACAACCTGAGCCTGCGCAGCGCCAGTTTCAGCGTCGATCAGGCGCGCGAAAACATCAAGCTGCAGAAATCCGGTCATTACCCGACCCTGGACTTGAACCTGAGCCGGGTCAGTGGCGACAACAGCATTACGGACACCTCCAGCAGCCAGGTCGGCTTGACCCTGAAGATTCCGATCTACAGCGGTGGCGCGGTATCCTCGCGCTCACGCGAAGCGGCCTACAGCTACGAGGCCACACGGCAGGGTCTGGAAAATCTGCAGCGCGACACGGTGCGCACGGTGCGCAATGCCTATCGCGGCCAGCAAACCGCCATCAGCCAGATCAAGGCGCTTGACCAGACCCGGGTCTCGACACGCAGCGCTCTGGAAGCCAATCAGGCCGGTTACGAAGTGGGCACCCGCACCATCGTCGATGTGCTTGATGCCGAGCGCAACGTCTACCGCGCCGAGCGCGACTATGCCGCCGCCCGTTATTCCTACATCGCCAACTATCTGACCTTGAAACAGGCCGCCGGGCAGCTCGCCGATGAGGATGTCAACCAGATCAATGGCTGGCTAGGCAAGCCGGAGTCGACCCTCCCCGACCGGGTCAGTGCTACGGCAGCGGCAGCCACATCTGCAGCGGCAACGGCCGCACCGCCAGCGCCGGCCAGGAACGCCACGCCGGTGCGCAAGCCCGCCGCGAAATAGTCCGCTGCAGCGCGTTCCCGCACCTCGCCATGTTCATGCACCCACGTCTTCTGCCACGCCGGCTGGCAGCCATCGTCTACGACAGCCTGCTGCTTAGTGGTGTGTTGTTCGTGGCCACCGGTCTGGCGCTGGTGCTGGCGGTGCTGGTGCTGGGCAGCGAGGCGGTGCGCGCCCATAATCCATTGACCGGAAACCCGTTTTTATCGACCTATCTGTTCCTGGTCTGCTTTTTCTTCTATGGCGGCTTCTGGACCCATGGCGGTCAGACCCTGGGGATGCGCGCCTGGCGGCTGCGCGTGCAGCAGCGCAATGGGCACGGCATCAGCTGGTGGCAGGCGCTGCTGCGCTTCCTGGTCGCCGGGCTGTGGCTGCTGCCGCTGGTCTATCTGCACCAGGTGTTCAGGATCGAGATCGCGCCGAGCGTCACGGCCGGCCTGCTCAGCCTGCTGCTGCTGCTGGCGCTGAACCTGCCGGATCGCGCCTCGGAAACCGAACTGGTACTGCTACCCAGGGCAGCGCGACCGCCACGCTAGCCGCTCAGTCACGCGGCTGTGCGCTGGCACTCTCATCGCCTGTAGCCACCAGTTCGCGCAGCACTGTGGTGGCGTAGGCGCCGGCCGGTAGGCGGAAGCTGATACGGGCGCTGTGTGCATCGAGCCAGTCCAGACGGGCATCGGCCACCAGCAGACGCAATTCACGCCGCTCCTGATTCAGGCCCGCCGCCGCCAGCCCATCGCGAAACAGCGGCAGGGTCGCTGCCACCTCTTCCTCCAGCGCCCGTACCGTGCCCGTACTGCGCAGGTCGCCCGCACCCCACAGCGGCCCGGTGGGATGCACATCGAAGGTCGCGATGCGCTGGCGGATGGTGTCGTCGATGGCCTCAGGGGTGAAAATGCTGTGGCTGCCGGCCAGCATCAGGACTTCGCCGGGTAGTGCCTGATTCCAGCTGCCGTCGGCGACGCGTCGCGCCAGTACCGCGTTAAACAGCGCCGAGCGGGCAGCAGACAGATACAGGCCGCGCTGATGCCGGTCGCGCACCCTTTCCCGGCCGCTCAGCATCGCCTCGGCCCGCGCCAGATTGCCCGCCTCGCGGCCAAAGCGCTGTTCGCCAAAGTAGTTGGGCACAGCGCGGGCGGCGATGCTGTCCAGCCGTGTCGCCAGCGCCTGCAGGTCGCCCTCCAGTTCACGAACGGTAATCGCAAAGGTGTTGCCGCTCAGCGCACCGCGGCGCAGCTTGCGCGAATGGCGCAGCGCATTGAGCACGGTGAAATCGGGATGCGGATCGGCCTGCCAGTCGGGATCGGCCTTGCCGGGCAGGTGCACCGAAAACCATTGCTCGGTGAGCGCGTGGCGATCCTTGAGCCCGGCGTAGCTGACCGCGCCCGCCGGAACCCCGGCCCGCGCCGCCAGTTGCCGGGCGACCCATTCGGTATTGGCGCCGCGCTTGCGCACCCACAGCCAGGCATGTTCGCCGCTGCCATCGAGCGGAAAATCCAGTTCCTCGCGGACCTGGAAGTCCTCGGGAGTGCTGCGCAGGCGGCCGCGCACCGGGGGCAGGCCATGGGCATGGGGCAGCGTGGTCATTGCGGAATCCTTGCGGGTTGTGCCAGTTCAGGCTTGGCGTTGCAGTTTTCGTATGGGCGCTCAGGCCCGCTCACCATAACGGACCGTGTAGCTGGCGCCTTGGCCGCGCGATTCGTCGATGCGCAGGCTGACGGCAGCAATCCGCTCATGCCAGGGAATGGCCTGCTCACAGCTCAGCAGCGCCCAGAAGCGCTCGAACAGCGCCTGCGCCAGGTTCTCGGCGGTGACGTTGTCCATGTCCAGCACCACCACTTCATCAGCCGGCAGCACATAGCGCTTGCCGCACAGGCGGAAAGCGCATTCATTGGCATCGGCAGGCAGCCATTCCAGCCACGGATTACCGCCGGCGATCAGCACTTTCTCATCCCAGTCGGCGCAGACCGCACGCAGCGCCTGCTTGAACACCTCGTAACTGAGCATCCGCGCCAATGCCGGCGGTTCCGCCAGCTCCACGGTCAGTTCCACTGCGTAATTATGACCGTGCAGGTGCTCCTTCTGGCCATCGGCGAACACGGTCATGTGCGCTGCGGAAAATTTGATGTTGTCCTTGCGGATATGGAGTGTCCAACTGCGCGTGTCGTGCCTGCTCAAGCCTGGGTCTCCGGATGCGGATCGGCGAGGGTGCGCGCCGGCTTCACTGCGTGATCTCCCGATTCGCGTGCAGCGGCAACACCAGGGAAAAAGTCGCGCCCTGGCCGGGACCGGGACTTTCGAAAGCGATCTGGCCGCCGAGGCTCTGGGCGAAATTGGCCACTGAATGCAGGCCATAGCCATTGCCGCGCGGCTTGGTGGTATAGCCGAAGTGGAACAGTTGCGCCTGCTGCTCGGGGGCGATGCCGATGCCGTTATCGGCGACGCTGAGGCGGAAGAAGCCGGGGCGGTCAGGCTGGGCGCTGATGCG
>RXIX01000005.1 GCA_003989075.1 Candidatus Competibacteraceae bacterium | reverse complement strand
GCCGCGAGGATGACTACTGAAAGTTGTTGCATGACCACCACGCCTCTTCGAGAAATCAGTGGCGCTATTGTAGCGAACCGTGCGCCAGGCGACGCGATACCCGGCGCGCACAAATAAAAAGGCCGTGACGCGCGCCACGGCCTAGCGGGGTCGAGATCGTTTTTATTGTAAGGCTGATCAGGCTGACTTGCGCAGCTTGCGCAGCTTCTCGATGGTTTGCAACTGCGCGATGGCCTCGGCCAGTTCGGCCTTGGCCCTGGCGTATTCAAACTCGCCACGGCTATTAGCGATTACCTGCTCGGCGCGCTGCTTGGCTGCCTGCGCGGCCGCCTCATCCAGATCGCGAGCCCGCTCGGCGGTATCGGTCAGGATGGTCACCAGATGCGGCTGCACTTCCAGCAGCCCTCCAGAGACGTAGAACAGCTGTTCCTCGCCGCCCTGCAACTGAACCCGAACCTGACCGGGCTTGAGCCGCGTCAACAACTGGCTGTGGCGGGGCAGAATGCCGAGTTCGCCCATTTCACCCGGCGCGCTCACCATCTCCGCGGCGCCGGAGAACAGCTCCTTTTCCGCGCTGACGATGTCGACATGCAGTGTCATGGCCATTGGTACATCTCCTGGTCGGTGAGCTAGGGATGCGTACCCGGAGCAGCAACGCTCCGGGCCGCGATCCCGTTACAGCTTGCTGGCCTTTTCCACGGCCTCTTCGATCGAGCCGACCATGTAGAACGCCTGCTCAGGCAGGTGATCGTATTCGCCGGCGACGATGCCCTTGAAAGCCGAGATGGTATCCTTCAGGGAGACATACTTGCCAGGCGAGCCGGTGAACACTTCAGCGACGAAGAACGGCTGCGACAGAAAGCGCTGGATTTTGCGGGCGCGAGCCACCACCAGCTTGTCTTCTTCGGAGAGCTCGTCCATGCCCAGGATGGCGATGATGTCCTTGAGCTCCTTGTAGCGCTGCAGGGTGCTCTGCACGGCGCGGGCAGTCTCGTAGTGATCCTGACCCACCACCAGCGGATCCAGCTGCCGCGAAGTGGAGTCCAGCGGATCGACCGCCGGGTAGATACCCAGCTCGGCGATCTGGCGGGACAACACGACAGTCGCGTCCAAGTGGGCGAAAGTGGTCGCCGGCGAGGGATCGGTCAGGTCGTCGGCGGGCACGTACACCGCCTGGATGGAGGTGATGGAACCGGCCTTGGTTGAGGTGATGCGTTCCTGCAGAACACCCATTTCCTCCGCCAGGGTCGGCTGGTAACCCACCGCGGATGGCATACGACCGAGCAGCGCCGAGCACTCGGTACCGGCCAGGGTGTAGCGGTAGATGTTGTCGACGAACAGCAGCACATCACGGCCTTCGTCACGGAAGTTCTCGGCGATGGTCAGGCCGGTCAGGGCGACGCGCAGCCGGTTGCCCGGCGGCTCGTTCATCTGCCCATAGACCAGGGCCACCTTGTCGAGCACGTTCGAGTCCTTCATCTCGTGATAGAAGTCATTGCCTTCACGAGTGCGCTCGCCGACACCGGCGAACACCGAGTAGCCGGAGTGCTCGATGGCGATGTTGCGGATCAGCTCCATCATGTTGACGGTCTTGCCAACGCCGGCACCGCCGAACAGGCCAACCTTGCCGCCCTTGGCGAACGGGCAGAGCAGGTCGATGACCTTGATGCCGGTTTCCAGCAGCTCGGTCGCGCCCGACTGATCCTCGTAGCTCGGTGCCGCCTGGTGGATTGCCCGATAGGTGTCGGTCTCGACCGGGCCCTTGTGGTCGATCGGGGTACCAAGCACGTTCATGATCCGGCCCAGGGTAGGCTTGCCCACCGGTACCGAAATCGGCGCGCCCGTATTGGACACGCTCATGTTGCGCTTCATGCCTTCCGACGGACCCATGGCAATGGTCCGCACCACGCCATCGCCAAGCTGCTGCTGCACTTCCAGGATCAGCCCGTTTTCATCAAGGCGCAGCGCATCGTAGATCTTGGGCACCGACCCGCGGGGGAACTCGACATCCACCACCGCGCCGATGATTTGCACGATATTGCCAGAACTCATTCTTTGGGTTCCTCTTGAACTTGTTTCACCGCACGTCCGCCCCGGGGGGACCGGCGTTCGCAGCCTTATACCGCCGCGGCGCCACCCACGATTTCGGCCAGCTCCTGGGTGATCGACGCCTGCCGGGCCTTGTTGTAGATCAGTTGCAACTCATTGATGAGGGTGCCCGCGTTGTCGGAAGCGCTCTTCATGGCAACCATGCGGGAGGCCATCTCGCAGGCGACATTCTCCACCAGGGCCTGATAGACCACGGATTCCCCATAGCGCCGCAGCAGCAGCTCGATGAGTTCCTTCGGATCGGGCTCGTAGATGTAATCCCAGCGATGAGCTGGCGCGGCATCCTTCACCTCGGCGGTCACCGGCACCAGCTGCTCGATCTTGGGCTTCTGGCTCATGGTGTTGACGAACTCGTTGTACACCAGATAGATCGCGTCGATGCGCCCTTCGGCGAAGGCATCAGCCATGACCTTGACCGGGCCGAGCACGTCTTCAAAGCGAGGCGCGTCACCCAAGTGGGAAACATGGGCGACCACGTTGCCCCGGAGCCGGCGGAAGAACTGGAACGCCTTGGTACCGACCGTGCACAGATCGATTTCGACACCGCGAGTCCGCCACTGCTGCATGGCGAGGGTGGCGGCCTTGAACAGGTTGGTGTTCAGGCCACCGCACAAGCCACGGTCGGTCGAGATGACGATGAAGCCGACCCGCTTGATCTCGCGTTCCACGAGTCCCGGGCTGCGATACTCCGTATGCGCATGGGCCAAGTGCGAGATGACGTTGCGAATCTTGCTCGCATAGGGCCGGGCCGCTCGCATGCGCTCCTGTGCCTTGCGCATCTTGCTTGCCGCCACCATTTCCATGGCCTTGGTAATCTTCTGAGTACTTTTGATACTCTTGATTTTGGTTCGTATCTCTTTAGCACCGGCCATGCTGACACCCGTTTAGACGTAGTGGGCCTTGAAATCTTCCACGACTTTCTTAATGCCGCTTTCGATCTCGTCGTTGTAATCGCCCGTTGCATTGATCTTGTCGACCAAGGCAGCGTGGTTGGCCCGCGCGAACGCCAGCAAGCCGGCTTCGAAATCACCGATCTTGTTGAGCGGCACGTCGTCCAGATAGCCCCGATCTACGGCGAACAGCGAAATACCCATCTCGGCAACCGACATCGGCGAGTACTGCTTCTGCTTCATCAGTTCGGTTGCCCGCTGGCCGCGCTCAAGCTGCTTGCGGGTTGCTTCGTCAAGGTCGGAGGCGAACTGGGCAAAGGCGGCCAGTTCACGGTACTGGGCCAGGGCCAGACGGATACCACCACCGAGCTTCTTGACGATCTTGGTCTGGGCGGCACCACCGACGCGGGACACGGACAGGCCCGGGTTGATGGCCGGCCGGATACCGGCGTTGAACAGGTCGGTTTCCAGGAAGATCTGGCCGTCAGTGATCGAGATCACGTTGGTGGGCACGAAGGCCGACACGTCACCCGCCTGGGTTTCAATGATCGGCAGCGCGGTCAGCGAGCCGGTCTTGCCCTTGACTTCACCGTTGGTGAGGCGCTCGACCTCATCGGCATTGACGCGGGAGGCGCGCTCCAGCAACCGGGAGTGCAGATAGAACACGTCGCCGGGGAAGGCTTCGCGGCCCGGCGGGCGGCGCAGCAGCAGGGAAACCTGACGATAGGCTACGGCCTGCTTGGACAGATCGTCATAAACGATCAGCGCGTCCTGACCACGGTCACGGAAATACTCGCCCATGCTGCAGCCGGAGTAGGGCGCGATGTAGAGCATGGCCGCGGATTCAGACGCACTGGCGGCGACGACGATGGTGTGATCCATCGCGCCATGCTCCTCAAGCTTGCGCACCACGTTGGCAATCGACGAGTTCTTCTGGCCGATGGCGACGTAGATACACTTGATGCCGGTACCTTTCTGATTGATGATCGCGTCGATCGCAACCGCAGTCTTGCCGGTCTGGCGATCACCGATGATCAATTCACGCTGGCCACGGCCAATCGGCACCATGGCGTCGATGGCTTTCAGACCGGTCTGCACCGGCTGGCTTACCGACTGGCGCTCAATAACGCCCGGGGCAATGACTTCGATAGGTGCAGTCTGCGCGGCCTTGATCGGACCCTTGCCGTCAATCGGCTGACCCAGGGCATTCACCACGCGGCCCAGCAGCGCCTCGCCAACCGGCACTTCCAGGATGCGCCCGGTGCACAGGGCCTTGTCACCTTCCGCGAGATGCTCGTAGTCGCCCAGAATCACCGCGCCAACGGAGTCGCGCTCCAGGTTCATGGCGAGGCCGTAGGTGGCCGGATCACCTTCCCGGGGGGCCGGGAACTCGATCATTTCACCCTGCATCGCGTTGTCGAGGCCATAGATCCGGGCGATGCCATCGGCCAGGCTGACAATGGAGCCTTCCGTGCGTGCTTCAGCAGACGCCTCATAGCCTTGCAGGCGTTGCCGAATCAGATCGCTGATTTCGGATGGTTTAAGTTGCATAAAACGGTATTCCCCTTACTGGCTTAAGGCCGTGGCGAGTTTTTCCAGCCGGCCGCGCGCCGAACCGTCGATCACCAGATCGCCGACCCGGATCACCGCGCCCGCGATCAGTGACGCATCCATCTTGCAATCCAGCGCTACGTCACGCTGGAATCGGGCGCGAAGCGCTTCGCTGACCTGAATACGCTGAGCTTCAGTGACGGCGACCGCGCTGATCAGCTCGGCGTGGACAACGCTCTCGGCGTTAGCGCGCAGTTGCTCGAACAGAACGGCAATGCCCGGGAGCTGGTGCAGGCGATGAAACTCGGCCAGCATCCGCAGAAAGGCCACAAACACCTCGGGCACCTCCGCGCCACCGCGAACATCGCGGCAGAGCCCGGCTACCAGCTCGGCTTTTTGATCACCGCGCAGCGTCGGATTCCAGGGGCCCAGCAGACGGTGCATGGCAGGATCCGCCGCGACAGCGGCGGCGGCCTTCAGGATCTCGGACCAGAGCGGCAACGCCTGCGTGGCCTGCGCTTCTTCAAACGCAGCGCGCGCGTAGGGCCGTGCAGCGGTGGTGGGTCGGACGACGGTTGTCGTTTCAGCCATTGGCGTGGTCCGTATTGTTATAGCTGAGCGACCAGGTCATCCAGCATGGCAGCGTTAGCCGCTTCATCGACCTCGCGCTTGAGAACCTTGCTGGCGCCGGTGATGGCAAGACTGACCACCTGGTTGCGAAGCTGTTCGCGGGCGCGGTTGACTTCCTGCTCGATCTCCGCCTTGGCGGCGGCAAGCTGGCGGTCACCCTCGACGCGGGCTTCCTGCTTTGACTGCTCGATGATTTCGTTGGCGCGCTTATGGGCCTGGGCGACGATCTCGGCGGCTTGCTGCTTTGATTCCTTGAGCATTTGCGCGGCTTTGGCCTTGGCCAGTTCCTGCTCGCGCACGCCGCGTTCTGCGGATGCCAGGCCATCAGCGATTCGCTTCTGGCGGTCTTGCATGGCCTGAATGATCGGCGGCCACACATACTTCATGGTAAAGAGCACCAGAAGGCCGAACGTGATCATCTGCCCTATAAGGGTAGCATTGAAATTCACGCTGATACCTCCTCAGGTACGCACAGGTTAGAGGGCGTCAGAGCACTGAGCGCTCCGATCACTTGATCAGGGCCTGCACCGGACCGAGGAACGGGTTGGCGAAGGTGAAGAACAGCGCGATACCGACACCAATCATGGTCACCGCGTCCAGCAGACCGGCAACGATGAACATCTTGACCTGCAGCGCGGGAATCATTTCCGGCTGACGCGCGGCACCTTCGAGGAATTTGCCGCCCAGCAGGGCGAAACCGATGGCGGTACCCAGCGCACCCATGCCGAGGATCAGCGCCACGGCGATAACGGTCATACCCTGCACATTGGCGATCAGGCTTGCAGCTTCCATTAGTGTCTCCCGTTTACGAGGTTGAGGTGTGGATGAAAGAAAACCGGGTTAGAGATGGCCGGCCCGCAGGCAACCGGCCCCGAAAGTCCGCTCAATGATCTTCGTGCGCCATGCTCAGGTACACGATGGTCAGCACCATGAAGATAAACGCCTGCAGGGTGATAACCAGAATGTGGAACACCGCCCACGGCCAGCCCAGGACAAACTGGAGCCACCAGGGCAGCAGCGCGATCAGGATGAAGATTAGTTCGCCAGCGTAGAGGTTGCCGAACAGACGCAGGCCGAGCGAGATGGGCTTGGCCAGATCCTCGACGATCCGCAGCAGCAGATTGAACGGCATCAGCCACTTGCCGAAGGGATGGGTCAGGATTTCCATCGAGAAGTGGACCGGACCCTTGACCTTGATGCTGTAGTAGTAGATGAGCAGCAGCACCGAGATTGACAGGCCAAACGTCGAGTTCAGGTCGGTCGAGGGCACAGTGCGCAGATACGGCACCCCGAACGCACCGGCGATGGCCGGAAGCAGGTCGACCGGCACCAGGTCCATGGTGTTCCAGAGAAATACCCAGATAAAGATCGTCAGCGACAGCGGTGCGATAACCGGATTGCGGCCGTGGAACGAATCCTTAACCTGGGTGTCAACAAACTCGACCATGATTTCACAGAAGTTCTGCAGCGGCCCAGGAACATCGCTGGTCGCGTTGCGCGCGGCCTTGATGAACAGCCACAGGAACAGCCCCCCAAGCGCCGCTGCGAACAGCAGCGTATCCAGATGGATCACACCAAAGCCGCCTGACTCTTCACCATGCAGGAAATGCATGCGGGTCAGGTCAAAGCGGAGGTTGGTTAGGTGATGTACGATGTATCCCGTTGCGGAATGACCAGTTTCGCTCATAGCGTCCTCACCGAAGCGTCGAATGTGAAGGGTAGTGCCAGCCAGTACGCCATCAGCGTCGCCATGTATGCAAGCAGGAGCGGGAGAGGAGAGACAGGAAGCCAGAGGAGAGCGACGCTCAGCAGAACGACCGTCAGCAGCAACTTGACGACTTCGCCCACATAGAACGCTCGCGCGATCTTGGCGGCCGGTGAGCCGATACGTACCGAGAAAACCTTGCTCGCGAAGTAGGCGGTAACTAACAGGCTGATGCCGCCGCCAACCAGTGCGGAGTAGAACGCCTGAGCGTCGCCAAGCGCGAGGGCTGCGATAGCCGTCAGCAGCGCGATAAGCGACTGTATGGCGACGATTTTACGGGTGACTTGTTTCGCGCCCATGGTTCGCATTGATTCTAATAATTTTCATGGAACTGGATTGCGCAGGGCATTTCTGCTTGGTTTTTTTGAGTCGTTATAATCGGGTTTTAGTTATCAACTGCATGTGCCTCGCTGCCATTACCGCCAGAATCTCCTCATGGCCACACGAAGCGCCGAGGATTATAGGAAATACGATCTATCGGGGTCAATGAAGATTTATGTGCCGCAGTATGGCGATCACTTCACCCGGGCCATGATGCCGTCCAGTTCATCCAGGGTGTTGTAGTGAATCACGACGCAGCCCTTGCCGGAACGGCCATGGCGCAGCTGTACCCGCGCGCCGAGGCGCTCGGCAAGATCATTTTGCAGGTTGCGGATGTCAGGATCGAGTGAGCGGCGCGTCGCCGGCGGATTCGGTTGCTGCAGGCGTCGGGCCAGCATCTCGGTTTCGCGCGCCGACAGGCCGTGCAGGAGCACCTGATGGGCGGCTTCCCGTTGCAGGCTCGGCGGCAGGGGCAACAGGGCGCGGGCATGGCCCATATCCAGCTTGCGCTCACGGACCAGGTGCTGCACGTCCTCGGTCAGCTCCAGCAGACGCAGCAGGTTGCTGATCGTGGCTCGCGAGCGACCCACCGCCTCGGCAGCTTCCTGATGGGTCAGATCAAACTCGCTGATCAGTCGCCGCAGGGCGCTGGCTTCTTCCAGGGGATTGAGATCCTCGCGCTGGATATTCTCGATCAGCGCCATGGCGATAGCCGCCCGGTCAGGCACCTCACGAATCACCGCTGGCACCTCGCGCAGGCCGGCCAGCTGCGCCGCCCGCCAGCGCCGTTCACCGGCGATCAGCTCGTAGCGATCCTCACCCAGCGGCCGCACCACCACCGGCTGCACCACGCCCTGAGCGCGGATCGAATCAGCCAGCTCGCGCAGACCTTCCTCGCGCAGGTCCTGGCGCGGTTGATAACGGCCACGGCTGATCTGCTCGACCGGCAATTGCCGCAGCACATCCCCGGCAGCCGGTGCCCCGGCAGGCTGTGGAGCGGCCGCGCTCGCCCCGAGCAGGGCATCCAGGCCACGCCCCAGGCCGCCTTTTTTGCGCATCATGGCTGCAGCTCCGCATCAGACCGCTGCAAGCGCGCCAGCAGCTCACGCGCCAGATCCCGATAGCCCTGGGCACCGCGCGAGCTGTTGTCATAGCGGATGATCGGCAGGCCATAGCTGGGCGCCTCGGCCAGGCGTACATTGCGCGGAATCGCCGTGGTGTACAGTGCGTCGCCGAAATGTTCCACCAGTTGCGCCGAGACTTCATTGGCCAGCCGGTTGCGGGCATCGAACATGGTACGCAGCAGACCCTCGATGCGTAGGCCAGGATTGGTCGCGCGGCGCACTTTCTGAATGGTATCAAGCAGCGCCGACAACCCTTCCAGGGCGTAGTACTCGCACTGCATGGGGATAATCACCGCCTGGGCAGCAGTCAGGGCGTTGACCGTCAGCATGTTCAGCGATGGGGGACAGTCGATCAGGATCAGATCGAAGCGCTCACGTACCGTGTCCAGTGCGGCGCGCAAACGGTCGGCAGCGTTCTCGGCGCCGAGCAGATTGACTTCGGCAGCGGTCAGGTCGCCATTGGCGGGCAGCACGAACAGGCCACTCTCATCCACAGCCTGCAGGGCATCAGCCAGCGCGATTTCCCCGAGCAGCACTTCATGGCTGGTGGCGGTGGCGGCGTGCTTGTCGATGCCGCAGCCCATGGTGGCATTGCCCTGCGGGTCCAGGTCGACCAGCAGTACCCGCTGTTGCAGTGCCGCCAGGCAGGCAGCCAGATTGACCGCAGTGGTGGTCTTGCCAACGCCACCCTTTTGATTGGTGATCGCGAGAATTGTGCTCATGCGGAACTCAATGCAGGGTGGACACCGGTGCCAGATGGACCAGATGGCGTTCGGCATCCAGGCTTGGCACATGCAGCGGATAGATGCCGACCAGGGCGTAGTTCGGCGGCAGGCGGGCTAGTTCGTCGTCAGGAAACACACCCTTCATCGCCAGCAGGCGGCCCTGCGGCGCGCACAATGGTCCAGCGGCATTCACCAGATCAGCCAGCGTGGCGAAGGCCCGCGAGACCACGCTGTTGAATGGCGCGTCCGGCCGATAGTCCTCGACCCGGCTGCGCACCACGCTGACATTGTGCAGATGCAGTTCGGCGGCGGCCTGAGTCATGAAGCGGGTGCGCTTGCCGTTACTGTCCAGTAGACAGATCTGGTAATCCGGCCGGGCAATGGCCAGCGGGATCCCCGGCAGTCCGGCACCACTGCCGACATCCAGCACGCGCGGACCATCGACCCAGGGCAGAATCGACAGACTGTCGAGCACATGGCGAACCACCATGGCCTCGGGCTCGCGCACCGCAGTCAGATTATAGGCACGGTTCCAGCGCTCCAGCAGAGTCAGGTAGGCTGCCAGGCGCGCGATATCCGCAGCGGACAGCGGCGCAATGCCAAGCTGCCGGCTCCCCTTAAGGATGGATTGTTCGATGCTCATATCGATGATCAATGTCCCGGGGCGCAGGCCGCAGCCGGGTTCTGAAAGCCATGAGTAAAGGATCAGGGCAAGACGCTTTGGAATAAGCCCATGCAGTGTACCATGCCCGCTGGCTATGACCGTGCGTCTGGTACCTTGCGTGCTGCCGTCGCCGAACCGTCATCGCTACGCCACGCACCTGTCATGCCCGCCGCCAACCATAGCAGGTAGAACTCTTTTCCTGAATTCTCCTGGACTGGACGGCGGCATGGTGAAGAATATCGGTAAACAGCTGGTCAATGGTGCGCATGATTGGGTCTTCAAGGCGGTGCACAACCGCTGCCTCATTTATAACGTCTGCTGGGAGGATCCACGTATCGACCGGCAGATTCTCAACCTGGATGCGGCCAGCCAGGTTGTGGTACTGACCAGCGCCGGCTGCAATACCCTGGATTATCTGCTCGATTCGCCGGCGGCGATCCATGCCGTCGATGTCAACCCGCGCCAGAACGCGCTGCTGCATCTGAAGCTGGCGCTGATTGAGCGCGGTGATTTCGCTGACCTGTTTCGCATGTTTGGCCAGGGCGCGCATCCGAACTTTCGCAGTCTGTACGCGGCGCTGCGAACACGGCTGCCGGACTATGCACGCGCCTTCTGGGATCAGAAAATCGCCTATTTCGACGGCGACAGCCACAAGCGCTCGTTTTACTACTATGGCACATCAGGCGCCATTGCCTGGATTCTCAGCCGTTACCTGCTCAGCGCCGACCGTCACCTACGCACGCGCCTGTTCGACCTGCTCGATGCCCAGACCCTGGATGAGCAACGCGCGATCTACGCCACCATCGAGCCGGCCCTGTGGGGGTGCTTTACCTCCTGGCTGGTGCGCCAGCCGATGACCATGGCCATGCTTGGCGTGCCACGGCCGCAGATTTATCTGATCAGCACCCAGTATCCCGGTGGTCTGGTGGGCTATGTCAGCGCCAAACTGCGCCATGTCCTGACCGAAGTGCTGATCCATGACAACTACTTTTGGCGGGTTTATCTGACCGGCGCCTATACCGCAGACTGCAGCCCGAACTACCTCAAGCCGGAAAACTTCGCGCGCTTGCGCGCCAATGCCGGGCGTGTGCATACGCATAACGCCACGGTCAGTCGGTTTCTCCAGCAGAACCCCGGCGCTTACAGTCACTTCGTACTGCTTGATCATCAGGATTGGCTGGCCTGGCACCAGCCCGATGCGCTGCGCGAGGAATGGGAATTGATCCTGACCAACAGCCGCCCAGGCAGCCGCATTCTGTTGCGTTCGGCCAGCCCGGCGTTGAATTTTCTGCCGGAGTGGGTGCAATCGGCGGTGCGCTTCTTCCCGGAACATACCGCAGCCCTGCACCCGCTTGACCGGGTCGGCACCTACGGCAGCATGCACCTGGCGGAGGTTCGATGAGCGCTGCGACCACTACGGAACAGACGCTGGCGCGCTACTATCACCTCCATGCCCGTCTTTACGATGCTACCCGCTGGAGTTTTCTATTCGGGCGCAGCGATCTGCAGGCGCGGATCGCGGCTTTGCGCAGTCCGCAACGCATTCTGGAAATCGGCTGCGGCACCGGGCGCAATCTGGCGCGGTTGGCCCACTGTTTTCCAGCGGCGCAACTGATCGGTCTGGATCTGTCAGCCGACATGCTGGCGCGTGCCCGGACTCATCTGCGCCAGCATCGGTCGCGGGTGATCCTGCGCCAGCAGATCTACAGCCAGCCACTCGCGCCCGCGCCCGGTTTCGATCTGATCGTGCTGTCCTATTGCCTGAGCATGATCAACCCGGGCTGGGAGCAGGTGATTCGCAGCGCCCGCCAGGACCTGATGGCGGATGGCCTGATGGCCGTAGTTGATTTCCATGACACCCGCTGGCCGGCATTCCGGCGCTGGATGGCGGTCAATCATGTGCGCATGGAAGGGCAGTTGCTGCCGGAACTCCAGACCCACTTTCAGCCCCTGGACAGTGCTGTACGTCGCGCCTATGGCGGCGCCTGGCGCTATCTGCGCTTCATCGGCACGCCCAGGCCGATCGTGCACCGCTAGCAGCACAGCCGCTCCGGCATCACCCGCCATGCCGCTGGCGGGCCTATGCCTTACCCCTTTCCTTAGGCCGCTTCCGGCTGCGTGGTCCGGGTGGCTGCCGGGGCCGGAAGCGGATACCGCGCCCTTTCTTCCGTCCAGTGCAGCAGTTCCAGCCGCCCATCGCCATGTTCGACCAGCGCGGTACAGCTCTCGACCCAGTCGCCATCGTTCGCATACCAGATGCCGTCAATCCGGGTTAATTCCGCCTGGTGAATATGCCCACAGATCACGCCGTCAAAGCCCCGGTGCCGGGCGGCATGTACGGCAGCGGCTTCATAACGGGCGATGTAGGCGGCGGCCCGACTGATACGCCGCTTGAGCGTATTGGCCAGCGACCAATAGGGATAATTGAACCGGCGCCGTACGCGATTGGTCCAGCGATTGGCAAACAGCAGCACATCGTATATCCAGTCCCCGAACCAATCGGCCAGCCAGCCGCCGCACTTGACCGTGTGGTCAAATTCATCGCCATGCGTGACCAGGAAGCGCCGGCCATCGGCGGTACGGTGCTCGCATTCAGCCATGATCTCGATGCCGCCGACCCGCAGCGCCAGATAGTCGCGGACAACTTCATCATGGTTACCGGGAATGTACACGACCCGCACCCCACGCTCGGCCAGCGCCAGCACCGCATTGAGCACGCGACCGTGTCCGGAGGGCCAGCGTCCGCCCTTGTGCAGGGACCAGAAATCGATGAAATCACCCACCAGATATAACTGCCCGCAATCGAGATGGCGCAAAAAATCCAGTAGAAACTCCGCCTTGCAGTCCTTGAACCCAAGATGAATATCGGAAATCCAGGCGGAACGAACGTAATTGGGCGGCATGAATCGGCCTCGCGGTAGCGTGAACGACCACAGTCGCCGCACTGTGCCGTATCTTCATGACTGTTTGGTAATGACTGCGTGAATTCCTGGTCAAAGATCGCGATTCTGGACCCCGTGCATACAGCCGTTGCGTATACTGAATGCCAGACGCGGCCCGGCGCCGCGGAAAACGGAACAAATTTTGCTATACCCTTGACAGACGTTTCTGAATGGGCTGCGCCGATGACCATACAAGCCACAATTGCCCCACCCCGCTCGCAGGCGCTCGCACTTTTTGTGCGCTGCGGTGATGCTACGCCCCAGGATTGGGCGCACTGGGGCGGGTGCATGCAGGTACCGGGGATGTGGCGTTTTGATGTTGCCAGCGAAGCCGACCTGCTGGAGCTGCTGGATCGCCTGACTGCCAGTCTGCCCCCCATGGCCCAGACCGACACCTTCGCCTGCATTTCGGCTGCCGACACTGCCGATGCTGCCACCGAAACGCTGTCGTTTGGTCTGCTCGCTACTGCGCAAAATCTGCCGGTGCTGCTGACCCGCCGCCGCTACCCCTGGCTGATGGGCAACCTGAGCCTGCATGTGCGCAGCTACCTGCAACCGATCGTCGATCTGGCCCGTGGCGGGCAGCTATTCGCTTACGAAGCCTTGTGTCGCGGCCTGACGCCCGAGGGCGCCCTGCTCAGCGGCCAGCGTATGTTTGAACTGGCGACGCGCGCCAGCCGGCTGGAAGCGCTCGACCTGGCCTGCCAGTTCAGCGCCCTTAAGACCCGGACGCTGTTTCCCCGGCATATACCGCTCTTTGTCAACATTCTCCCGGACAGTCTGCTGGCGCTCGACCTGCGCCGCGATCCCTGGGCCAACCTGGCGGCCCTGGGCATTCGTCCGGAGGAACTGGTTTTTGAAATCGTCGAAAGCGAGCGCTGCGCCGATATCGATGCTCTGGTCGAGGTGGTCGATCATCTGCGCAGCCAGGGTTTTCGCATCGCACTCGATGATGTTGGCAGCGGCTATAACAGCCTGAACGTGCTGGCGACGCTGCGCCCGGATTTTCTTAAGCTCGATCGCGGTCTGGTACAGGGTGTGCAGGGCAGTCAGGTGCGCCTGGTGCTGCTGCAGGCGCTGATCTCCATGGCGCAACGCCTTGGCTGTGCGATCATCGCCGAGGGCCTGGAGCGCTTCGAGGATGTCGCAGTCTGCCGCGATCTGGGCGTGCACTTTGCCCAGGGCTACTATTTTGCTGCGCCAGCGCCCGAACCGGTGACACCACCACCGCTGCCGCCGCGCCAGGAAATTCCGCGTCCGGCGCGGCACACGGTGCGGCTGCGTGACTTTGTTGAGCCGGCACCCTCGCTGCCGCTGGAGGCCGGCCTGGAGCAGGCCCGCGAGCATTTCCAGCAGTATCCCGACCAGCCGCTGCTGATCGTGCTGGACGACAGCAAGCCGATCGGCTACCTGACCCGCAACGGCGCCCGTGTCCAGCAGCAGCGCAGTTTTGGCCTCGGACGCCGCTGCCGGCCGCTTAACAAGCTGCTGCCCGAGCACCTGTCGGCCCGCGCTCTGGCCTTTCGCCTGTACCACGATCCCGAGCCCGCGCAGCCTTGGGTGGTCGTGGATGCCAATGGCATCTATCTGGGCGTGCTGGAGCCGTGGACGGTGCTCGATCAGTTGCTGTCCGGTCAGTCGCGCGAGAGCGTGCATCCCCTGTCGCACCTGCCAACCGGTCCGGTGCTGCGCGACACCCTCGACCTGCAACTGCGCGCCCAGAAGGAACTGTCGCTGGTCTATATCGACCTGGATCGCTTCAAGGCCTTCAATGATCGCTACGGCTTCGTGCGTGGCGACGCCATGATCATGCTGCTGGCCGAAGTGCTGCGCCAGGCTTTCCGTGGCATGCCGGAAACCTACCTCGGCCATATCGGCGGCGACGATTTCATTGCCGTGGTACCGCGTGACAGCCACGACCTGCCAACGGTCCTGCAGCACATGCTGGTGTCCTTCCGCGCGCTGGCCGCCTATTTGTACGACAGTGACGACCTGCGCCGCGGCTACTTCACTACCGAGGACGGCAGTCCACACCCGACCGCCTCGATCTCGGTGGTGATCATCGACGGTCATCGCGGCCAGATCACCGACAGTCTCGCCGCCAGCGAGCGCGTTGCTCAGCTCAAGAAGCTGGCCAAGGCGCAACTGGGCAGCATTATCGCCATTGACGACAACCCACCGCGTTTCCTGACCGCAGCCACATCCGAAGTCCGGGAACGGCCTTGGGAAGACCGCGCCATTCGCGCCCTGCTGCATGTCACCGCTCAGCCGCGCAGCGGCAGCATCCACGACCTGGATGCAGTCTTTAAGCGTTACCCGTTTTTCGAACTGATCTACGAACTGGACGCCCAGGGTGTGCAGCGCTATCCCAACTGGGTGCATCCTGGCATGTGGGGACGGATCAAGAGCGGCGGCATGGGCGTGGATCGCGCTATCCAGCCCTATTTTCAGCTGGTCGCGCATCGCGGCACACCCTATGTATCCAACCTGTACCTGTCCAGCGCCAGTGGCGAATTCTGCGCTACCGTTGCCGTGCCGCTGCACGATGCCGAGGGCGCCTTCTCTGGCGTGCTGGTCGGCGACCTGAACCTGACCGGCCTGGTCGCGCTCAGCGCCGGTGGCCGCGCCGAGATCTGAGCAGCGCAACCGGTGAGGCGCATCACGGGTGAATGCGACGGCTGATCTTGACGATGCCTTGGCGCAACTGGCCACGTTCGTGACCCACCCGCGCCGGCTATTTGTCCTGACCGGTGCCGGTTGCAGCACCGCATCGGGCATTCCCGATTACCGCGACCGCAATGGCGACTGGAAACGCCAGCCGCCGATCAACTACCAGGCCTTTGTCGGCGGCGAGTATGCCCGCCAGCGCTATTGGGCGCGCAGTCTGCTCGGCTGGCCGGCTTTTGCTCGCGCCCGGCCCAACGCCGTCCATGTTGCCCTGGCGCGGCTGGAAACCGCCGGCTTCATCCACCAGCTGGTCACGCAGAATGTTGACGGTCTGCACCAGCAGGCCGGCAGCCGGCGCGTCATCGATCTGCACGGACGTCTGGACGCGGTCGATTGCCTTGCCTGCGGTCACCGGCAGGCACGCGCCGCCTTCCAGAATGTGCTGGAACGGAACAATCCGGCCTTTGTGGCGCAGGTCGCGACACTCGGGCCGGACGGTGACGCTGATCTGGAGCAGGCGGATTTTGGCGCGTTTCGTGTGCCGGGCTGCCCGCGCTGCGGCGGGCTGCTCAAACCGGCGGTGGTGTTTTTCGGTGAGACGGTGCCCAAAGCGCGGGTGGAACGCGCCAGCCAGCGCCTGGCCGAGGCGGATGCGCTGCTGGTAGTCGGCTCCTCGCTGATGGTGTTCTCCGGCTACCGCTTCTGCCGGCAGGCCGCCGAACGCCAGCAGGCAATCGTGGCGATCAATCGCGGCCACACCCGCGCCGATACCCTGTTGACGCTGAAAATCGACGCCGACTGCGCGGCAGTGCTCAATGGTCTGCTGGCACGGCTGACGCTTTAGGGTGTTGGGGCGGCGCCCGGTCCAAGCAGCCGCTGCTGGTTGGCCAATATTTGACGCAGTAATGCTTCAATTTCGTCCAGGCGCTGTTCGAGCCGATCCAGACGCTGGCCGCGCCCGCCACCACCAGCCGGTGCTAACACGCCTGGACTGTAGCCGGGACCATAGCCCGGACCATAGCCATAACCGGGAACGTAGTTGGCACCCGGGTTTTCGTCAGCGCTATTGTCATACTGCTGCGCGCCGGCATAACTGCCGCCCGGGTCCTGCATGCCGCCAGCGTCATCGGTATCGGCAACGCCGGGACCCGGTTCGGGCATGGCCGGGACATAGGCGGTAGCTGCCGACCCTGTTGGAGACGCAACAGGCGCCGGGATCGCAATCCGGCCTGCGGTCATGTCCGTTCCGCCGTGCGGGGGCGCGACTGGGGCAGCATGTGCGGCGCGCCCCGTGCCCTCGCCATCACCGAACAGCTCCTGCCGACATTGACGGATGATGTGCCGGCGCTCATCGGGATCACCGGCCTGGCGCGCCTGCCGCCGGCACTCCTGCCTGCGGGCGTCACGCGCGGCATCGCGGGTACCGGGGTCGGATGGGGTTGGATCGGTCTGCGCGAATGCCACAGCACTGACCAGCGTGGCGGCGATCCATATCGCTCTCATCATCGGTATATTCCTGCGCAATCGGTGGAACGGCCTGATGGACCATTGGAGATGGGGCTGAATGCGGAGTGGGCCTGAGCCGGTCGGACACCCGCTGATCGCAGAACAGGCAGCGATATTATCGGCATCCGGTCTGCCCAGTACGAATCCGCAGTCCAGCAGGAGTTCCTCAACTTTTCCCCATCTGAAAAATTGATTTTCTGGCTATGATCCTGCTCCGCCAGAATCCCTAAAAATCACAGTATGCACATGGTTCAATTCCTCATACGCGCCCGCCGCTGGCGCATCGGCTTTTATGGCGCGCTGGTGCTGATGCTTGGCATAAGCGTCTGGATGCTGGATCGGCTGTCGCCACCGTCGCTGGCGCGGGCGCAGCGCACTTCGCCGCTGGTGCTGGATCGCCAGGAGCGCATTCTGCGCGGCTTCACCGTCGATGCCGGTTTCTGGCGCCTGCCGGCACGGCCTGAGGATGTCGACCCGCTCTATCTGCGCATGCTACTGGCTTATGAGGACCAGCGTTTCGATCAGCATCCGGGCATCGATCCACTTGCCACTGCGCGCGCCCTTGGGCAATGGCTGCGCCATGGCCGGGTGGTTTCCGGCGCCTCAACCCTGACCATGCAGGCTGCCCGGCTGCTGGAACCACACGCACGCGACCTGTCCGGCAAACTCGGCGAAATGCTGCGCGCCCTGCAATTGGAGTGGCACTACAGCAAGGACGAGATTCTCAGCCTCTACCTGACCCTGGCACCCTATGGCGGCAATCTGGAAGGGATACGCGCCGCTTCCCTGGCCTGGCTGGGCAAGGAGCCGCGCCACCTGACCGCCGCCGAGGCCGCCCTGCTGGTAGTACTGCCACAGGCACCCTCGCGGCTGCGCCCGGATCGCGCCCCGGAACGGGCCCGGGCTGCGCGCGACAAGGTGCTGGTGCGCATGGAACAGCTTGGCATCCTCAGCGCCCAACAGGTTGCGGAAGCCCGCCAGGACGCCATTCCCACCCAGCGTCAACCCCTGCCGGCACTGGCGCCGCATTTAGCCGAACGGGTGCGCGCGGCGCGACCGCAGGCCACCCTACTGCATACCTTCATCGATCGCGACCTGCAACGCACCCTGGAAACGCTGGCCCGTCAGCACCAAAGCAGTCTGGACGCACATGGCAGCATCGCCATACTGGTCGTGGCCAACGCCACCCGGCAAGTGCTGGCCTATGTTGGAGCCAGTGATTTTTTCGATCCGCGCCGCGCCGGACAGATCGACATGGTGCAGGCGATCCGCTCGCCGGGCTCGACGCTCAAGCCGCTGGTCTACGGCCTGGGCTTTGATGATCTGCTGATCCACCCGGACACCCTGATCGACGATGTGCCGACCCGCTTTGGCGATTACAGCCCGAGCAACTTCCGCAACACCTACGCCGGACAGGTCTCGGTGCGCGAGGCGCTGCAGCAGTCGTTGAATATCCCGGCGGTAGCGGTGCTGGAACAGGTCGGGCCGGCACGACTGGCCGCGCGGCTGCGTGACGTCGGTCTGCCGCTGCACTGGAGCAGTGCTCACCCGCAGCCGGGGCTGCCGCTGGTGCTCGGCGGAGTGGGTATGAGCCTGGCGGAACTGACGACCCTGTATGCTGGTATCGCCAGCGGTGGACAGATCATGCCCCTGCGCCTGTCGCCCGACCAGCCCACCGTGCCTGGCCGCGAACTGCTCACCCCAACCGCCTGCTGGTATCTGCAGGACATTCTGCGCGGCGCACCTGTGCCACAGAACATCACCCCGCCTGGCAGCGCCGCCCGGCCACGCTTCATCGCCCACAAGACTGGCACTTCCTATGGTTTTCGCGATGCCTGGACGCTGGGTTTCGATACCGATTACACCGTCGGCATTTGGGTCGGTCGCCCGGATGGTTCACCGAGTCCCGGTCACTACGGCCGCAATACCGCCGCGCCGCTGCTGTTTCGCGTCTTCGAGCTGCTGCCGGAAGCGAAAACCGCACCGCCAGTACCGCCGGAAAACGTGTTGCGGGTCAGCAATCGCGCGCAGTTGCCAGAACGTCTGCGCCATTTCCATAACCAGCAGGGTGCCGGGCAGCCCGCTGCCGCGCCGCCGCTGGCGCTCAACTTCCCGGTCAACGGCACTACGGTGGAGCTGCCGGAACACGAGGGTCGTCTGGCTGATCTGCCCCTGATTGCGACCGGCGGCATGCGGCCACTGCACTGGCTGATCAATGGCCAGCCTCTGCCCGCCGAGGCCTGGCGGCGTGAGGCGTTCTGGTCGCCGGATGGTTCTGGACTGGTACGGATCACCGTGCTCGATCAGACTGGGCAGGCGGCCAGCGCTGCGGTATGGATTAGTCGTGGCGGTCCTTGAAACCGTTCACGGCGCCATCTTGGCTGGCTTATCGCCCCAGGGCATCATCGCCACGGCTGATAACGAGTTCTTCGGCGAACCCTCAATCAGCTTGTCGCTATACACCAGATACACCAGGGTGTTGCGCGGCTGGTCAAGAAAACGCACCACCCGCATCTTCTTGAACACCAGCGAGCGGCGCTCAGTGAATACCTCCTCGCCGTCCTTGAACTTCTCCTTAATGTTGATCGGCCCCGTCTGCCGGCAGGCCAGCGAGGCATCAGAGGTATCCTCGGCCAGCCCCAGACCGCCCTTAACGCCACCGGTGCGCGAGCGGCTGACATAGCAGGTCACGCCGTCGATCTTCGGATCGTCGAAGGCCTCGATGACGATCTTGTGGTTTGGCCCCACCCACTGGAACGCAGTATCGACGCTGCCAATTTCCTGGGCGTGCGCGCACGGCAGGGCCGCCAGCAAGCCGCCCATGAGCCCGAGTGATTGCAAAAGGCGCGGGATATGTTGCATCGCTGAATTCTCCATGGCAGATCAGGAAGGAAAAGAGGATAGCGCAACTTGATGACCGGCTCAGCCAGGCGTGGCCACGAAAAAGGCGGCCCGAAAGCCGCCTTTTCCATTCCGTACAGCGGGGTGTCTTAGCCGAGATCCTTGATGCCCTGGATCAGCGCCGCGACCACTTTCTGCGCGTCGCCATACACCATGCGGGTGTTGTCGGCGAAGAACAGTGCGTTCTCGATCCCGGCGAAGCCTGCGCCCTTGCCGCGCTTGATCACCTGCACGTTCTTGGCGTGATCGACATTCAGGATCGGCATACCGTAGATCGGGCTGGACTTGTCGTTGCGCGCGGCCGGATTGACCACGTCGTTGGCCCCGATCACCAGTGCCACGTCAGCGGTTGCGAACTCCTCATTGATCTCTTCCAGATCGGCGATGTAGTCGTAGGGCACGCCGGCTTCGGCCAGCAGCACGTTCATGTGTCCGGGCATGCGCCCAGCCACCGGGTGAATGGCAAACTTGACCGTCGCGCCGCGTTCGATCAGCAGCTTGCACATTTCCCACAGCTTGTGCTGCGCCTGTGCCACCGCCATGCCATAACCGGGCACAATAATCACCTTGGCGGCATAGGCCATCTGGATCGCCGCATCGGGGGGATCCATCGGCTTGAGGCTGCCAGTGACCGCCTGCGCCTCGCCGCTGCCGAGCGCCGCCCAGTTGCTGAACAGCACGTTGGACACCGAGCGGTTCATCGCCTTGGCCATCATGAAGGTCAGCATGGTGCCGGACGAGCCGACGATGATGCCGGCGATGATCATCGCCGAATTGCCGAGCACGAAGCCTTCCAGGGCTACGGCCAGACCGGTGAAGGCATTGAACAGCGAGATCACCACCGGCATGTCAGCGCCGCCGATGGGCAGGGCCATCATCGAGCCAAACGCCAGCGCCGTAAGGAAGAACACCAGCACCAGACCACCATGCGGATGACCAAACACGGCGATGATCAAGCCCAGCAGCACGGCGGCCGAGAAGATCGCCAGATTGACCTTCTGCTGCCCGGGGAAGCGGAATTTGGCGTCATCCTTGAAGAATTTCAGTTCCTGCAACTTGCCGAACGCCACCACCGAGCCGGAGAACGACACCGCGCCGATGATCGCGCCCGCCACCGCCATGAGTGCAACGCTGATGGGCAACGGGTGTGCGCCGTGATCCTTGAGCAATTCCACCGCCGCGATCGCCGCTGCCGCACCGCCGCCCATGCCGTTGTAGATGGCGATCATCTGCGGCATTGCGGTCATCTGCACCTTCTTGCCACCCCACCAGGCGATCGCGCCGCCCAGGGCGATCGCAATCAGCATCAGCATGTAGTTGGTGACGCCGTTCGGGCTGTCGGCGTGCGCGATAATCTGCGGATGGGCAAAACTCACCACCGTCGCCAGCACCATGCCATATCCAGCCCAGACGATGCCGCTGCGCGCGCTGGTCGGATGCGACATGCGCTTGAGACCGACGATGAACAGAACCGCGGTCAGGAAGTACGTCGTTTCAATCAGGTAGCCCATCGCCTACTTCTCCTTGCTGCTCTTGAACATTTCGAGCATCCGCTCGGTGACGACGTACCCGCCAACCGCGTTGCCTGCCCCTAGCAGCACGCCGAGGAAGCCGATGGCCTGTTCCAGCGGGGTAACGGCCTGACCGAGCGCGACCATCGCGCCGACCAGCACGATACCGTGGACGAAGTTGGTACCGGACATCAGCGGCGTATGCAGGATCACCGGCACCCGGCTGATGATTTCATAACCGAGAAAGCCCGCCAGCATCAGGATATAGATGGGGGAGAAGAACTCGACGACCTGTTTCATGACTTCCATAACGCTTCTCCGGATTTATTGGGCCAGCAGCGCGCGGGTGGGTTCGTGGATAACCTGCCCCTCGCGGGTGAGTGCGCTCTTGGCAATCACCTCGTCGTTCCAGTCCAGGTTCAGGGCGCCGTCCTTGATCATCGGCGACAGGAAATTGAACAGGTTCTTGGCGTACATCTCGCTGGCCGGAACCGGGAAGCTGCTGGGAATGTTGAGCGGGCCGGCGATGATCACGCCGTTGTGCTCGTAGGTCTCGCCCGGACGAGTCAGCTCGCAGTTGCCACCGGATTCGGCGGCCAGATCGACGATTACCGCGCCCCGCTTCATGCCCTCGACCATCGCCGTGGTTACGATCTTGGGTGCGGCCCGCCCCGGAATCGCTGCAGTGGTGATTACCGCATTGGCGGCGGCGATATGCCGGGCCAGCACATTAGCCTGCTGCTGCTTTTCTTCCGCCGTCAGTTCGCGGGCATAACCGCCTTCACCGGCGGCGCTGACCCCGGTATCGATCATCTTGGCGCCGAGCGATTCGATTTCCTGCCGCGCAGCAGGGCGCACGTCATAGGCTTCCACCATGGCGCCGAGCCGGCGGCAGGTGGCAATGGCCTGCAGACCCGCCACACCGGCCCCGACGATCACCACTTTGGACGGGCGGATGGTGCCCGCAGCGGTGGTCAGCATCGGAAAAAAGCCGCTGGTCAGGTTGGCCGCCAGCAGCGCCACCTTGTAACCGGCGACTGCTGCCTGCGAGGACAGCACGTCCATCGACTGGGCGCGCGAGATGCGCGGGATCAGTTCCATAGCGAAGCTGGTGATCTTCTTGTCAAGCAGACGCCGGACCAGATCCAGGTTGCGATGCGGCTGCAGAATGCCCAGCAGCACGGTACCGTCCCTGAGCAGTTCCACCTCGTCGAGCGTGGGTGGCTGCACTTTGAAGACGACATCGGCCTCGGCATACAGCGACCGGGCATCTTCTACCAGCCGGCATCCCTTGGCATACGCATCGTCGGCGAAAAAGGCGCTGGCGCCGGCGCCCTTTTCGATCAGCATGTCCACGCCGAGCTTGGCGAAGCGCTCGGCCATCATCGGGTCCAGCGCGACCCGCCGTTCGCCCGAAACGAGTTCCTTCGGGACGGCCATACGAACTGGCATAGTGTTGTCCTCACGGGTTGTTTTGCATTCCAGGCCTCCGCCCGCCCGGAATCTGGCACGAAAAAAGGCCTGCACGAAGCCTGCCGGGCATGTATCGGGGGTCTTAAAAGTGGGCAACGCACACCACCAGCGAGCAGCGGCACGCGATACTTTTAGAATAGTAGCCTAGACTTTCAACATCACAAACGCGATCGGAACCTAAATCCATCATAACAGCCGCTTTCTACAAAATAACGCGCGCTGGATGATGCGTCAGGGCGCCGCGTGGTTTTTAGGTTTGTCTCCGTCCCGTCAGCCCGCAACCGTGCGCCTCCAGCGTGAATAGCGCGCCGGTCGCCCAGCTACGCGACGCCACCCGGACAGCATGAGAGCCGCGTCGCTCAGGCGGTAACCGCAACTTCAACAGGAGTGCGCATGTACGGACTGGAACAGCAGGTTCTGCACACGGACGTCACCGGCATGCCGCTGGAATGGATCGACTATCAGCAGGCGGTGCGCCTCTATCACGCCGAACAGGTGGCCTATACCTGCGGGACCGTGCTGTACACGATTCATGGCGGGATCAATGCCCGCAGCGGCCAGCGCAGCATGATTACGGTCAACTCGATCATCGCCACCCAGGGCGGCGCCTATGCCCGGCTGCGCGCGCGCGATGACTATGTGCCACCGCTGTCGAACGCCTCGCTGTTCTGCCGCGATTGCAACACCTGTCTGTATTGCGGCGCCCGCTTCCCGGTGCGTGAGCTGTCGCGCGATCATGTGCGGCCACTGGTGCAGGGCGGTGCTGATCACTGGAACAATGTGGTTACGGCCTGCAAGCCCTGCAACCATCGCAAGGGCGGACAGACTCCGGAGCAGGCCGGCATGCAACTGCTGGCCATTCCCTTCACGCCCAACCATGCCGAATACGTCTACCTGCAGGGCAAGCAGGTGCTGGCCGATCAGATGGATTTCCTGCGCGCGCACTTTCCCCGCTCCAGCCCGCTGCATCGGCGGCTGGCGCGGCTGCTGTAGGGAACCCGCGAAAAAAGGCCCTGCGCCCCACGCCGGTCGCCGGACAGCGGCGTATCCTAATGCTGACGCGAACCGGGATTCCCCGCCCCTCTTGACACGCCGGCACGGGCACAATCCGGGAGCATTTTCTCCACGCTACCGCCTGGTTTTGACGCAACTTGTAAGCATGATCAATGATGAGTAACGGTTCCGGTTTTTTTCATAATGTGTTTGACAGTATTGCCCAGTTCGCCCAGCAGCAACTGAACGAGCATCGCATGCGCCAGGAGCGGCTGGCCCTGCTGCATGATGAGATCGAGCGGGTGGTCGATGCCAGTGAGCCGCGCATCCGCCTGATTGGTGATTATGCCGCCCGGCTCGCCGATGCCGTTGAGGCCAGCCTGGCCTATGGCGAACGCCTGCTGCGCCGGCTGCCGCCGGCCATTACCCTGAGCCGGCGCGCCTGGGTGCAGGACCCACGGGTGAATGCCTTTTTCGCCACCGCCGATGAACTGAGTGCCCTGCTCGGCAGTAACCCGCAGGTCCAGGAATTTTTCGCCACCGGCGCCCGTGAATGCTTTGCCCTGCTGTTGATGGTGATGCGCGAGCAGGAAAGCTTCAGCACCGGTCTGGAGGGCGAGATGCTGGTGCGCGATGTGCGTCGTGTCACAGTCAGCTTTTCCGCGCATCAACTGCTGTTTCCCGTCACCAGTGAACGGGCGCTGCGCCAGGAGCTGAAACAGCGCATGCTGAGCTATCTGGCCGGCTGCGCCCTGACGCGCATCAACCAGCTGCGCGATTGCCGGGGTGATCTTGAGGAACAGCGGCGACAGTTGCAGGCCCAGATGAACGCTCTGCGGGGTCAGGCGCGCGGTCTGCCACTGCTGACCAGCGCCGATGCCGATGAACGCCGCCTGGCCAGCCTGACACAGCGCCTGAGCCAGGTCGAGCAGGACCTGGCTGATGCCCGCAGCCGCCTGGGTTCGCTGGATGACTATCTGGAACAGGTGCGACAGGTTCTGAGCCAGTCGGCTACGCTGTTGCAGCTTGAACTGCTGGTGCTGCGCCTGAACCGGCTCGGCGTCAAGCTGGCGGATGATTCGCCCGAACCCGGCGCAACGCTGAACCTGATCCGACTGAGTGCCTGTGGCGAACAGCGGATCAGCCTGCTGGTGCGCTTTTGTGCCGAGGATCTGCCGGTGCCGGACACAGCCGCCGAACCGGGCTGGCTCTGAGCAGGCTGGCCCTGTTCCACGTGAAACCCATCACCGTGTCACTTCACACCCGCAGATAAACCCTGTTCCACGTGAAACCTGTCACCGCCCCTTTCCCGGGATGAATCCCGCCCCGGCGCCGGGCTATACTTGGTGGCCAATCACGATGAGAAAACCCGGGGGCGGCCCATGCCGTCCCCTTCGGATTTTGGAGGCGCCCGTGCGCGATGTCTCGACCTTCCAGGGCCTGATTCTGGCCCTGCAAACCTACTGGGCCCGACAGGGCTGCGTGCTGCTGCAACCCTACGACATGGAAGTGGGAGCAGGCACTTTTCATCCCGCCACCTTCCTGCGCGCCATCGGTCCCGAGCCGTGGAGCGCAGCCTATGTGCAACCCTCGCGCCGCCCCACTGATGGCCGCTACGGTGAAAATCCCAACCGTCTGCAGCACTACTATCAATATCAGGTCGTCATCAAGCCATCGCCACTGGATATCCAGGATCTCTATCTTGGCTCGCTACGCGAACTGGGTCTGGATCCACTGATTCACGACGTTCGCTTCGTCGAGGACAACTGGGAATCGCCCACCCTGGGCGCCTGGGGGCTAGGCTGGGAAGTGTGGCTAAACGGCATGGAAATCACCCAATTCACCTATTTTCAGCAGGTCGGCGGCTTGGACTGCAAGCCGGTCACCGGTGAAATCACCTATGGCCTGGAACGCATCGCCATGTACCTGCAGGGCGTGGAAAGCGTCTTCGACCTGGTCTGGACCGATGGCCCGCTCGGCCGCGTCACCTACGGCGATGTGTTCCACCAGAACGAAGTGGAAATGTCCACCTACAACTTTGAACACGCCGACACCACCGCCCTGTTTGTCTGGTTCGATACCTGCGAGGCCGAAAGCAAGCGCCTGATCGAACTGGGCCTGCCCCTGCCTGCCTACGAAATGACTCTGAAAGCCTCCCACACCTTCAATCTGCTCGACGCCCGCAAGGCGATTTCCGTCACTGAGCGGCAGCGCTTCATCCTGCGGGTACGCGCCCTGGCTCGCGCGGTCGCCCAGGCCTACTACGATGCCCGCGCCGCACGCGGCTTCCCGATGTGCGCCCGTCAACAGCAGGCTCGCGCGGAGGTGGCCCATGACTGAGATCCGTGATCTGCTGATCGAAATCGGCACCGAGGAACTGCCGCCCAAGGCGCTGTTCGACCTGTCGCTGGCCTTCGAGCAGGGCATCGGCGAGGGCCTGGCCAAGGCCGGGCTGAACGGCTGCGAAATGACCCGCTTCGCTACGCCACGCCGTCTGGCAGTGCTGGTGCGCGGCCTGCCCCTGCGCCAGCCCGACCGGCGCATCGAGCGGCGCGGACCGGCGCTCAGCGCAGCCTTTGGCGCGGACGGTCAGCCGAGTAAGGCCGCCGAAGGTTTCGCCCGCTCCTGCGGGGTCAGCGTGGCCGATTTGCAGCGCCAGGAAACCGACAAAGGCGCCTGGCTGGTGCATATCAGCGTCGAACCGGGCGCAGCCACCGCCGGGTTGATTCCACCCATCGTCGAGGCCGCGCTGGCTGGCCTGCCGATTCCCAAGCGTATGCGCTGGGGTAATCGTGATGATGAGTTCGTGCGACCGGTGCACTGGGTCGTGCTCCTGTTCGGTGACGAGGTGATCCCGGCGACCCTGCTCGGCGCGCGCAGCGGTCGCGACAGCCGTGGTCATCGCTTCCACCATCCAGAGCCGATTCGCATCAGCTCACCGGCTGGCTATGCCCAGCAACTGGCCCGCGAAGGCCGGGTCATTGCCGATTTCGCCGAGCGCCGCGACGCCATCCGCGCTCATGCTGAGGCGGTCGCCAACGAGCTTGGCGGCATGGCCGTGATCAAGCCGGCGCTGCTTGACGAAGTCACGGCGCTGGTGGAATGGCCGGTAGCGCTGGCTGGCACCTTCGAAACCCGCTTTCTCAACGTGCCTGCTGAAGCGCTGATCAGCACCATGCAGGACAACCAGCGCTATTTCCCGGTGGTCGATGCCCAGGGCCGGCTGCTGGCGCACTTCATCACCATCACCAACCTGGAAAGCCGCGACCCGACTCAGGTGCGTGCCGGCAATGAGCGGGTGATTCGACCACGCTTCAGCGACGCCGAGTTTTTCTGGAACCAGGATCGCAAGCAGCCCCTGGCCGCACGCATGGAGACACTGAACCATGTAGTGTTCCAGCAGCGCCTCGGGACCCTGGCGGCCAAGAGCGAGCGGGTTGCGACCCTGGCGCGCTTCATCGCCACACACAGCAGTGGCAATCCGGACTGGGCCGAGCGTGCGGCGCGGCTGGCCAAGTGCGACCTGATGAGCCAGATGGTGCAGGAATTCCCGGAACTGCAGGGCATCATGGGCCGCTACTACGCCCTGCACGATCATGAAACCGCCGAAGTCGCCCAGGCCCTGGAAGAACAGTACCTGCCGCGTTTCGCCGGTGACCGGCTGCCGGCCAGCGCCACCGGCCGCACCCTGGCCCTGGCTGATCGGATCGATACCCTGGTGGGCATCTTCGCCATCGGTCAGGCGCCATCGGGTGCCAAGGATCCCTTCGCCCTGCGCCGCGCTGCGCTTGGCGTGCTGCGCATTCTGATCGAGGGGCAACTGGATCTGGATCTGGAAAAACTGCTGGAACAGGCAGCGGCAGCCTTCGAGCCGACCCTGCGCACCGGGCAGGCGGTCGCAACCGTGTTCGATTTCATCATGGAACGGCTGCGCGGCTACTATCTGGATCGCGATGTGCGTCCCGATACCTTCGAGGCCGTACTGGGCTGCCGGCCGGTGCGACCGCTGGACTTCGACCGGCGCATCGATGCTGTGCAGATTTTCCGCGCCCGTCCGGAAGCCGCCAGCCTGGCCGCGGCCAACAAGCGCATCCGCAACCTGCTCAAGAAGGTGGATGCGGTGCTGCCCTTCGAGGTGCGCCCCGACCTGCTGGTCGAAGAAGCTGAACAGGCTCTGGCCGGCCGACTGGTGGAACTGTCTTCGGAAGTGCTGCCGCTGATGGAACGCGGCCTGTACGATGAGGCACTGGGTCGACTGGCCGCCCTGCGCGAGCCGGTCGATGCCTTTTTCGATCAGGTACTGGTGCTGACTGAGGATGCGGCGCTGCGCGATAACCGCATCGCCCTGCTCAACGAGTTGAGCAGCCTGTTCCTGCGGGTGGCGGACTTCTCGCGCCTGCAGGACTGAAGGCGCGACCGCAGCAATGCATATCCGCAGCCCATCCGGACTGTGGTTTCACGTGAAACCACAGTCCCGCTAACGGGTCCACGACACGACGATGAAACTGCTGATCCTGGATCGCGATGGTGTGATCAACCATGACTCCGACGACTACATCAAGTCGCCGGAGGAGTGGTTGCCGCTGCCAGGCAGCCTGGAAGCCATCGCCCGGCTCAACCATGCCGGTTACCGGGTCGTGGTGGCGACCAACCAGTCCGGCATCAGCCGTGGCCTGTTCGACCTGGAAACGCTCAACCTGATCCACCGCAAGATGCACCGCATGGTTCAGGAAGCCGGCGGCCTGATCGAAGCGGTATTCTTCTGCCCGGATATCGACGAATCCAATCCCTACCGCAAGCCCAACCCGGGCATGCTGCTGGAGATTGGCCGGCGCCTGAATTGCAGCCTGCAGGGCGTGCCGGTAGTCGGCGACAGCGTGCGTGATATTCGTGCCGCCCGGGCCGCCAATGCCTGGCCGCTGCTGGTACGCACCGGCAAGGGCGCCCAGACGCTGATCCAGGATGCGGAAAGCTGCGCCAACGTGGCGGTGTTCGCTGATCTGGCCGCTGTCGCTGACTACCTGCTCACTCTCCCTGACCATGACTAACGCCTCCCAAACCCTGCCCCCCCTGCGCCACACGCCGGTGCGCGTGTTACGCTCGCTGCTGTTTTCACTGGGCCTGCTGCTCTCGACCTGTGTCATATCGACGCTGGTGGTGCTGGCTTTTGCGCTGCCCTTCACCCAGCGCTATCGCATCGCCCAGTACTGGAGCCGTTTTAATATCGAGTGGCTGCGCATCACCTGTGGCATCAATTACCGGCTCAGCGGCGTCGAGCACATTCCCGATCGGCCGGTGATCGTGATGGCCAAGCACCAGTCGACCTGGGAAACCATTTTCCTGCAGCAGTATCTGCCGCCGCTGGCCTGGGTGCTCAAGCGTGAACTGCTCTGGCTGCCGTTCTTCGGCTGGGCGATGGCGCTGCTGCGGCCGATCGCCATCAACCGTGCTGCCAGCACCTCGGCGGTCAAGCAGGTGATCCGCCAGGGCACGGAGCATCTGCGGCAGGGACAGTGGGTGCTGATCTTTCCCGAGGGTACCCGCACCGCACCCGGCGTGCGCCAGCGCTATGGCATGGGCGGCGCGGTACTGGCCGCGCACAGCGGCTTCCCCATTCTGCCGGTGGCCCTGAACGCCGGCGAATTCTGGCCACGTCAGGGGTTTCTCAAGCGGCCGGGCACGATCGACGTGGTGTTCGGGCCGCTGATCGACAGTACCGGGCGCCGGCCTCAGGAATTGAACCAGCAGGTCGAAACGTGGATCGAGAACACCATGACGCGGATCAGCGGTGTGGCGGCGCAAGCGGTCGCGCCACCTGTGAGCGAACCGACATCCTAAAACAGGAGCGATGCCCCGATGGTCTTTAGCACCAGCCAGCACACCGTCAGACGGTTCGATGCGGAAATCAGCGGCCTGCTCAGGCAGGTTCTGGACATGGGCCGCGATGCCGAGCACCAGGTTTGCCTCGCCGTGCAGGCGCTGGAAAACGGCGATGCCGAGCTTGCGCGGACGGTGATTGCCGGTGATGCCGCACTCAATCGCCGCGACCGCGATATCGACCAGTTCTGCGTGCGCCTGCTGGCCCGCCGGCAGCCGATGAGCTCCGACATGCGCATGGTGCTGTCCCTGAACAAGGCAGTCGCCGACCTGGAGCGGATCGGCGATGAAGCCAAGAGCATCGCCGGGAAAACGCTGGCCATTCAGGAGCGCGGCCATGCGCCGCTCAGTGGCATGGCCGTTGACGTCGACCACCTGGCGCGGGTGGCGCTGGAACAGCTCAACAGTGCCCTGACAATTCTGGAACGCATGGATCCGGAACAGGCCTGGCAACTGCTGCGCCGTCACGAGAATCCGGTCGACGTAGTGTTTCAGGACAGTCTGCGCGCCCTCAGCACCCATGCCCTGGGCGGCGAACCGGCGGTCTCCACGGTGATCGATGTAGTGCTGGCGCTGAAGGCATTAAAGCGGGTCGCTGATCACGCCGAGAATCTCATCGAGTATGTGATCTACGTCGTTGAGGGGCAGGATATCCGCCACGCGCTTTAGATACGCGCTGTCATTCCCGTTCGTCCGGGAATGGGAATGACAGCATCGTATGTCGTATTCAGCCAGCCCGCAGCGCCAGATCCAATTGTGCCAGTCGCTGCGGGGTGCCGATATCCTGCCAGCGCCCGCCATGGCGCTCGCCATGCACCTGTCCACTGGCCATTGCCTGGCGCAGCAGCGGCCCGAGCGGAAAGCGCCCGGCGCAGCATCCGGCAAATAGCGCTGGATGCAGCACGCTGATACCGCTGAAGGTCAGGCGCGGCGCATCCGGTGCTCCCTGCCCGGTCACCGCGCCATCCGCGGCCAGGACGAAATCACCCTCGGGATGATGCGGCGGGTTATCCACCAGCACCAGATGGGCCAGACCGGCCAGCGCTGCGGGCAAGCGGGTAAAGGGATAGTCGCTCCACACGTCGCCATTGACCACCAGGAATGGCGCCGACCCCAGCAGCGGCAAGGCGTTGAAAATGCCGCCGCCGGTTTCCAGCGCCTCCGGCGGTTCCGGCGACCAGGCAATGCGCACGCCCCAGTGCTGGCCATCGCCCAGCGCCGCCGGTAACTGTTCGCCGAGATGGCCGGTGTTGATCACCAGTTCAGTGATGCCGGCCGCACGCAAGGCCTCCAGATGATGGACGATCAGCGGCTTGCCGGCCACCGGCAGCAAGGGCTTGGGCGTGTGATCGGTCAACGGCCGCATGCGCTCGCCACGTCCGGCGGCAAGAATCATCGCCTTCATGCCGGCGGCGTCCACTGATCTACGCCACGCGCGCGCAGCAGCGCTCGCAGGCCAGCCAGATCCGGATAACGCGCCGCCACATCCAGCAGATAACCAAGCGTGCGCGGAATATCGTCTAGATAGCCGGACTTGCCATCGCGCAGCTTCAGCCGGGCGAAAATGCCAATCGCCTTGAGATGCCGCTGCGCACCCATCAAATCGAACCAGCGCAGGAACTGCCCGGCATCATCCAGACCGTTCATGCCCAGCGCCCGCAGGCGCGCCCGGTGCGCCAGCGCCCAGGATTCGACCTCGGAACGCGGCCAGGCGATATAGCAATCGCGCAGCAGCGATACCAGGTCATAGGTTACCGCGCCCACTACTGCATCCTGAAAATCCAGCACCCCGGGGTTATCCGGCGTAGTGACCATCAGATTGCGCGAATGATAATCGCGATGCACCCAGACCCGGGGCTGCTCCAGGGCATTATCCGCCAGCCGGGCAAACGCCTGATCCAGCACGACCTGCTCATCGGCATCCAGTGTCAGGCCCAGCAGTCGCCCGAGGAACCACTCGCGGAACAGCTCCATTTCCCGGTGCAGCAGTGCCGTGTCATAGGGCGGCAGCAGCGGTGAGCCCGGATCGCCACCGGTCTGCAAGCGCGCCAGGGCCTCCAGGGCATCGCCATAGAGCAGCTGCACGGTCCCGGCATCGAGCGCGCTCAGGTACTGGCGCGAACCCAGATCGCTTAGCAGCAGCAGGCCCTGATCGAGATCCCCCGCCAGCACCTCGGGCGCGTTTAGACCCAGGCCACGCAGCGCGGCAGCGATGGCAACAAATGGCCGACAATCCTCCTTGTCCGGTGGCGCATCCATGACGATACCGGTCTGGCCGTTGTACCAGACCCGGAAATAACGACGGAAACTGGCGTCACTGGACGCCGGGGCGAGGCCGGCCAGCGGCGCCGGCAGCACCGTCTCCAGCCAGATCCGCAATAACTGCTCACGATCATTCACGAAACTCACGCCCTCCCGGTGCGATTGCAGCAAACCCTCAATGTGTGCGATGTTAGGGCACTTCCATTCATGCGTAAAATCCGTTCCGTGACGCCGTATCACCGCACGCTTCTCATCGGCGCCGCACTGGCCCTGTTTCCAGTGGCCGGCGCGTGGGCGCAGTCCGCTGATCTGCCCGGTCCCTGGGCGCGCTGCGAAACCGATGTGCTGGCCAGCGAGATCGTTCCGGCTACGCCAGACACGCCGCCGGCCGGGCAGGCACCGCTGCAGGCCGATGCCGAGCAGATCGAGTCTTCCGCCACGCAGTCGCTGCTGGAGGGCAACGTCAACCTGACCCGTGGCGAGCAGCGACTGCGCGCCGAGCGCATCAGCGTCGACCGCGAGGCCAACCGCGCCCAAGCCACCGGTGGGTTTGTCTATGGCGATTCGCGCCAGGCGCTGCGCGGCCAGGAAGCAGATATTGATCTGGCCAGCGAGAGTGGCTCGTTCAAGGAGGTCGACTATTATCTGGCCGAGCGCAACGGCCAAGGCTCGGCCAAGACCGTGCAGGTGGATCGACGCCAGCGCCGCAGTCAGTTGCACGACGCCACCTACTCCACCTGTCCGCGCAGTAGCCGTGAGGACTGGGAATTGCGCGCCGACGAACTGCTGCTGGATGAAACCACCGATCGTGGCACTGCACACGACATCACGCTGGCCTTTCGCGATACGCCGCTGCTCTACTTTCCCTACCTGTCATTTCCGCTGAGCGACGCGCGCCAGTCCGGTTTCCTGTTTCCGCGTCAGGGCTACGCCAGCGAAACCGGCGTTGATATCACGGTGCCGTATTACTGGAACATCGCGCCCGACCGCGACCTGACCTTCACGCCCCGGATCATGACCGAGCGCGGCATTCTGCTCGGCCTGGAATACCGCTACCTGGAACCCAACCGGCGCGGTCAAATCGGCCTGGAATATATACCCTATGACCGCCGCTACGGTGGCGAGCGCGGCTCGTTCCGGATCAGCGACCGCGACGCGCCGCTGCCTAATACCTACACCGACCTGCGCTACGAATACGTCTCCGACGACAGCTATCTGAACGATCTGAGCAACAACCTCGATTTTCTCACCGTCAACTATCTGGAACGGCACCTCGACGCCCGCTATTACGGTGAGGGCTGGCAGGCACTGGCGCGGGTACAGGGTTTCCAGATACTCAATCCGGCGCTGTTCGCCCTCTCCGGAAATCCCTATGAACGGCTGCCGCAACTGCTGTTCAACGGCGACTGGCCGGCCACTGCAGCCAGCGGGCTGCGCTACCGGCTGCATGGCGAGGCGGTCAACTTTTACCAGTCCGATGCGGTTACCGGCGTCCGGATCGACCTGTGGCCGAGCGTGAACTGGACGCTGGAACAGCCCTGGGGCTATCTCAAGCCCGAGCTTGGCTTCCGCTATACCGGCTACCAGCTGAACGATACCGCTGCGGACGCCAACGATGCGCCCTCGCGCAGCGCGCCGATTCTCAGCCTGGACAGCGGACTGATCTTCGAGCGACCGCTGCAGGCCGCCTGGCTGGGCGTGAATGGCGGTACCCAGACCCTGGAGCCGCGACTGTTCTATCTGTATGTGCCCTATCGTGATCAGAATGACATTCCGCTGTTTGACAGTAGCGTGATGGATCGCGATTTCGACTGGCTGTTTCGCCACAATCGCTTCACCGGCGCCGACCGGCTCGGCGATGCCAACCAGTTGACCGCAGCGCTGACCACCCGCCTGATCGACGGACCCAGCGGCCGCGAGCGGCTGCGCGCCAGCATTGGCCAGATCCAGTATTTCGAGGATCGGCGCGTGACCCTGGAGCCGGATCTGCCGCCGGAAACCGCCGCCAACTCGGGGCTGATCGCCCAAGCCGGTCTGAACCTGTCGACGCGGTGGTCGATACAGGGTGGCGTGCAGTTGGAGCCGGATAACAGCGACGTGCTGCGCACCGGCTTTGATCTGCGCTACTACGCCAACCCCCGGCAACTGTTCAACCTGACCTACCTGCTGGACCGCGACCAGCCGGATATGAATCTGGACGATCAGATCCATGCCGTGGATGTCTCGGTGCTCTGGCCGCTGAGCGCCCAATGGCGGGTGATCGCGCGCTGGAATCAGGCATTGAACGTCGCGCGCAACCTGGAAACTCTGGCTGGTTTTGAATACGACGACTGCTGCTGGGCGGTGCGCGCCGTGGCCCGCAACTACCGTAACAGCCCTACGGATACCGATGCCCAGACAGCGTTCTACCTTGAGCTGGAGCTGAAAGGCCTCTCGCGCCTGGGCAGTGGCCTGGAAACCCTGTTGAGCAATTCCATTTTCGGCTACCAACCAATCCGCTATTGAACACTGAGACCTGCACGATGGCCCGCTTGAAGACACTGTTTTTCACCCTGTCGCTGGTCCTGCTGCTCGCCGGTCCAGCGACCACCGCGCGTGCGCAACTGGTGTTTGGCCCTGGCCCGGAAAGCCCGGCAAACAACCTGGATGCCATCGTCGCCGTGGTCAACGATGACGTCATCACCCGCCGCGAACTCAATGCGGCGATGGCCACGGTCGAGCGGCAGTTGCGCCAGAAAAAGGTAGCGTTGCCACCGCAATCGGTGCTGGAGCGCCAGGTGCTGGAACGACTGATCCTGGGCAAGCTGCAGGTGCGTGTCGCCGAACGTAACGGTATCACCGTCGATGACACCACGCTCAATGCCGCTATCGATAATCTGGCGCGGCGCAACAACATGAGCCTGAGCCAGTTGCAGCAGAGCGTCGAGAAGGACGGCGTCAGCTTTAGCCAGTTCCGCGATGATGTGCGCCGCGAGATCCTGATCGCGCGCCTGCGGCAGCGGATGGTCGAGACTCAAATCCAAATTTCCGAGCAGGACGTGGAGAGCCTGCGCGCGCAACTGGCCGGCAGCCCGGAAATGAGGGCAGGCGGCGCACCCGGTGGCGAGGGCCCCCGGCCCACGGGTGGCGAGGGCGGCGGCACGAACCGCCAGTATCACATCGCCCAGATTCTGATTGCCGTTCCGGAAAGCGCCTCGCCCGAGCAGATCGCCACCGCCAAGCGCCAGGCCGAGGACGTGCTGGCCCGCTTGCGCCAGGGTAGCGATTTTCAGGCGCTGGCGGTCAGCGTTTCCGCCGATCAGCAGGCACTGCAGGGCGGTGATCTGGGCTGGCGCAGCGCCGACCAGCTCCCGACCCTGTTTGCCGAGGTGGTGCCGAAGCTGCAGCCAGGCCAATCCAGCGGCCTGATTCGCAGCCCGAGCGGCTTTCACATCGTCAAGCTGCTCGAAGTCCGGGGCGGCGGGTCAGCCGCCCGTCCCGCCGCTGCCCCGGGCACGCCACCGGCCAGCACCACGCCCACGACCGCCGCGATGGTAACCCAGACCCACGCCCGTCACATCCTGCTGACCACCTCGGGACAACGTTCCGACGCCGAAGCCCGCCAGCAGCTCGAACAACTGCGCCAGCGCATCAAGGCGGGGGCTGACTTCGCTGCCCTCGCCCGCGCCGATTCCGACGATAAGGCTTCCGGTGCGCGTGGCGGTGATCTGGGCTGGGTGATGCCCGGCATGCTGGTACCGCAGTTCGAGCAGGAAATGGACCGTCTGCAGCCCGGCGAGATCAGCCCACCTTTTCAGACGCCGTTTGGCTGGCACATCGTCCAGGTGCTGGAACGCCGCCAGGCCCAGGGGAACGCCGACAGCGAGCGTGCCCGGATCCGTGAAGCGCTGTTCCGGCGTCGCGCCGATGAAGAGTGGGACCTGCAGTTACGCCGCCTGCGTGATGAAGCCTATGTCGAGATCCGCCTGCCGCCGGCCACTGCGGCACCATGAGCAACGCGCCGCTTCAGCACCGGCCGCGCAAGCGCTTTGGCCAGCACTTTCTGCATGATGCAAACGTCATCACCCGCATCGTCGCGGCAATCCGGCCGCAACCCGGCGAGCCACTGGTGGAAATCGGCCCTGGACTGGGCGCACTGAGCGGACCCCTGCTGGACGCTGCCGGCAGTCTGGATGTGGTCGAACTGGATCGCGATCTGCTGGAGCCGCTGCGGGCACGCTGCGCCGGGCGTGGCCTCCTGCGCGTGCATCACGCCGACGCGCTGACGTTCAACTTCGCGATGCTGCGCGGCGACGGCCCGCCGCTGCGGGTGGCCGGTAACCTGCCCTACAACATTTCCACGCCGCTGCTGTTTCACCTGCTCAACCAGGCCGGGCATCTGCGCGACATGCACTTCATGTTGCAAAAGGACGTGGTTGACCGCATGGCCGCCCAGGCCGGCGAGGACGCCTATGGCCGGCTGTCGGTGATGCTGCAGTACCGCTGCCGGGTCGAGCCGCTGTTCACGGTTGGGCCGGGCGCATTCCAGCCACCGCCCAAGGTGTGGTCGGCGGTCGTGCGTCTGGTTCCACGTGAAACATCACCGGTGGCGGTACCCGATGAGCAGCGCTTTGCTGAGGTGGTACGGCTGGCGTTCGCGCAGCGGCGCAAGACCCTGCGTAACAGTCTGCGTGGTCTGCTGGATGCCGAGCAGATCCGCACCGCCGGCATTGACCCTGGCGCGCGCCCGGAAACCCTCGATCTGGCGGCATTCGCTGCGCTGAGCCGCATCGTGACCGCACCGCCACCGCTATAGACCTGTGCGGGCACAGGCACGGATCGCCGCGAAGGTGTATAAAATACTCGACGAATTGCCGTGCGTGCACATTTCGCAAACCATCCCTGTGGCTTAAACGATTGACTTTACTTGCGGAGAAGCCCGATGAAGCGTAGCGCGATCCTGATCGCCCTGGCGATAGGGCTTGGTCTGAGTGGCTGCGAATCCAGGGAATGCCACTTGATTAAAACCATTAAGGGCGACGAAGTCTGCGAGGAGGATTTGCAGGAGCAGCGCGAACAACGCCTGCAACGTCAGGAAACAGCCGAGCCGGGCTGGAACGGTGAGCGTGGTGCTCGAAAAACCGAGTGATGACGCCCCGGCCACGCTTCCAGTTGCCGAGCACCCGACAGAACCGCCTCATTGGGCTTGGCGCCGACGGGTATCACGCTTGCTGTTTCTGGCGCTGGCTTATTTTCTGAGTGCCCGCCTGGGCCTGGAAATGAGCTACACCTTTGACTCGATCTCGCTGTTCTGGCCGCCGACCGGGATTGCCATTGGCGCACTGCTGCGCTGGGGCCTGGGCTACTGGCCGGGTCTTTATCTGGGCGCCATGGCCGCGACCGGCTTTCACGGCCTGGGTACGGCGGCACTGATCGCCATCGGCAATACCCTCGGGCCAGTGCTGGCTGTGGCGCTGCTACGCGCCCTGCCCCTGGATCCAGGCTTCCATAATCGCCGCGATGTGTTTGGCTTCCTGCTGATGGTACCGCTGGCGATGACGATTCCACCTACCGGCGGCCTGCTGGCTATTCTGCCCGCGACCGAAATCGCCAGCCCGCTATTCCTGACAGCCTGGATCACCTGGTGGCTGGGCGACACGGTCGGCGCGCTACTGTTCGCACCGCTGATACTTGGTTTTGACCGGGCGGTGCTGCGCCGGGCGCTGCGCGAACAGGGCCGCGAACTGTTCATCCTGCTGCTTGCGACCGTGGCTGGCGGTGGAGTGGTGTTTTTCAATCCACTGGCCACCGGTGATCACGCCGTGACCCTGCTGCTGTTGCTGTTCCCGATGCTGGTTTGGGCCGGTCTGCGTTTTCCGCTGTGGATTGTGGTGCTGACGGCGGCGCTGCTGGCGGCATTGGCGGCACTGGCGGCGCTGCAACAGGCCGGCCCCTTTCGGATGCTGGGCCACCGGCCCGGCTATGAACTGGTCTGGCTGTTCACTACCACTACCACGGCTATTGCTCTGCTGGTTGCCGCACTGCAGGGCGAGCGCCATCAGTTCGAGCAGGATCTGCACGCCTATAACCGCTTCTATCGCTCCGCTACCCTGATCACCACCCGTCTGGCGCAGGCGCCGCTGGAGCAACTGGATCAGGCCATCCGCGACATGCTGGTGCTGCTGGGCGACTATTCCGGCGCCGACCGGGTCTATGTCTTCGATAACGACTGGCAGCGCCACGAATGGAACGACCGCTACGAATGGTGCGCGCCCGGGATCACGGCACAGATTAACCAGTTGCAGAATGTCCCCTTCGACACCTTTCCTGGCTTGATCGACCGGTTTCAGCGCGGCGAGATGTACCTGCTGCGCAACCTGGACGATATGCCGCCGGAGCATGCTTTGGCACGTCCACTGCTGGCGGAACAGGGCATTCAATCACTGGTGATGTATCCGCTGCTGGCAGGCGGTGTGCTGCTGGGTTTTTCCGGTTATGACGCCGTGCGTGCCCCCCGTTTGTGGAGCGAGCAGGAACTGGCTCTGCTCAAGCTGGCTGCCGACACCCTGGCCGAGGCGCTGCAACGCCAGCAGCAGCACCGCGCATTGCAGCTGACCCAACACGACTTGCGCGAAGCTAATGCACGGCTGACCAGGGCACTGGCCGAACTGGAATGCCTGGCTGACACCGACAAGCTGACCGGGCTGTGGAATCGCCGCAAATTCGACGCCCTGCTGCACAGCGAGGTCGAGCGCTGCCATCGCTATCATCAGCCGCTGGCACTGATTCTGTTTGACCTGGATCATTTCAAGCATATCAACGACAAGCACGGTCACATCATCGGCGATCAGGTGCTCACCAGCGTCGCCCAGACCGTCACCAGACATTTACGTGCCTCCGACACCCTGGCGCGCTGGGGCGGCGAGGAGTTTGTCATCCTCACCCCGTTGCGCCTGAACGCGGCGGTTGCGCTGGCCGAGAAGATGCGGCAGTTGATCGCCGATCAGCCGATACCGCCAGTCGGCGCGATCAGCGCCAGCTTGGGCGTGGCCGAACTCAACAGGAGCGAGAGCGGCGAGGATCTGTTGCGCCGCGCCGATGCCGCGCTGTACCGAGCCAAGGCCACCGGTCGTAACCGGGTCGCGGCGGCGGGCGACTGATTCACCAGCGGAACTTGCTACAATCGATGGCACATCACCGATTTTCTTTTTCCACGCCCGCTGCCCAAGGACATCGCCATGCCCCACGCCAATCCACTGCGCCTGCTCAGCGCCGCCGGCCAGAGCGTCTGGTACGACAACATCCAGCGTTCGATGCTCCGTGATGGCACGCTGGCGCGGTTGATCGCCGAGGACGACCTGCGCGGCATCACCTCGAACCCGACCATCTTTGAAAAAGCCATTGCGGGCAGCGCCGACTATGATGAGGCCCTGCGCCAGGAACTGCGCCGCAACCCGGAGCAATCCAGCCGCGAGCTGTTCTTCAGTCTGGCGATTGAGGACATCCGCGCTGCCGCCGAAGCGCTGCGCCCCACCTATGAAGCCAGCGCGGGTGTCGATGGTATGGTCAGCCTGGAAGTTGCGCCTGATCTGGCCCACGATCTTGAAGGTACCGTGCGCGAGGCGCGCGCACTGGTTGCCCGGCTGGATCTGCCTAACGTGATGATCAAGGTGCCTGGCACCGTGACCGGCCTGCACGCAGTCGAGCGGCTGATTGCAGCGGGCATCAACGTCAACGTCACCCTGCTGTTTTCGGTGGAGCGCTACGTCTCAGTGGCCGAGGCCTATCTGCGCGGGCTGGAGCGGCGTCGCGCCCTGGGCCTGCCGCTGGACCGGGTGGCCTCGGTCGCCAGCTTCTTCATCAGCCGCATCGATACCCTGCTCGACCCACTGCTAGCCGAACGCCAGCCGGAACTGCAGGGACAAATCGCCATCGCCAACGCCCAGCTCGCCTATCAGGAATACCAGGAGATTTTCGGCAGCGCCCACTTTGCCGCCCTGCGCGCGGCGGGCGCCCGACCGCAGCGGCTGCTGTGGGCCAGCACCAGCACCAAGAATCCGGCCTATCCCGACCTGCTGTACGTCGATCGCCTGATCGGTCCGGATACGGTCAACACCATGCCCCCAGCCACCTACGCTGCGTTCCGCGACCACGGCACCATCGCGCCAACCCTGGAACAGGACGTGGAAACGGCGCTGGCACGGCTGGCGGCCCTGCCAGCGCTGGGCATCGACCTGGGCGCGATCACCGATCAACTGGAAATCGACGGCATCAATGCCTTCATTCACTCGTTCGACACCCTGCTGGCAGCACTCGACGCCAAGCGCGCTGTTTTGGCCTGAATCCACTTTTCCCGGAGCTCCGCCATGGCCACCCCGAAACGCTACGATATCCAGGTCAGCGCCGAATCCTTCTATCTGGAAGAACAATCTGACCCGGCGCAGAACCGCTATGTCTTCGCCTATACCGTGACCCTGCAGAATCAGGGCAGCGTAGCTGCCCGGCTGCTGGAACGACACTGGATCATCACCGATGCCAATGGCAAGATTGAGGAAGTGCGGGGTGAGGGCGTGGTTGGCGAGCATCCGCACCTGCGGCCCGGTGAGGGTTTCCGCTACACCAGCGGCGCGATTCTGGAAACCGTGGTCGGCAGCATGCGCGGCAGCTACCAAATGATCGCCGATGACGGCACCCGCTTCGATGCCGAGATTCCGCCTTTCGTCCTGTCGATTCCGCGTACCCTGCACTGATGCGCCGGACCCTGTTGGAGCTGCTGGACCGCTGCCTGTGAGCCTGCGTCATAGCTATACCCTGTTTGCGCCGATTTATGATGTCCTGGTGGCGCCGTTCACCCGGGCCGCGCGCCGTCAGAGCCTGCGTGCGCTACACGACGAGCTGCCGGCCGAGGTGCTGCTGGTGGGTATCGGCAGCGGCCTGGATCTGCCGCTGCTGCCGCGTGGACCGCGCTATACCGGGCTGGACCTGACCCCGGCGATGTTGACACGCGCGCAGCGTCAGGCAGCGGTTTTGGGGCTGGATCTGCGACTGGACACCGGTGATGCCCGCCAGTTGCCCTATGCCGATGCCTGCTTCGACGTGGTGGTGCTGCACCTGATCCTGGCGGTGACCGCGCATCCGCAACAGGTGCTGGCTGAAGCGGCGCGGGTGTTGCGCCCCGGTGGCCGGGTGCTGATTCTCGATAAGTTCCTGCGCCCCGGCCAGAAGGCGCCCCTGCGGCGCCTGCTCAGCCCGCTGCTCGCTCGGCTGGCGACACGTACCGACGTGGAATTCGAACCGCTGCTGGCGGCACAGCCCGCGCTGACCCTGCTCAGCGATCGGCCGGCGCTGGCCGGTGGCTGGTTCCGGTGCATCGTACTGCGCAAGGTGGGCGGCCCATGAACCCGTATCCAGTCAGCATCTTTGCCTGGTATGGCTATAACGAACCGCTGCGGCATCGCCTGCGCCACATTCAGGACGCTGGCTTTGACTCGATCATGCTCTGGTGGGGCGATTCGCTGGCTTTCTATGAATACGACAAGGACAGCCTGATCCGGCTGCTCGCCGCGCACGATCTGGCGATTGAAAACATCCATGCCCCCTATCTCGATGCCAGCCGGATCTGGTCACCCGATGCTGCGGAACGGCAGCGCACGGTCGCCGCGTATCTGGAATGGCTGGACGATTGCGCCCGTTATGGCATACCGACCTTGGTGATGCACATTTGTGACCGCTTTGACGACATCCCTTCCGGGGCGCTCGGTTACGGGCTCGGCTGCCTGGAAACCCTGGTCAGGGCTGCGGAACGGCTCGGGGTGCGCATCGCCGTGGAGAACACCAGCCACCTGCACCTGCTGCAATACCTGCTGGATCGTATCGACAGCGCCGCCTTGGGGCTGTGCTACGACAGTTCGCATGGTCGACTGTATGAGGAGACGCCCTTCGCGCTGCTGCGACAATACCCGACCCGTCTGTATGCCCTGCATCTGTCTGATAATGATGGCGTTGAGGATCGGCACTGGGAAATCGGCAAGGGCCTGATCGACTGGGATGGTTTCGCTGCGGCCTTTCCAGCGGGCCTGTATCGTGGCCGGCTGTCCCTGGAAATCATCCAGGATGATGCTGGTGAAGATGAGGCGCACTTTCTGCGCCGGGCGCGGCAGTGTATCGATGCGTTGGGTGCGCAACTGCCGGCACCGCCCGCCGCTGACCTGGACGCTCGCTGAGCGGCAGGCACCGGCGGCGTCTCAACTTCAGCGCGGCCATTCCAGGAAAAAAGTCGCACCAGTCCCGGGGCTGCTCTCCGCCCATACCCGTCCGCCCATGCGCTGCATGGCCTTGCGGACAATGGCCAAGCCAATACCGGTACCCGGATAATCCTCGGCGCGCTGCAGGCGCTGGAAAATCTCAAACAGCCGGTCATGAAAGCGCATGTCGAAGCCGATGCCGTTATCGCTCAGGCTGAGCATGACCCGCTCGCCCTCGCTCCAGGCACGAATCTCGATGCGCGGCGGTCGCTGGCTAGCGCTGAATTTAAGGGCATTGTCGAACAGGTTACGCAGCACCATTGCCAGGCCATTTGGATCGGCGCGCACGCTCTCGACCTGGATATCGACGCTGACTTCGGCACCGCAAGCCTGCAACTCATCGCGCTGCTCGGCCAGCAAGGCCTCGACCCGCACCCGCAGATCCACTGCTACCCCCGCCTGCAAGGGGCAGCGCTCCATGCGCGAATAGTCCAATAGAGCATCGATCAGCGTGCGCATCTGCCCGACACCGTTGCGGATGCGCGCCAGGAACAGGCGACCCTCCTCATCCAGTTGCCCGGCATGTTCAGCCAGCAGCAACTGGCTGTAGCCGTCGATACCGCGCAGAGGCGCCTTGAGGTCGTGCGACACTGAATAGCTGAAGGTTTCCAGCTCCTTGTTAGCCGCCATCAGCTCGGCGGTACGCGCGTGCACCCGTTCCTCCAGTTCGGCATTCAGACGCCGGACCTCATCCTCGACCTGCTTGCGCACGGTGATATCCAGGCAATAACCGATATAGCCGATGAACTGTCCAGCCCGGTCATAGCGCGGGCAGCCATCATCCTGAATCCAGCGGTATTCGCCATCGTGACGGCGCAGGCGGTAATCCATGCTGAAGCGCTCGCGGCGCTCGAAAGCTCCCAGGTAGATTGCGGTACAGCGTTCCAGATCGTCCGGATGCACGCCCTCGACCCACCCCATGCCGCATTCCTGTTCCAGGCTGCGACCCGTGAAATCCAGCCAGCCCCGGTTGAAATAATTGCACAGGGCGTCCACGCCTGCGGTCCAGATCAGCGCCGAGGTCGAATCGGCCAGAGTGCGATAGTCATGCTCGCTCTCGCGCAGTGAGTCCTCGACCTCGTAGCGGATCCGCGCCATGCTATTGAAGCACTTGGCCAGTTCCGCCAGTTCCCGACCACCCGCGACCGGCACCGGTGGCGGACTGGCCAGATGCTGATCAGTCGCCAGGGATTGCATAGCGCGCAGCAGGTTATCCAGCGGACGACTCAGTGTTCGCCGCGTGCCCCAGTCAGCCAGCAGCAGTATGAAGATCGCCCCGCTCAGCAGCAGGGCAATGTCGTACATCAACTGACGATTGGCCCAGGCGTAGACGATATCCAGCGGAATCACCATGCCGACCCGGGCTGCGGACAGGCCATCGATTTCAAACAGCGGCACCTGGACGATCAAGCGGTCCTGCCCGTGGCTGTGGTCCCGCAGCAGAACCTCGCCATTGCGCGATGATGACGCGGTGAGGATATCCAGACCCAGCGCGGCCAGCGGACGGCCTATGGTCGCGGCGGCCTCGGGAAAGTGGGCGAGCACCGTATTCTGGGTATCACTCACTACGGTCACCGCACCTTCCGGCAGGTCCGATTCGGCCAGGCGTCGATTCCAGCTGTTCAGGGATAACACCGCCACGGCCACGGCAATGACCCGGTCACTATCCGGATCGATCACCGGGTAGGCAAAGTTGATACTGGTCACTCCGGCGGCGCGATCCAGTTGGAAGGTACTGATGGCAAAGTCCCGGCGGGTTATGGCACGCTGGAAATAGCGACGATCGGCGACGTTGACCCGTTGCGTTAGTGGCCGGGCATTGCACAGGAGTTCACCATCGGCGCGCGGCACACCGAGATTGACGTAGTCCGGATTCATCGGCAGCAGGTGCGCCAGCAACAGCGCACAGGCCGGTGCATCCGGTTCATGCACCTCCGGAAAGCGCGCCAGTCCCTGCAGAAACTGCCGGGTATGGGTGATCAGCTGCTGCTGGTCCGCAGCCAGCAGGCGCACCGCCCGCAGCGCCCGCTGTTCCGCTTCGTCAACCGCGCTCTGGCGCTGCTCAAGTGCCTTGTTTGCCACCAGGGCCAGGGCCGGCAAAGTCGCAATCAGCACCAGCAAGCGCATGCGGCCTGCCAGCGTTGACAGCCAGTCAGTGAGAACAAAGGCCATGGTAGCCCTGAAATCAGCTCATTAAGTGCTGCAAGGGGTGGTAATGCACGGGGTAGTATCCGCGAGACAGGCCCGCGTTCTGCTGTATTTTGGATTAAGGATAGCAGTAATCTCGCCGCGCACCTCGCTTTGCGGCCCGTGCAATGAGCGCGCTTGCCTGCAGGCGTTTTTCTTGAGGAGACGGGCCAGCGCCGCTAAAGTAGCCGGGTTTCCGGAACCGAATCAATGCTGGAGGACACACCATGCTGTATCTGTCTGGAACAATAGCCGATGTAACCCACGAAGCAGGCCATGCCATTCTGATCCTGGATACTGGGCGCGGCCTGCATCGTCTGCAGGCGGATGCCGGGCTGTTGTCCGATGGTCTGACCGTGCTGTTTGGCGATGACGACTGGGTCGGCAAGGCGATTGCGGTTCAGTGCAAGGGTGATCAGTTATCGACCATCGAAATCCCGGGCGCCCCGCCGGACTATGCGATCTAGGCACGGCCAACCCGTAGCCGACCCGTGGCGAAGACGGCCCTGAGCCGTTGCCCGACAGGCCCCGTCCCTCAAGCCGGGTAGGATGTCAACCGGCGATCGTTATATCTGCGATCGTCTGCTGCGCAACAACGCTTGCGTATGGCCAATAAAAAAGAGTTAGGCTTTTGGCCTAACTCTTCGTTTTAACTGGTCGGGGCGAGAGGATTTGAACCTCCGACCACCTGCACCCCATGCAGGTGCGCTACCAGGCTGCGCTACGCCCCGAGGCTTAACGGCATCCGTGAACCGCTAAGATTGCGTATGTTAAGCCAATCCATCGTCGTTGCCAAGTCTCCACCCGGCACCAGCGTTATTGGGCCTCGCCCTTGAACAGATCAACCCGGGCCTTGAGCTTCTGCCCGGGGCGAAAGGTGACCACGCGCCGTGCGGTGATCGGAATTTCCTCACCGGTTTTCGGATTGCGGCCCGGGCGCTGGTTTTTATCCCGCAGATCAAAATTGCCAAATCCGGACAATTTGACCTGTCGCCCCTGCTCCAGGGCGCTGCGAATCTCCTCGAAGAAGATTTCCACCAAATCCTTGGCTTCCCGTTTGTTAATTCCCAGTTCTTCGAACAATCGTTCCGCCATATCGGCTTTTGTCAGTGCCATGCTCCTAGACCCTAAGCGTTGCGCCGAACTGTTCCGCCAGTCCAGCGATGATGCCGGAAACGGTCTCTTCGACCAGACTGTCGGTAAGATTGCGCGAAAAATCCTGTAAAATCAATCCAAAAGCTAAACTTTTCCGCCCCTCGGGTACGCCCTTGCCGCTGTAGATGTCAAACAGCCGGACTTCACGCAGCAAAGGACCCCCGCAGCGGCGCACACAGGCCTCGACCGCAGCAGCCGAAACTGCTCCATCGACCACAATGGCTAGATCGCGGCGACTGACGGGAAACTTGGACAGCTCCTGGAATGCCGGCAGCTGTGCGGCGCGCACGCCAGACACCTGCACTTCAAAAACAAATATCTCACCTTCCACATCCAGCGCGTGAGCGATGCGGGGATGCAAGGCGCCCAGCCAGCCAATCGCGGCGCCCGCTCGTTCGATGCGTGCGCATTGGCCAGGATGCAGGGCCGGATGTGCGGCCGCGACCCAACTAAAGGATTCGGCGGCACCGCTGAGCGCCAGCAGCGCCTCGACATCCGCCTTGAGATCGAAGAAATCCACCGGGCGCGCCGGCAATCCCCACTGCTCGGGCAGCGCGCTGCCGCTGATCACGCCACCCAGATACGTATCCTGGCGCAAACCTTCCGCACTGGGCACGAAGGTCAGGCCCTGCTCAAACAGCCGCACCCGTGACTGCTGGCGCTTCTGGTTATGAATCAGGGCCTTGAGCAGACCGGGCCACAGACTGGTGCGCATCACCGCCAGATCGGCGGAAATCGGGTTGGCCAGAGCCAGCGCTTCACGATCCGGGTCCAGCAGGCGCTGGAAAGCCGGATCGACGAAACTGTAGGTGATGGCCTCCTGAAAACCGCGCTGGATCAGCACTTCGCGCAGCCGGTCCACTGGCACCTGTGTTTCGGGCTGCGCCTGCATGTCCATGCGGGTCAGCGGCCGCTTGCCCGGCAGGCGCTCATAGCCATAGATACGGGCGATTTCCTCGATCAGGTCCACTTCCATGCGGATATCAAAGCGACTGCTCGGCGGCACCACCAGCCAGTGATCGACCTCGATGGCCACCGCCATACCCAGCCGGCGCAGGATATCCTCGACCTGGATCAGCGGAATCTCCATGCCCAGCAGGGTCCGGATGCGCGCCGGGCGCAGACGGATCGCCGGTTCCGCCGGCAGATGCTCCTGCGCCACCGCCTCGATCAGCGGCCCAGGCTGGCCCCCGGCAATCTCCAGCAGCAGCCGGGTGGCACGCTCGGCGGCACGGCGCTGTAATTGCGAATCGACACCGCGCTCGAAGCGGTAGGAGGAATCCGTCTGCAGACCATAGCGCCGGGCGCGTCCAGCAATGCTGGCCGGAGTGAAAAAGGCACTTTCCAGGAATACATTGCGGGTCGCGGTACTGCAGCCACTGATCTCGCCGCCCATGATCCCGGCCAGGGCCAGCGGACCGTTCTGATCCGCGATCAGCAGGGTTTCCGCATCCGGCTCCACCACCGTGCCATTAAGCAATTGCAGGCGATCACCGGGACGGGCGCGGCGCACTTCGATGCCGCCGCTGAGCCGGTCCAGATCGAAGGCGTGCATCGGCTGGCCCAGTTCCAGCATCACATAGTTGGTGATATCCACCAGCGGGCCGAGGCTGCGAACGCCTGCGCGGCGCAGGCGTTCCTGCATCCACAGGGGCGTGCTGGCTGTCGGATCGACATCGCGAATCACCCGACCCACATAGCGCGGGCAGTCCGCCGGCGCCTGCAGGGTCACCGGAAAGGTCGCTTCCAGCCGGGGTGGCATCGGATCATCCGGCAGCAGTTGCAGCGGACAGCGGTTGAGCGTCGCCACCTCGCGGGCGATGCCCTCCATGCTCAGGCAGTCGCCACGATTGGGTGTCAGCTCGATTTCGATGAGCTGATCATCCAGCTGCAGCAGCGCGCGCACATCCTGCCCGGGCCGGCTGTCCGGCGGCAACGGCAGCAGACCATCCGAGCTTTCCGCCAGACCCAGTTCCTTGGCCGAACAGAGCATGCCGTGCGACTCGATACCGCGCAGCTTGGACTTGCGGATGGTGAAGCCCCCCGGCAGCACCGCACCGACCAGTGCCGTCGGCGCACACATGCCCAGGGCTACATTCGGCGCGCCGCAGACGATCTGCAGCGGCGCGGCGGTGCCCACATCCACGGTCGCCACCCGCAGCCGGTCAGCGTCGGGATGCTGGATCAGATCCACCACCCGGCCAACGACCACCTTTTCAAACGGCGGCGCGGCTGGGACAACGCTGTCCACTTCCAGACCGGCCATGGTCAGTTGCGCCGCCAGTTCGGCACCGGACACTGCAGGATCGACCCAGTCCCGCAGCCATTGTTCGCTGACTTTCATACTGAATTCCTCACTGCCGCCTTACTGGAACTGCCGCAGGAAGCGCAGATCGTTATCGAAGAACAGCCGCAGGTCGTTAACGCCATAGCGCAGCATGGTCAGACGCTCGACCCCCATGCCAAAGGCGTAGCCAGTGTAGCGCTCGGGATCAATGCCGACCTTCTCAAACACCGCCGGGTGTACCATGCCGCAACCGAGCACTTCCAGCCAGCCGCTGTGCTTGCACACCCGGCAGCCCGTGCCGCCGCAGATCACGCACTGGATATCGACCTCGGCCGAGGGTTCGGTGAACGGGAAATAGGACGGGCGAAAACGCACCGCCAGATCGCGCTCGAAGAAGTGCCGCAGGAAATCGTCCAGCACACCCTTAAGGTCGGTGAAACTGACATCCTCGTCCACCAGCAGACCTTCGACCTGATGGAACATCGGGCTGTGGGTGACATCCGAGTCGCAGCGGTAGACCCGCCCCGGGGCGATGACCCGTACCGGCGGCGCCTGCTGTTCCATGACCCGGATCTGCACTGGCGAGGTGTGGGTGCGCAGCAGGGTGCGGTCGTCGAAGTAAAAGGTATCGTGCATCGCCCGCGCCGGGTGCTGCGGCGGGATATTGAGTGCTTCGAAGTTATGAAAATCGTCCTCGACTTCCGGCCCTTCGGCGACCGTGAAGCCGATGCTGGTGAAGAAGGCTTCGATACGCGCCAGGGTGCGGCTGAGCGGATGGCGGCCCCCGGGCTGCTGGCCGCGGCCCGGCAGGGTAACATCAAGAGCTTCACTGCTGAGGCGGGTATCCAGCGCGGCCTGTTCCAGGATGGTCCTGCGCGTAGCCAGCGCCGCTTCCAGGAGCTGCTTGGCCTCGTTGATCGCCTGGCCGGCGCTGCGTCGCTCCTCGGCTGGCAGGCGGCCGAGTTCCTTGAGGCGCTCGGTCAGCACACCTTTCTTGCCCAGATAGTGCACGCGCACCAGATCCAGAGCGGCGGGATCACCGGCACTGGCAATGGCGGCCTGAGCCGCCTGGATGAGTTCGGGCAACGCTTCCACGCCAAATGGTCTCCATTGGATTCGAGACAGGCCCACCAGAGAGGGCGGGCGCAACATGCGGGATCGACCGCAACCGCTCAGGGGAACCAATGAAAAAGGGAAAGACCACGGCCTTTCCCCTTCCGGAACCCCGCAGGCCGCCGAACCGGAATTTCCGATCCGGCGGACGCTTCAGGCGATGCCGAGCGCGGTCTTGGCGCGGTTGGCCAGTTCGGCGAACGCCGGCTTGTCGAACACCGCCAGATCAGCCAGCACCTTGCGGTCGACTTCGATCGCGGCCTGCTTGAGGCCGTTGATCAAACGGCTGTAGGACAAGCCGTTGTCACGGGCGCCGGCATTGATGCGGGCGATCCACAGCGCACGGAACTCGCGCTTCTTGGCGCGGCGGTCGCGATAGGCGTACTGGCCGGCCTTGATGACGGCCTGCTTGGCAACGCGGAATACCTTGCTGCGGGCACCGTAGTAGCCTTTAGCCTGCTTCAGGACTTTCTTATGACGGGCGTGGGCGGTAACGCCACGTTTTACTCGGGGCATGGTCTAGCTCTCCAGGTCCAGCGACATCAAGCAACTTCAATCGTAGGGCAGCATCCGGCGCACGGCTGGCACATCCACCGCTGCCAGAGTAGTCGTACCGCGCAGCTGCCGCTTCCGCTTGGTGGTTTTCTTGGTCAGGATGTGCCGGTGATGCGCGTGCGCGCTCTTGTACTGGCCGGACCCGGTGCGGCTAAAGCGTTTGGCCGCGCCGCGATTGGTTTTCATCTTGGGCATTGCATGACTCCGCAATTTCAAAAGGGTAAGTTCGGGTATCGCCTCGGCAAACCGCCGCGGGCCGTTGATCGCCAACCACCGGGAGGGGAGTTACTTCTTCTTGACCGGCGCGATGGTCATGACCATCTGCCGCCCTTCCATCCTGGGCCGCTGCTCTACCGAGCCGTAGGGCGCAAGGTCGTCCTCGATGCGCTTGAGAAGGCTGATACCTAGGTCCTGGTGCGCCATTTCACGGCCCCGAAACCGCAGCGTCACCTTGGCTTTATCGCCATCGCTCAGGAAACGGATCAGGTTGCGTAGTTTGACCTGATAGTCTCCCTCGTCCGTGCCCGGACGAAACTTGACTTCCTTGACCTGAATCTGCTTTTGCTTCTTCTTCGCTTCCTGCTGCTTCTTGGCCTGCTCAAACCGGTACTTGCCATAATCCATGATGCGGCAGACCGGCGGTTTGGCATTCGGGGAAATTTCCACCAGATCCAGCTCGGCATCCTCGGCGAGCCGTCGGGCCTGGATCAGGGAGACGACGCCCATCTGCTCGCCGTCCTGGTCGATCAGGCGCACTTCGCGCCCGGTAATCTCCTCGTTGAGCCGGAGTTCATTGTTCGCGGCGATGTTGCTGTCCTCCACTCATGATTCAGTTCGTCCGCGCCGGGCAATATCGGCCTGCAGGAGCTCGGCGAAAGCGGTCAGGTTCATAACGCCCAGGTCCTTTCCGGCGCGGGTGCGCACAGCGACGGTCTCGGTTTCCATCTCACGGTCGCCGACGACCAGCAGGTAGGGAACACGCTGCAGGGTGTGCTCGCGGATTTTAAAGCCGATCTTCTCGTTTCTCAAGTCAACCGCACTGCGGAAACCTTGTTGCATAAGGATTTTTTCGACCATGGCGACGTAATCGGCCTGATGGTCGGTAATATTGAGCACCACGACCTGCACCGGAGCCAGCCAAGCGGGCAAGGCGCCAGCATACTGCTCGATCAAAATACCGATAAAGCGCTCCAGCGAGCCGAGGATGGCACGATGCAGCATGACCGGTACCCGCTTGCTGCCGTCTTCGGCGATGTAGTGGGCATCGAGCCGCCCGGGCATGGAAAAATCCACCTGAATGGTGCCGCACTGCCACAGCCGGTCCAGGCAGTCGCGCAGCACAAATTCGATCTTCGGCCCGTAAAAGGCGCCTTCGCCGGGCTTGAGGGTCCAGGGCTGGCCGGAGCGGTTCAGCGCCAGTTCCAGCGCCTGCTCGGCCTTATCCCACACCTCGTCGTTGCCGACGCGCTTTTCCGGCCGGGTGGACAGCGCCAGTTGCACCTCATTAAAGCCAAAATCGGCGTAGATCCGGAACAGCAGGTCCATGAACGCCGAAACCTCGGCCTGGATCTGGTCCTCGGTGCAGAAGATGTGGGCGTCGTCCTGGACGAAGTTGCGTACCCGCATCAGCCCGTGCAGGGTGCCGGACGGTTCGTTACGGTGGCAGGAACCGAATTCGGCCATGCGCAGGGGCAGATCGCGGTAGCTGCGCAGCCCCTGATTGAAGATCTGGATGTGACAGGGGCAGTTCATCGGCTTGACCGCATAATCGCGGTTTTCCGAGGCCGTGGTGAACATGTCGGCGCGGAATTTTTCCCAATGGCCGGAGCGCTCCCACAGACTGCGGTCGACAATCTGCGGGGTGTGCACTTCCTGATAGCCGCACTCGCGCAGCACCTGGCGGATGTAGTGCTGTACCTCGACATAAATCCGCCAGCCGCGGTCATGCCAGAACACCATACCCGGCGCTTCCTCCTGGGTATGAAACAGGTCGAGCGCCTTGCCAATCTTGCGATGATCGCGCTTTTCCGCTTCCTCCAGGCGATGCAGATAGGCTTTCAGGGCCTTCTGATCGCTCCAGGCCGTGCCGTAGATGCGCTGCAGCATGGCGTTGCGTGAATCACCGCGCCAGTAGGCCCCGGCTACCTTCATCAGCCTGAAGGCCTTCAGCCGGCCGGTAGAGGGCACATGCGGGCCGCGGCACAGATCGATGAAATCGTCCTGCCGGTACAGGGAAATGTCCTGATCGGCGGGAATATCGGCGATGATCTGCGCCTTGTAGTCCTCGCCCATGCCCAGGAAGAAGGCCACCGCCTCGTCACGCGCCATCAGGGTGCGCGCCACCGGGATGTCGCGCGCTGCCAGTTCCTCCATGCGCGCCTGAATCCGTTCCAGATCGTCGGGCGTAAAGGGGCGCTCGTAGGCGAAGTCGTAGTAGAAGCCGTTGTCGATCACCGGACCGATGGTAACCTGCGCGGTCGGGTAAAGCTGCTTGACCGCGTGCGCCAGCAGGTGGGCGCTGGAATGGCGCACGATCTCCAGTCCTTCGGGATCACGCTCGGTGATGATGGCCAGCCGCGCGTCTCCGGTGATCACATGCGAGGTATCGACCAGGCGATCGTCAAGCCTGCCGGCCAGCGCAGCCTTGGCCAGCCCCGGGCCAATCGCGGCAGCGACCTCACGGACACTGACCGGGTTCTCGAAGACCCGCTGACTGCCATCGGGGAGCGTGATGATCGGCATCGCTGCAATTCTCTTGGTCTGTTCGTTTCGCCGGGGCAAATAGTAAAGGGCGCGCCATTAAACCCTTCTTTTGGAAGGAAGGCGCGCCCTTTTGAAGACCGGTCTATTACGCAACTCAACAAAAAATGTGGTAGGCGCGATTGGACTCGAACCAACGACCCCCACCATGTCAAGGTGGTGCTCTAACCAACTGAGCTACGCGCCTAAGCGATAGGCGCGAGAGATTAACGAAAGATGATCGGCTTGGCAAGAGGCAGGTTGAAAAAATTACCCGACAGCTTTTCCATCCAGCCCTTTTCAGCCGGCGGCAGTGGCCGGCAGCGCCACTTCAAGGATTGCCAGCAGCCACAGTGTGCGTTCACCGCTGGAAAAAGCCTGCACCCGCAGGCCGTGGCAATGGCCATCGGTGGTCAGCCAATCACCACCATCCGTACCGGCCAGGGTCTGGACTAGGGGCGCTGGCAGTACTGCATCCGCGATCTGCCCGCACAGCGCCTGCCGCGTCTGGCCCAGCACCCGCTCGGCGGCGGCGTTAACCCGCACCAGGCGCCTGCTGTCCGCAGTCAGGATCAGCAGTGGCACCGGCAGGTGCTCGACCACCGCGTCCAGGAAGCTGGCGTGGGTATTTAAATGCAGGCGGGTACTCCAGCTCTGGCACAGGGTGCGGGCCAGCGCAAAGACTTCATCGCGATTGAACGGCTTGCGCAGCAGCACCACGTTGTGGCCCAGCGCCGATTGGATCTCATCGGGATCGTGATCGGCGTAGGCAGTCGCGATAATGACATATACGGTTGGATCGAGCGCCCGCAGCGCCACTGCGGTGCGCAGGCCATTCCAGCCCGGCGGCATGCGCATGTCGATGAAGGCCAGGGCAAAGGGCTGTCCCTGAGCCAGGGCGGTAGCGGCCAGGCTCACGCCTTCCTGGCCCTGGGTGGCAGTGGCAACCTCGAACGTCTCGCGGACCGGCGCGGCCTGCTGATTGAGCAGCGACTGCAGCAGCGCCGATCCCAGCGGCTGCGGCTGCAGGATGCTGCGATAGGTTTCGCGGATGGCGGCGTCATCGTCGATCACCAGCACCCGGCGATTAAACGCTTCGGCAATCACTGTTGTAGCCTCGTTGCGAATCAAAAGTGAAGCGGAATATTCAGAGTAGCGCCAGAAACGGGCCCAGGTACAACGGCAAGTCGGCGCGGCAGTTCCAGCAGCAGGGCCGCGCCCTGGCCGCGCCCGGCGCTCTGCAGGGCGATGTGGCCGCCAGCCTCCTGCACGAACAGGGCGACGGCATGCAGGCCAAAGCCACTGCCGCGCGCCTTGGTGGAAAAGCCAAAACGGAACACCTCGGGCAAGTGGGCTGCCTCGACCCCGATACCGTCATCGGTCACCGTCAGCCGTACCCGATCCTCGGCGAGCGCTTCAGCGCGCACTTCGAGATGACCGCCTGAGCACTGTTCCTGATGCTGCCGCTCGCTGATCGCCTCGCTACTGTTCCTGAACAGATTGATCAGCGCCTGCAACAGGCGGTTGCGCGACAGAGTCACTTCATCGGCGGCCGGGTCGATACGGACCGTAACCTGAATCCGGTAGCGTTCGAAGAACTCGCCCTGTAGAGCCAGGGCATCCTCGACGGCCTGGCGCAGGCTGAAGGTGCTGACCTGGCCACCCGGCAGGGATGCGCTCTGCTGGATGCGCACGATGTCGGTGATATGCTGGGCGCTGGCACCGATGCGCTGGCTGCGTTCGCGCAGCGTGTCGCGGCATAGACGCTCCAGCACCGCCGCCACCTCGCACTGCAATCCCAGCAGCCCGTCAACCACGCTGCGCTCGACCCGGGGCTCCTCAGGCAAGGCGGCAGCGGTATGGGCGGCATGCTGGCGCAACAGCGCGGCGATGCGGTCCAGATCGGCGCAGGCCTGCCCGAGCAGCACGGCGTCATTGCCCAGGGTCGTGATGGCATTGCCGATGTTGTGCAGCACCGAGGTATTCATTTCAGCGATGCCGGCCTGGAAGGCGCCAAAGCGCTGCAATTCCTCGGCGCGGCGCTGCTCGGTGACATCGCGCAGCGTGCCGGAGGTGCCGACGATGGCATCGCCGGCATCCAGGGTCAGACGGGCATGTACTTCGATCCAGCGAAAGCCGCCATCGCAGGTCAGGTAGCGGATCTGATGGTGGCAATAGTCTTTGCGCCGCTCGATCAGCGGCTGGAACAGGCGGGCGTTACGCTCGCGGTCATCGGGGTGGATGTAATCGAGAAAGCAGCGACCCAGACTGTCGGCAACGGCAAAACCGGTGATCTCGGCCCAGGCCGGATTGAGAAAGGTCCACAAACCGGCGGCATCGGTCTGGAACACTACCTCGCGGATGTGATTGACTACCGAGCTGTAGCGGGCCTCGCTCTCGGCCAATTGCCGGGCACTTTCGCGGCGCTCGGTAATATCGCGGACGATGCCTTCAACGCCGCCAATCGCGCCGCTGCCGTCGTACCAGTAGCTGGAACTGGCCGCCACCCACACCGTGTGGCCGGCGCGGTGGCGCATCGCGACTTCAAAGCCCTGCAGATGACTTCCCGCCGCTGCCAGTGCAGCGAGAAACGAGCGCCGACCGGCCGATTCGCAGTAGTAATCCTCCAGTGGCGTACCTATTAGCTCTGCCGGTTCATAACCGAATAGGCGCTGCACCGAGGGCGAAACGCGCAGGATGCGCCCGGCCTGATCGGTGCGGTAATAGGTGTCCTGCAGGTTCTCGAAAATGCTTTCCAGTTCGCGCTGCGACTGTGCCAGCTCGCGCTCGGTGCGCTTGTTATCGGTGATATCCAGATAGAGCCACAAATGACCGAGCAGCGCGCCATCGGCAGCGCGCACCGGGGCATAGTCGCGCAGCAGCACCCGGCCATCCGCCAGGAGCAATTCTTCATTACGCGACGGACGCCCCGCATTGAGCAGTTCGGCCACCCGTGTCAGAAAGCTTTCGGGATCGGCAAACAGGTGCTTGCTGCATTCAGCATCCGCGGCGCAATCGTTGCCCAGCAGCAGGGTCGGCGACGGCACCCCGAACATCTCGCAAAACGCCGCATTCACATGCAGCACGCGCCGCTCGGCATTTTCCATCAGCAGGCCCAGCGGCAGATTACCGGCCAGGGCGGTAAAACGCGCCAGGGTTTCCTGGGCTACGGTATCGCCAGACAGCCTAGACAGCGCCCCGACCTGCGCGACCGGATCGACTCCTCTTGCACTCATGTATTTTCCCCCTGCCCTTGACCGGTACTCAAGGGCGGTTCACCGAGCAGCGCGCCCAGATCCGGCTCCTGCTGTCGCAGCGCTGCGATCCGGGCCGGCGACATGGGCCGACTGAGCAGAAAACCCTGCACCAGATCACAGCCGTGGCGGGCCAGGAAGCGCAACTGCTCGGCGGTTTCCACACCCTCGGCCAGAACCCGCATGCCCAGGGTATGCGCCAGGTCGATGATGGCGCGGACAATCGCGGCATCGGCGGGATCGCGCTCCAGATTGCCAATGAACAGCCGGTCGATCTTGAGTACGTCAAACGGATAATGCTTGAGATAGCCGAGACTGGAATAGCCCGTGCCAAAATCGTCCAGGGCCAGGCTCACGCCCAGCGCCTTGAGGGTGCGCAGAGCGGATGCCGCCGCATCGGGCTGCTCGATCAGGGTACTTTCCACCAGCTCCAGTTCCAGCCACGCGGGCGGCAGACCGCTGCGGGCCAGCACGATGCCGACATCACGCGCCAGCGCGCCCGAGACGACCTGCCCGGAGGATACGTTCACGGCTACGCGCAGCGGCTGTCCCTGATCGAGCCAGATACGGGCCTGATGGCAGGCGCTTTCCAATACCCAGCGTCCTAATGACTCGATCAGATCGCAGCCCTCCGCCACCGGAATGAAGCGCCCCGGCGGCATCACCACGCCATTATGCCGCCAGCGGATCAGCGCCTCGACACCGATCATGCGTCCGCCGGCCAATTCGATCTGCGGCTGATAGTCGAGAAAGAATTCATCGCCGCTCAGCGCCAGGCGCAGGGCATTCTCAACCCGGAAACGTTCGATGGCATCGGCGCTGTGCCGGGTATCGTAGAGGCAGGCGCGATTACGACCGGCCTTCTTGGCGCATTGCAAAGCGTTTTCCGCATTGCGGATCAGCGCCTCGGCATCGGTGGCATCCTGCGGATACAGGGCGATGCCGATGCTGGCGGTAATGGTGATTGGCGCGCTGGTATCGAGCAGCAGCGGTTCGCAGGTCTGCACCAGCAGCGACTCGGCGATCGCCAGGGCCGCCTCGGCATCCTCGGGATCTTCCAGAACCGCTACAAAATCATCGGCGCTCACCCGCGCCAGGGTCACGGTCGAGGGCAGGTTTTCCAGCCAGCGCTCCGCGATGCACACCAGCAGGCGATCGCCGTTGTGCTGCCCGAGGCTTTCATTGAGGCGTGCGAAGTGATCCAGATCGATAAACAGCACCGCTACCGCCTCGTTGCCGGCGCGGCGCAAGGCATGGCGCAGGCGCGACATCAGCAGCAGGCGATTGGGCAGATCGGTCAGCGGGTCGTAATGGGTCAGATGTTCGACCTGCGCCTGCGAACGGCGAATCGCGGTCAGATCGGAAAATACGCCGACGTAGTATCTGACCTGCCGGTCAGGACCCCGAATTGCGTTGATGGTCAGCCAGTTGGGATACAGATCACCATCCTTGCGCCGGTTCCAGATCTCGCCGCGCCAGTGGCCAATTCGGTTGATATCATGCCACATGCGCTGATAGAACAGCGTGTCGTGACGCCCCGAGCGCAGCAGCCGCGGTGTTTGTCCGCAGACCTCGGCATCGGTGTAGCCGGTGATATCGGTGAAGGCGCGATTGATCGAGAGAATATTCTGGCGGGCGTCGGTGATCAGCACGCCCTCGGTGATGCTCGCCAGTGCCGTTTCCCACAGCTCCAGCTTTTCCTGATGCTGCCAGCGTTCGCTGACATCGCGAATCAGGCTGAGAAAGCCCAGAAAGCGCCCCTGCCGGTCGTGGATGGCGGTGCCGACGGTCTCGCCGGGAAAGGTGCTGCCATCGCAACGTCGGTAGTGCACGACATAGGGCCGGTTGGTCTGGATCGACTCGGCGAGGTGGCAGCGGACCTGCCCCTGCTGCTCGTAGTCGGCCACATCCTCGTAAAGCAGGGCGGTGCTCTGGCCGATCATCTGCCTGGGCGTGTAGCCAAACAGCTGCTCCAGGCCAGGATTGGCCATGATGATGTGGCGTTGGGCATCGGCAATGATCAGGGTGTCGGGAATGCTGTGCACCACGGCATCAAGCAGGTCCTTCTGCTGCAACAGCTCGCGTTGCGCGCGGCTCTGCTCAGTGATGTCCTGCACCACGCCAAACACGCACAGCGGGCGCCCGGCGACATCGCGCAGCAGCCGGCCACGGCTGACCAGAATACGCTCCTCACCATCGGGGCGCAGGATGCGATATTCCTCATGGTAGTCGCCGACGCCATGCATGGTGCGCTGCAGGGCGGTGGTGACACGTTCACGGTCGTCGGGATGCACGGTCTCACGAAATACGGCGACCGGCGAGACCGCGCCCGGTTCCTGGCCCCAGATCCGAAACCATTCCTCGGACACCAGAACGGTACTGGTGGCGATATCCAGTTCCCAGTTGGCGACATGCGCGAAGGCCTGCGCCGTGCGCAGCCGTGCCTCGCTGGCCACCAGGGTCTGTTGCGCCGCGTGCTGGGCACTGCGGATGTGGTCGGGTGCGGCGGTACCGTCTTCGTACAGGGTCAGCAGATAGCGGCACTCAGCGTGCGCCTCGCCAAGATCAGTGCAGTGCAGGCGCAGTTTGAGCGGCGTCCGGTCGGTGGCGCGGTCCAGAATCACCGTGCCGGCGCCCGGCGTGGCGCGCAGTGTCGCCCAATCCAGCGCTGTGCCGGTGCTTTCCATCCGCAGCGGGCAGGCGCTTTCGAGGTTGCGAAACAGCAGCCCGCTGCCGAGCAGCGCCACCGCTGCGTCATTGACGCGCTGGATGCGGCCCTGTGGATTGCAGACCAGCAGGGCCACTGCAGCGTGATGGAAAATTGCCTGGCTGAGCGATTCGGTCTGCAGCACGTCACTGGCGATGCGCTCATCGAACAGCGCCAGACGCAGCGTCCCGGCTATCGGCAGGGGTAGCGGACGCAGATGCAGCAGCGTCGTCTGGCCGCGACCAGGCGCCGGCTGCAGGGTCACGGGCGTGGTGCCAGCGCCGGCAACCAGCAGGGTTTCCACGCTGGCGCGATGGCTGGCACCCAAGCACGCCGCCAGCGGCTGACCGGTCAATTCGGCGGCCTTGCAGTCCAGCAGATAGGCTGCCGGGGTATTGGCGCGCAGAATGATGCCCTGCGCATCAAGCAGCAGCGCGCCCTGCGCGATTTGCTCAAGCAGGCATGCAAGCAGCCCAGGGGCAGCCGCCGCGATGCACTCTTCTACCGGATGCGGCTCCCGGTTTGGGTCATGGTTTGGTTCATGGTTTGGGTCACGGTCAAGCATGGCCCACTCCTGCCGGACGCAGTGCGCTCGCCAGTGCTGCCACCAGCGCCTCGGCATCGATTGGCTTAGTCAATAGCATCACCGTAGCCGGTAGACCATCGGGCATCGGTTCACCATAGCCGGTGACCAGGATCACCGGCAGGCCCGGCCGGCAGGCCTGCAGGCGTTCGGCCAGCTCGATCCCGGTCATGCCCGGCATGGTCAGATCGCAGACCGCGCCTTCAAACGCACAGGGATTACGCTCGAACAGCGCCAGGGCCTCCAGCGGATCCAGCAGCGGGGTGACCTGCGCGCCGCGCACCGCCAGCAGCTCGCCAAGATAGCCCGCCACGCCGGGATCATCGTCCACCACCAGCAGATGGCAGCCGGTCAGATTTTTCGCCGCCGCTGTCACCGGATGCAGCGGCCCGCTCACCGCTACGCCGGTCGCCGGCACCACGGGCAACAGCACGCGCACCGTAGTGCCCCGGCCGGGCGCGGTATCGACCAGGATATCGCCGGCGGCGGTTGCGACAATACCCTGCACCACAGCCAGCCCCATGCCACTGCCCTGGCCTATGGCCTTGGTGGTGAAAAACGGCTCGAAGGCATGTTCGAGCACCTCGGGCGTCATGCCATGACCATCATCAGCGACCGCCAGCACCAGCCAGTCACCCTGCAGCGGCCGGCCGGTGACCGCCGAATCGCCGCTGATCGCCAGATCGCGGTACAAGCGCACCTCAATGCGGCCATGCACATCCAGGGCATCGCGGGCATTCAGCACCAGGTTCAGCACCATCTGCTGCAGGCGGATCGGATCGATCAGCACCTCGGGCAAACCGGACTCGCTGTGCAGCTCCAGACGATAGGTGGACGGCAGGGTCGGACGCAGCATCTTGACGATTTCCTTGATCAGCGGCAGCAGTTGCAGCGGCTGTGGCGGCGCGTTGCTGCCCCGGCTGAAGGTCAGCATCGATCGCACCAGGGCCCGGGCGCGGCGACCGGCGGCCTGCACCTGCTCCAGGTAATCGCGCAGTTTGCCGCCCGCGTCGCCGTACAAATCCAGCGTCAACTGGGTATAGCCGAGCACGGTGGCCAGGATGTTGTTGAAATCATGGGCGATGCCACCGGCCAACTGGCCGATCGCTTCCATCTTGCGCGCCTGGAACAGTTCGCGCTCCAGGCGTTCGCGCGCCTGCTGGTGGCGCAATTCAGCGGTAATGTCGTGCAGAGTCTGCACATAGCCCAGATGCTGGCCGCCCTCGTCGATGATCGGCGCAATGCGGCCCTGATAGGTGTGCAGCATGGCCGTCAAGGGTCCGCTGCAGCGGTATTCATGGCTGGCGCCAGCATCGGCGGCGGCCAGGCCGGTGGCCAGCTGTGCCTCGTCGAGGCCAGCCAGATGATGCAGCGCTTCCAGACTCTGGCCACGCGCTGCACCGCGCTCGACGCCAAACAGCGCCGCCGCTGCTGGATTGATGTAATGCACCCGCCGGTCACGGTCAGCAGCGACCAGGGCCACGTCCAGCGCGCCGCGCAGGATATGTTCCAGCACCAGGGTTTCGCTGAGCACCTGGCGGGCTTCGCTCAGTTCGCGACCCTGATGCTCGATCACGCGGCGCAGGAACTCGGTGTAGCGACCCTGCAGGCCCTTGACCATGTCGTGTTCGGTGAGAATGCCGGCCAGTTGTCCGGCGCTATCGACAACGGCCAAGTGGCGGATGCGCTCCTCCTTCATGCGCGCGTTGGCCTCGTGGGCCAGGGTTTCGGTGCTGACGGCGCGCACCGGCTGGCTCATCACCACCTCCAGCGGGATCTGGTGCAGCGCCAAACCCTGCCGCGCCAGACGCACCGCGTCACGCTCGCTGAGAATGCCGATCGGGCAGCCGGCGCCCGTGACCACGATCGAGCTGATGCGGTGCTGATGCATGAGAGCCAGCGCCTCGGCAACCGTGGCCTGTGGCCCGAGCGTGATCGGCTGCGGGGTCATCAGCGCCTCGACCCGCTGCGGTTCCAGGAAGGCATCGAGCTTCAGATGGCGCATGAAATCGGTTTCGGTGACGATGCCTGCGAGATCGCCGGCTTCGTCAACCAGAATCAGGTGCCGAATGCGGTGCTCAGTCATACGGTAGTAGCCTTCGAGGAAGGCCATGCTGCCGGGCGCGGTCACCGGGCGCGGCGTCATCAGCGCCTCGACCGGCAGGCTGTCGCGGGCTGCATTACCCAGCAGCAGGCGCACCGCATCGCGCTCGGTAAAGATGCCAACCGGGCGCCGCCCGGCAATCACGATCACCGCGCTGATCCGATGCGCCTCCATCAAGCTCAGGGCAAGCTCGATGGCATCGCCCGGCTTGACGGTAATCGGCGGTCGCCGCACCAGATCGCGCAGGGTCAACTGGTCGGTCATGGCCCCTCCGCTGCGGTGGACCTGACTGGCAGCGGCCAGCCGATATCCAGTCGTAGCGCCGCCAGCAGCGATTCCCGCTCGAAGGGCTTGGCCAGCACGGCATCGGCGCCCGCATCCAGGCTGCCGCGCAAATTATCCTCGGAGTAGTAGCCGGTCATCGCTACCACGCGAATATGGTGGGTAGCCGGATCGCGCTTGATGCGCTGACAGGCGCGAAAGCCGTCCAGCCCGGGCATCATCAGGTCGAGCAGCACCACATGAGGCTGAAAGGCATGGATTTTCTGCCCGGCTTCGAAACCATCGCTGGCGGTTTCCACTGCGACCGGCTGGCCGCAGTTGCGCAGCAGTTCGGCCAGGAATCCGACCAGGGGGGCCTCATCATCGACGATTAGCACGCGCAGTTCGCGCGGCAACGCATCGCTCAGATGCAGTCCACGCTCGCGGGCGAAACGTTCGACATCGCGCCGCAGAAAGCGGCGATGGCCGCCGGGCGTGGTCTGCGCCGGCAACCAGCCCTTTTCCGACCAGAGCCGCACCGAGCCCGGTGATACCATCAGCAGGCGGGCAATGTCATGGGTGGTCAAATACCGACCGCTCATCGACAACCTCACACAAATCGTGGGGAAGAATTGCTGATTTTATGCTTTTTGTGGATTTTGTCGATTCCCGGCCTAACCAGTCGCCGGCACGATGTCCATCACCCAGGCGCCATCGTCGCGCAGTTCCCAGCGCACATCGTAATCGTAAAGGCGCATGCCATAACGCCGCGCCGTTGCCGCATGCTGATAGGCCGGTTGCGGATCCTGGCGCAGTACCTGCTCGATCAGCTCGCGCAGCGCGCCACCCTCCGGCTGCCGCGCGCAGAATGCCGCCGCTGCTGCGCTGAAGTGCACCGGCCGCCAGGCCGGCGCTTCCGGCGCCAGGGCACTGCGCGCCTCCGGCAGGCAGTCGGCATAGGGCAGATAGGGTTTGATATCCAGCACCGGCGTGCCATCGAGCAGATCGACGCCGCTCAGGTGTAGCACCACTCGGCCAGCGTGGCTGCCGATACCATCCAGAGTCACCACCGATAGGCCCAGTGGATTGGGCCGGAAGGTCGAGCGGGTGGCGAATACACCCAGACGGCGATTGCCGCCCAGGCGCGGCGGTCGCACCATCGGTTGCCAGCGCCCGGCCGGCACGCCATGGAAGACGAACAGCAGCCACACATGCGAGTAGCCCTGCAGACCGCGCACCATCTCCGCACGGGCATACGGCGGCACCAGTTCCAGGGTGGCGCGCGCCGCCGGCGCCAGGCCAGGCTGACGGGGAATGCCGAACTTCTCGCGAAAACAGGACTGGATATAGCCAATTGGCGTGAAGCTGAACATCCGCTACAGCCAGCCGGATTTCTTGAGCGAGCGATACAGCAGCAGGCAAATCACCACCACTACACCCATCAGCGCCGGATAGCCATAGGCCCAGCGCAGTTCCGGCATGACCGCGAAATTCATGCCGTAAATACTGAAAATCATGGTCGGAATCGCCAGCAGCGCACCCCAGCCGGCCAGTTTCTTGGTCGCTTCATTCTGCCGCGCCGCGCCCAGCGACAGGCTGAATTGCAGGGCATTGGCCAGCATCTCGCGGATGATATCCAGAGTGTCGCCGATGCGCAGGGCGTGATCGTGCACATCGCGCAGATAGGGGCGGATCTCATCGGGAATCAGTACGGTGAGCGCATCGGTCAGATTGCTGCACACCTCGGCCAGCGGCACGGCAGCCCGGCGCAGTTCGACCAGTTCGCGGCGCAGTTCGTAGAGCCGGGCGATGTCGGCGGGATTGAACTCACCCTGGAAAAAGCGCTCCTCCAGCGCATCGACCGCATCCTCCATCTCATCGAGGATCGGAAAATAGTGATCCACCACGAAATCGAGAATCGCGTAAAGCACGAAGCCCGGCCCCTTGCGCAGCAGATGCGGACTGCTCTCGCAACGGGTCCGCACCGGCGTGTAGGGCAGTGAGGCGCCGTGGCGCACCGAAACCAGGTAATCCGGTCCGACGAACAGATGCGTCTCGCCAAAATCGACCTGCCCGTCGCGCATCTGGGCGGTGTGCAGCACGACGAACAGGCTGTTGCCATACCATTCGACCTTGGGGCGCTGGTGGGCGCGATGGGCATCCTCGGTAGCCAGTTCATGCAGGCTAAACAGGCTCTGGATCTGGTTCATCAGTGCTTCGTCAGGCTCGCGCAGCCCGATCCAGACGAATGAATTGGGCTGGCCGCGCAGCTCGGGAATATCTTCAAGGGTGAATGCCGGCAGCCGGTGGCCATCGGCATAAGCGCTGCAATTGACGATCATGGTTTCATTCACGCGGTTTCGGATGGAAAACGCCCGGCTCCGGGCAAAAACGCTGGAGCGGGCGGCAGCCGTGGGGCATGTTGCCGGGCGCGGAATTCAGACGCGGCGCGGCTCGGCCCGGTACGGCTCCTCGCGATCGTGCAGGTGCATGCGATACTCGACAAAGCCGGGGCAGTCGTCGAAATGCAGGAATGGATTGCCGTCGCGCTGCTCGGCCAGGGTCGAAACCGGGGTGATGCCATAGTTATGGCCGGGACGGATCAGCGTGTCGGCGGGCAGGTATTCGCCCAGCCGGCGCAGGCTGTGGTACATCTGTTCCGGGTCGCCGCCGCGCAGATCGCAGCGTCCGCAGCCGAAGACAAACAGGGTATCGCCGGTCAGCACCTGCCGGCCCACCCGGTAGCAGGCCGAGCCTGGGGTATGACCGGGCGTGTGCAGAATCTCGATTTCGGTATCGCCGAGCTGAATGCGGTCGCCCCCGTCGTGCAGGGTCGGCAGATCCAGATAGCGATCCCAGAACGCGGCCTCGGCGCGCAGCAGGTGCAACTGGGCATCGCTGTGGTTCAGCAGTGCCTCGACACCGTTGATATGGTCGAAATGGCTGTGAGTGAGCAGGATATCGGTGATGCGCAAACCGCGCTGCGCGGCCACCGCCCAGATGGCCGGCACATCCCAGGCCGGATCGACCACGGCGGCGCGGTTGCTGGCGTGATCGTGAATCACATAGATAAAGTTGGCCATGCGCCCCAGTTCCAGGGCGTGGATGGTGCACGGTGGATGGTCGCTCATCGGTGTATTCTCCGGGTCAGCGGCTGGAGGGGGCTGGTGCTGGCGTGGAACCTTGGGCAAAGTGGGCGGCTCACAATTGCAGGGGCCGACCACAGCGGTATTCGGCCATGCCGGACTTTAATCGTCCAGAGGAACAGGAGGGATTGCATGCGTTTTAGCCTCGACACTGACAGCAACAAGTACAGCATCAAGAGCTATGGTCCGGGCTGGGTCAACGTCAATGAACGTGAGCTGCGCCGCAGCCTGATCATTACACCGGAACGGTTGATCACTGACTGGCCGCCGCAGTGCCTGGCCGAGCTGGACGAGACGCACATCGCGACGGTCGCCACCCTGGAACCGGAGATCGTGCTGCTGGGCACCGGCGAGCAGCAGCGATTTCCGCATCCGCGCCTGACCCGCGAACTGCTCACACGCGGTATCGGGGTGGAGATCATGAATACCGCCGCCGCCTGCCGCACCTACAACATTCTGATGCTGGAGGGACGGCGGGTGGTGGCGGCGCTGTTGATCGGCTGAAGTCGCGCGCCGCTGCCGGGCGCGGCCACGACTCCGGCCACGGGAGTTGGACCTTACAGACAGTCGCGGGAAAAGCCCTGGCTTTCCAGAATCTTGCGCAGGCGGCGCAGCGCATCGATCTGAATCTGCCGCACCCGCTCACGGGTGACGCCAATTTCATTGCCGACCTGCTCCAGGGTTGCCTTTTCCTGGCCACCCAAACCAAAGCGCCGCTCGACCACGATGCGCTGCTTGTCGTTGAGCTGGCCCAGCCACAGTTCCAGCTTTTCGTTAAGGTCGGCATCCTGCAGTAATTGCGCCGGATCGGGGTTGTTGTCATCGGGGATGGCATCGAGCAGCGAGCGATCCTCGTCCTTGCCGATAGGTGTATCCACCGACGCGGTGCGCTCGTTGAGCTGCAGCATCCGCTTGACCTCGGTGACCGATTTGCCCATCGCCTGGGCGATCTCATCGGCGGTCGGTTCGTGATCGAGCGTTTGCGTCAGATGGCGGGCAGTGCGCAGATAGCCGTTGATTTCCTTGATGATATGAATGGGCAGACGAATGGTGCGGGTCTGATTCATCAGCGCCCGCTCAATGGTCTGGCGAATCCACCAGGTCGCGTAGGTGGAAAAGCGGAAACCGCGCTCAGGGTCGAACTTTTCGACGGCGTGGATCAGGCCCAGGTTGCCCTCCTCGATCAGGTCGAGCAGGCTCAGGCCACGATTCATGTAGCGGCGGGCGATCTTGACCACCAGACGCAGGTTGCTCTCGACCATGCGATTGCGGGCGGCAGCATCACCCTGCAGTACGCGGCGGGCGTAATATACCTCTTCCTGGGCAGTGAGCAGAGGCGAAAAGCCGATCTCACTCAGGTACATGCGGGTAGCGTCCAGTTCCTCCTGGGTGACTTCCCGCGCGGGGACCGCCGCTGGCGCTATCCAGGCATTTTCCACCGTATCCAGGGCGCTGGCGTCTACCGCGACCGCTTCATCCTCGTCGGCATCATCCAGCTTTTCATCTTCGAGCAGGGAATCGTCGATGCGCAAATCGCTTTCGCACACGATCGTTTCCAGACAGGCGTTCATCCGTCGGGACATGGGGTGACCTCCTCGTCTTTCTTCGCTTGGTGGACTTTCACGCGGCTACAACCTGCAATCAGGTCGTGCCTGGTCATGCTGTTTTTATCGTTGCGGCTGGGCCGGGGTGCGGTCGTGCTGATGCGCATCGCCGCGATGGCCCGCGCTTGCATGCCGTCCTTATGCATCCCTGCCACGGAACATTAAGCGCTTGACAATAATAAACTTCATAAACCACGCAAGTCTAGCGTAATTACGTCACCCAAAAATGACACATCAGGCCTCGTCCATGATTTTTTATCATTGATCAGCGCAGCCATTCCGCCAATCCGGGCAGTGCGCCATGACGGGTGAGATCGACCTGCAGCGGGGTAATGGACACCCGGCCGGCGCGCACCGCGTGGAAATCGGTGCCCGGTCCCGCATCCTGCTCGGGGCCGGCCGGACCGACCCAGTAGATTGGCCGGCCACGCGGATCCTCACTCCTGATGACCGGTTCAGACTTGTGGCGATGGCCTAGGCGGGTGGCCTGGAAACCCGCCAGGTGCTCCCAGGGCCGATCAGGGACATTGACGTTCAGGATGGTATCGGGCGGCAGGGGCTGTTCGCACAGGCGGCGCACCAGCCAGACCGCAACCCGGGCGGCGCTGTCGAAATGCTGCGGGCACGGCGCGGTCTGGGACAGGGCGATTGCCGGCAGGCCAAGAAAGCGTCCTTCCATGGCTGCCGCCACCGTGCCGGAATAGATCACGTCGTCGCCGAGGTTGGCGCCGTTGTTGATGCCGGAGACCACCATGTCCGGCTCACGGTCGAGCAGGCCGGTGATGGCAACATGCACGCAGTCGGTGGGCGTGCCCTCGACGCTGTAGAAGCCGTTATCGTGGCGGGTGACGTACAGCGGGTTTTTCAGGCTCAGGGAATTGCTGGCACCGCTGCGATCGCGATCGGGCGCAACCACGGTGACCTCGGCCAGTTCACGCAGCGCCGACACCAGCCGGAGCAGCCCCGGTGCCTGATAACCATCATCATTGCTGACCAGTATGTGCATGGGCGGACTCGCGTTGCGCCCAGGTAAGCGGGCAGTGCAGCGTATCATAGCCGCCCATGCTGACGCTAAAATGACAGGCGTTGCCTGTTGCCCTTGTCCCGCCCCGCTCCCGAGGCGCCCATGCCCAAGTCGTTCACACTGGATCCGCAGGACCGGACGCTGTTCCGTCAGACGGTCGGCCCGGTCAAGCCGCTGCACTGCGACCGCATTGACCCTGCGCCCTATCATCCGGCGCCGATTCCACGCTTTAGCGACGCCGATGAACGCCAGGCCCTGATCGATCTGCTGTCGGGGGAGTTCGAGCCGGCTGAACTGGAAAGCGGTGAGGAGCTGTATTACCGCCGCGAGGG